>NZ_JBSHBJ010000015.1:0-62822 GCF_053611945.1 Kribbella sp. NPDC054772 | reverse complement strand
CCCGCCCGCGCGCGGCAACCGGGGGCTCCTCGCCGCCCCGCGCCGGCCCCTCGCGGTGTCCGCCCCCCGCCACCCCCCCCCCGGCGGCGCGGGGGCGGGGGGGGGGCGGTTGTTTGTGGGCCCCCCCCGCGGTCGTGGTCGGGCCTAGGCTGCCCAGCCAGGAGGCCTGTATGGACGACGAGTTGGCGATCCGGCCGTTGCGCGCCGGCGATCCGGCGATGATTGCCGCGGCGATGGACGCGATCGGGTGGAACAAGCCCGAGAGCCAGTACCAGCGGTACCTCGCGGAGCAGCAGGCGGGCGATCGCGACGTACTGGTGGCGACGGACGACGGACGGTACGTCGGGTATGTGACCGTGCGCTGGGTGTCGCCGTACTTCGGGACGATTCCCGAGATCCAGGACTTCAACGTGTTGCCGTCGGACCGCCGGCGCGGGATCGGGTCGGCGTTGATGGACGCGGCGGAGGCGCTGGTCGCGACGCGGTACCCGGTGGTCGGCATCGGCGTCGGGCTGTACCCGGACTACGGGCAGGCGCAGCGGATGTACGTCCGCCGGGGCTACCTCCCGGACGGGCGCGGGCTGATCTACGACGGCCGGCAGGTGCCGCCGATGGAGTCGATCCGCAACGACGACAGCGCGACCCTGATGTTCACCAAGGAGCTGCGTGCCCGCGAGGACGTCAGCGGGTAGCGTCGGTGGGGTGCGTGCTATCGAGTACTCCGTGACCGGTGAGCCCGACGTCCTGACCCTCGTGGACAGGCCGGTGATCGACCCGGGGCCGGGCGAGGTGCGGGTGCGGATCCACCGGTCGGGTGTCAATCCGACGGACTGGAAGTCGCGCCGCGGCAGCGAGTCCGGGACTCTGATCGACCCGGCTCAGGTGCCGAACCAGGACGGCTCCGGTGTCGTCGAGGCCGTCGGCCAGGGCGTCGACGCGGCGCTCACCGGCCGTCGCGTCTGGTTGTGGGAGGCCGCGTACCAGCGACCGGCGGGCGGCACCGCGCAGGAGTACGCCGTGGTTCCCGTGCGCAACGTGGTGGCGCTGCCCGACAGCGCGTCGTACGACCTCGGGGCCGCGCTCGGGGTGCCGTTCCTGACCGCGCACCGCTGTCTGACGGTGACCGAGGACGGGCCGGACCATCTCGGTCCGGGCAAGCTAGCGGGCCGGACGGTGCTCGTTGCCGGTGGAGCCGGTGCGGTCGGCAACGCGGCGATTCAGCTGGCCCGGTGGTCCGACGCAACGGTGATCACCACGGTGAGCAGCCCGGAGAAGGGCAATCTCGCCGCGCTCGCGGGTGCCGATCACGTCATCGACTACAAGCAGCAGGACGTGATCGCCGAGGTGCATGCCATCGCACCGCACGGGGTGAACACGATCGTCGAGGTGTCGCCGGCGGCGAACGCGGCCATCGACGCCGCGGTGATCGCGCCGCACGGCTCGGTGGCGGTGTACGCGACCGACGGCGGGCCGACGATGGAGCTCCCGGTGCGGACGTCGATGGTGCCGAACGTTCGCTGGCAGTTCGTCCTGCTGTACACGGCTCCGGAGTCGTGGCGGCCGCGCGGGCTGGGCGATGTCGCCGCCGCGGTCAAGGCCGGCGCGGTGGGTGTCGGGCCGGAGGCCGGGCTACCGCTGCACCACTACGCACTCGATCGGGCCGCGGAGGCGCACGCCGCGGTCGAGCAGAGCGTCATCGGCAAGGTCCTGATCGACGTCAGCTCAGACTGACGCCAACCGCTGCTGGATTGCGGCCGCGCAGCGGCACTCAGGGTTGTCGGTGCAGAGCAGAGCCGCGGGGTCGGCGAGGACGAGTTCGCGAGTCGCGTCCAGTACGGCCTGTTTGGAGATGCGGCGTACTCGCGCCTGACCGATGCGGACTTCCTTGGTCGCGGGACGCAGTACCGGCTCGATGGCGTCGAAGTGGTGGCTCTCGCCGGGGATGTTCGGGAGCTCGACCCACAGCCCGTCGGCGGATTTCGCGTAGCGGTAGAAGCGCGAGCGCCCGAGGTACTGCTCGGCGAGATGGATCGTGGTGTTGGACGTGTGGTCGACGCCGACCAGGAGTACGTCGCCGTTCAGCGCCTCGATCGGGCCCAGCGGCCAGTCGGGGCGCTGCGCCGCCAGCAACCGTTCCGCGGCGGGACCGGCGGCCTGGTAGGCGAACAACGGGTGCGCGGTGCGCTGCGGCGCACCCGTCTGCCGGAACACCTCGGGAATCCGCCCCAACCAGCGGTCGATCGGCAGATCACCCCGGAAACTGGTTGCCTGCGACAACTGTTCGTCGAACTCGGTCCAACTCGCCGCGTCCTCGTAGCAGTTGTCCGGCCGGACGAGCCCCGGCGGCGCCGGCAACCCGGTCAGATCCCAGGTCCCGGCGGGCATCATCACGGTCCCGCACACCTCGGTCAGCGCCGCGCAGACCGCCTCCGCGCCACCGTCGACGTACCCGAACGCACTGAGCGACGAGTGCACGAGCACCTCGGACGTCCCGTCCAGCCCGAGCTGCCGCAACCCGTCGACGATCTCCGCTGCTCGCATCACCGCAATCTAGAACGCCTGGAACAGCCCTGTCTCCCGAAATTCGGCGTGCAGCCGGAGCACCACCTCAGTCGGTGGGTGCAACGGACCTGGCGGAGCAGCGAAGAACCCGGCTTCGAGGACCTCGTCCTCGCCGGGGCGTAGCGCTCCGGTCCACCGGCGTGCCTCGAAGCAGAGGGCGAAGCACTGCACCACGTCACCGTTCGGATAGGTGAGCGTGTGTACGTCGGCCTGCGACAGGCTCGCGAACGGGACCAGGTCGGCCTCGTCGACGACCAGCCCGGTCTCTTCCTGGAACTCGCGAGCGGCCGCGGACCGGAAACTGTCACCGGGCTCAGCGCCACCGGCCGGGAGCTCCCACAGTCCGGAGTCGCGGCTCCGCTGGAACAGGATGCGGTCGTTCGCATCGATCGCGAGCACCTGGGCTCCCGGAAGCAAGAGGAGGCGAGAGCCCACGTCGCGACGGAGCTGGGCGAGGTAGGAGTCCACCAGTGAGAGGGTAGGACCCGTGGACTGGGTGAGGCGTCGGGCGGGCTGGTTGCTGGGGTTGGGGCTCGCGGGCGGCCTGGTGTGGACGACTGTGGTCACGTTGTCGATGCCCGGCTGGTTCGACCCGACTGCCGACTGCGCGAAGAGGTTCGTCGGCGAGACGGGCGACGCGGTGGTCCGCACCGGTTGGTTCCCACCGTCCGCGAGCTGCGTGTACGGCGACCACGTCCGCCAGTACATGTCGACGACCCGGTCCGTCGTCCTCTCGATCACCGGCGTACTGCTCCTGGTCGTGATCGTCGCCGGACTGATCGTGACCGTACGGCGACTGCGCGGCGACGCCGGACCGATCCGGCCGGTCGGCACCGTCGACCTGCGCAAACGCCAGATCAATCACCTGCTCTTCGGCGCGCTCGACGCCCTCATCGTGTTCGCTGTCCTGACGTTCCTGAACGCGGCCGCGATCGTGTTCGGCGGGCTCCCCGGAGGCGTCCTGTTCATCGTGACCGCGCTCGCCGGTCTGAGCGGGTTCGGCGTCACGCTCGACCGGCACATGGGCCCGCTGCCGAGCAGCGCGCTCGACTCCCGCCGCCGCGGCACGATCGCCGGCGTCGCGACCTTCGCCGTCGTCTTCGTCGCGACCGCGGTGACCGGCCAGCTCCCGTTCTTCCGCTTCTGGGCGGCCCCCTTGGCCGCGATCGCGTACGTCGTGATCGCCGCGGTGCAGTGGTCGCGCGCGACTAACACCGCCACTCAGGTTCAACATTCTGATTGAGGTGGAAGACGTTCTCGGGGTCGTACTGGCACTTCACCCGGGCCAACCGGTCGTAGTTCGCGGCGCCGAACGCGGCGATCATCCGGTCCCGGCCCTCGTGCCCGACGAAGTTCGGGAACACATGCCCGGTCGACCACGGCTCCAGGTCCAGGCACACGTCCCGCACCCAGCGGATCGCCCGGTCGTCCGAGCACGGATGCGTCCAGGCCGCGAACGGTCGCGCCACCCAGGCCGCGTCCCGGTACGCCTGCGGCCACTCCCCCGAACCACGGCGTACGGCGCCTCCCCAGGGCAGCATCGTCTGCTGCGACGGTGACGGTGTGACCATCTCGCCGACCCGATCACAGAACGCCCGTACGGCGGGATCCGGCAAAGCGGACAGATGCTCGGCGGAACAGTAGCTCCGGAAGCCGGCCGGGCTGTCCAACGCGGACTGCAGTTGGGCGTACGGCAGCTCCGCCAGGAACGTCCCCTCGGGCGCGAGCTCGAACATCGGCGCGAACACGTCACGGGCTTCGGCCGCGCCACCGACGTACACCGCGACCGCCATCACGACCGGCTGCGCCACCAGCGCCTCCGGGACGAACCCGAAGGCCGGCGCGGTCAGGAACACGACGCCGCCACCGAGCTCCTCGGGCGCATCCTCGTCGATCAGGTCGCGGTACGTCCGCAGTACCGAAGGACCAGCCACGGCCGGCCAGACCAGCACCGCCAGGGTGGTCGTCACCACCTGCGTGAGCCGGAAGGTCAGCGCGGTGGCCACCCCGAAGTTCCCGCCACCGCCGTGCAGCGCCCAGAACAGCTCGGTGTTCTGGGCCTCGTCGGCGATCACCAGCTCCCCGTCGGCGGTGACGAGCTCGACCGAGACCAACGCGTCGGACGCCAACCCGAGCTTCCGTTCCAGCCAACCGGAGCCGCCGCCGAGGGCCAGTCCCGCGACCCCGGTCGACGGCACCCGCCCGCCAGTCGTCACCAGGCAGTGCGGCTGGCCGGCCCGATCCAGATCACTCCACGTCGCGCCGCCACCGACTCGCGCGAGTCGTCGGTCGGGGTCGATCTGCACGTCGTACATCCGGCGCAGGTCGATCACCAGCCCGCCGTCACTGACGCCGTCCCCGGTGATCGCGTGACCACCGCCGCGCACCGCCAGTTCGAGCTCGTTCGCGACGCCGTACCGGACAGCGGCCTGGACGTCGGCGGCGGTCTCGCACTGCGCGATCAGCGCCGGCTTGCGGTCGACCATCGCATTGAAGACAGTCCGTGCCTCGTCGTACGCCGCGTCTCCTTCGCGCAGCAGAACGCCCCCGAACCCCGTGGGTCGCATGATGCATCCCCCTCACTCCCCCAGTGATCCCCTGATCGTCCGTCGTCCCCCGGTCCCGGTCAACGTCCGCAGTGGGTAGGGTCGAAGCGTGACTGGTGCGGCGGTGATCGGTGGTGCGGGGCAGGTCCTGACCGAGGACGAGGTGACGTCGTTCGTTGGTGGTGCGCTCGCGGGCGCCGGGCTGGAGGGCCGCAGCGTCTGCGTGATCGTCCCGGACGCCACCCGCAGCTGCCCGCTACCGCTGCTGCTGAAAGCCGTCACCGGCGCGCTGGAGGGCCGGGCCAGCAAGGTCACAATCCTCGTTGCTCTGGGCACCCATGCGGAGATGACGCCGGAGCAGCTGCGCAAGCACCTCGGCGGTGACTACCCGAACGCGATCAACCACGAGTGGTGGAAGCCGGACACGTTCGTCGACCTCGGCACGATCAGCTCCGACCGGGTCGGCGAGATCTCCGACGAGATGCTCCGCGACGAGGTCCCGGTCCAGCTCAACCGCGCTGTCGTCGAGCACGACGTCGCGCTCGTCGTCGGGCCGGTCTTCCCGCACGAGGTGGTCGGCTTCTCCGGCGGCAACAAGTACTTCTTCCCCGGCGTCGCCGGCCAGCAGGTCATCGACTTCTCGCACTGGCTCGGCGCCCTGATCACCAGCGCGAACATCATCGGTACGCCCGGCATCACCCCGGTCCGCGCCCTCATCGACGAGGCCGCCGCCCTCATCCCGGCCGAGAAGCTCGCGCTCTCGGTCGTCGCCCAGTCCGGGACGGACTCGCTGCACGCGATCGCCTTCGGCGACACCACGTCGTCCTGGGCCGCGGCGGCCCAGATCTCCGCCCAGACCCACGTCCGGTACCACGAGCGCCCGGTGAAGCGGGTGCTCTCGGTGATGCCACCGAAGTACGCCGACATCTGGACCGCTGCAAAGGGCTTCTACAAGCTCGAGCCGATCGTCGCGGACGGTGGCGAGGTGATCCTCTACGCGCCGCACGTCACCCAGATCGCCGCGATGCACCCGGAGATCGAGGAGATCGGCTACCACTGCCGTGACTACTTCCTCGGCCAGTGGGAGAAGTTCCGCGACGTGCACTGGGGTGTCCTCGCGCACTCCACCCACCTGCGCGGCGCCGGCACCTGGGACCCGGTCAGCGGCGAGCACCTCCGGGTCCGGGTGACGCTGGCGACCGGCATCCCGGAGGACGTCGTACGCCGGGCGAATCTCGACTATCTCGACCCGGCGAGCGTCGACATCGCCGCGTACGAGGCGGACCCGGACACGTTCGTCGTCCCGAACGCCGGCGAGACCCTCTACCGGCTGCGGTGACCCGCCGGTAACCTCTGGCGGTATGGCCGACGTCGTCATCATCGGGTCCGGGTTCGCCGGACTGTGCATGGGGATCAAACTCCGTCAGGCCGGGTGCGAGGACTTCGTCATCCTGGAGAAGGCGGACGAACTCGGCGGCACCTGGCGGGACAACACCTATCCCGGCTGCGCCTGCGACATCCCGTCGTACCTCTACTCGTTCTCGTTCGAGCAGAACCCGCGGTGGACGCGGATGTTCGCGCCGTGGGACGAGATCCTCGCCTACCTGAAGCACTGCGCGAACAAGTACGGGATCGCGGACAAGATCCGGTACGGCGCGGAGGCCACCGAAGCCGTCTTCGACGAGACGACCGGTCGCTGGACCGTCACGGTGAACGGCGACGAGACGATCGAGACCCAGGCGCTGGTGACCGGCGTCGGCAGCCTGCACGCGCCGAAGCTCCCGCAGATCCCCGGCCTCGACTCCTTCGCCGGTACGACGTTCCACTCCGCGCAATGGGATCACTCGGCGGACCTGCGCGGGCGGAACGTGGCGGTGATCGGGACCGGCGCGTCGGCGATCCAGTTCGTACCGCAGATCGCGCCGCAGGTGGCCCAGCTGGACGTGTACCAGCGGTCGGCCCCGTGGGTGACGCCGAAGCCGGACCGTTCGATCGGCAGCTGGGAACGCAAGTTGCACGAGCGATTCCCGGCCGGGCAGCGGACGATACGCAACGTCATCTACTGGGGTCTCGAAGGCCGCGGCGCCGGTTTCGCGGGCAACCCGAAGCTGATGAAAGGCCTCGAACTGCAGGCGCGACGGCACCTCCACAAGCAGGTCACCGATCCGGAGCTCTGCGCGAAGCTGACCCCGGACTACCAAATCGGCTGCAAGCGGGTGCTGATCTCGAACGACTACTACCCGGCACTCACCCGGCCGAACGTCAGCGTCGTCACCACCCCGATCGCACGAGTCACCCCGACCGGCGTGGTCACCACCGACGGCACCGAGCGGTCCTGCGACACGCTCGTCCTCGGCACCGGGTTCGCGGTCTCGGCCAACCTGACCCGGATGCCGATCCTCGGCAAGGACGGTGTCGACCTCGCCGAGCACTGGAAGCGCGACGGCATCGGCGCGCATCTCGGCATCACCGTCGCCGGGTACCCGAACCTGTTCCTGCTGGTCGGCCCGAACACGGTCCTCGGCCACTCCTCGATGGTGTTCATGATCGAGGCCCAGGTCCGCTACGTGATGCAGGCCCTGCACCTGCTCCGGCGCCGCGCCGCGACGTACGTCGAGGTCCGCGAGGAGGCGCAGGAACGGTTCGTGGACTCGATCCAGGGCGAGCTGGGCGACACCGTCTGGCAGTCCGGCTGCACCAGCTGGTACCTGGATGCGGCCGGGCGCAACTCGACGATCTGGCCGGAGTGGACCTGGTCGTACTGGCGCCGTACCCGACGACTCGATCCGGCGGACTTCGCCGTCGTCCATTAGGGGAAGCCCGGACTCCTCTAGTAGGAGTCCGGACCCTCGGATGTACGACCTTGGGATGAAGGAAAGACCGATCCGGAGGCCGATGTCCGGCAGGCTCCGGCGGAGCACTCTTGAGACATGGACATTCTTCAGATCGCAGGAGCGGCAGTCGTGGTGATCGGCATCGTCCTCACCGCACTGATCGCCATCATCCCGTCAGTCGTCGACCGCTAACCGACTCAGTCGGCGGAAAGATGGACCAGCAGGTCCTGCCGGGTCAGTACGCCCACCGGCTTTCCGTCGTCCAGGACCATCAGGGCGTCCCGACCCTCGAGCAGCTCGACCGCCTTGGTCACCGGTTCGCCGGCGCCCAGGGACGGCAGCGCCGGGTCCATGTGCTGCTCGACGATGTCCGCCAGCCGCGCCTTGCCGGAGTACAGGGCATCCATCAGCGTCCGCTCCGACACCGCGCCGGCCACCTCGGCCGCCATCACCGGCGGCTCCGCGCGGACGACCGGCATCTGGGAGACGCCGTACTCGCGCAGGATGGCGACCGCCTCGGCGATCGTCTCGTGCGGGTGGGTGTGCACCAGCGGCGGCAGGCTGCCGTCCTTGCCGGCCAGCACGTCACCGAGCGTGGTGCCCTGCTTGGCGTGCGCGAGGAAGCCGTACTGCGCCAGCCAGTCGTCGTTGAAGACCTTGGTCAGATAGCCGCGGCCGCCGTCCGGCAGCAGGACCACGATGACGGCTTCGGGGTCGTCGAGCTCGTGCGCGAGCCGGATCGCGGCCGCGGCCGCCATCCCGGCCGAACCGCCGACCAGCATGGCCTCCTCGCGGGCCAGCCGCCGGGTGAGCGCGAACGAGTCCGCGTCCGACACCTCGATGACGCGGTCGCAGATGTTCCGGTCGTAGGTCTCCGGCCAGAAGTCCTCGCCGACACCCTCGACCAGGTACGGCCGGCCGGTGCCGCCGGAGTACACCGAGCCCTCCGGGTCGGCGCCGACGATCTGGACGCGGCCGCCGGACACCTCCTTCAGGTACTTGCCGGTGCCGCTGATCGTGCCGCCGGTGCCGACGCCCGCGACGAAGTGGGTGATCTTGCCCTCGGTCTGCTCCCAGATCTCGGGCCCGGTGGTCTCGTAGTGCGAGCGCGGGTTGTTCTGGTTCGCGTACTGGTTCGGCTTCCAGGCGCCCTCGATCTCGCGGACCAGGCGGTCGGACACGTTGTAGTACGAGTCCGGGTGCTCAGGGGCGACCGCGGTCGGGCAGACCACCACCTCCGCGCCGTACGCCTTGAGCACGTTCCGCTTGTCCTCGCTGACCTTGTCCGGGCAGACGAAGACGCACTTGTAGCCCTTCTGCTGCGCGACCATTGCGAGCCCGACGCCGGTGTTGCCGGACGTCGGCTCGACGATCGTGCCGCCGGGCTTGAGCTCACCGGAGGCCTCCGCGGCCTCGATCATCCGGACCGCGATCCGGTCCTTCACGGAGCCGCCCGGATTGAAGTACTCGACCTTGGCGAGCACGAGGGACTTGGCACCGTCGGTGGTCTTGGACAGCCTCACCAGCGGTGTGTTGCCGACGAGGTCCAGGAGAGAGTCTGCGTAGCGCACGGTCTTAACTGTAGTGATATGCGTGGCATTCGGTAATTTGGCTTGCTTGTCCGTGACTGCGTGTAATGCTTGTACTTGTGAGTAGAGCCAGGGCAGCGAAGAAGCTGGCCCAGGCCGCAGCCTTCGGGGGCGGGGGACTCGGACTCATCGGTGCCACGTTGTACGGCGTACTGACCGCTGAGGCCGAGTACGCGAAGCGCGTGATCGGACCGATGCGCTACTACCCCACTCCGGGCGACGGTCTGTACGGCCGGCATCCAGGACATCCGATCACGTTCGCCATGCTCGGCGACTCGAGTGCGGCGGGGTACGGCACCGACTCGCCGGACGAGACGCCGGGGGTGTTGCTCGCCTCCGGGCTGGCCGACCTGGCCGACCGCTCGGTCCGGCTGGTCGACGTCTCCAAGACCGGAGCGAAGTCGACCGATCTCGCCGCGCAGGTGGACACCGCGCTGCTGGCCGGTCCGCACGTCGCCGTGATCCTGATCGGCGCGAACGACGTGAAGGCGAAGATGTCGCCGTCGACCTCGGTCCGCCTGCTCTCCAACGCCGTACGCCGGTTGCGCGCCGCGAACTGTGAGGTCGTGGTGGGCACCTGCCCGGACCTCGGGGTGGTTCCGCCGATCGTGCCGCCGCTGCGGTGGGTCGCCCGGTCCATGAGCCACCGGCTCGCCGCCGGCCAGACCATCGCGGTGGTCGAGGCGGGCGGCCGGTCCGTCTCGCTCGGCTCGCTGCTCGGCGAGGTGTTCCGTACCAACCCGTCGATGTGGGGCCGGGACAACTTCCACCCGTCAGCCACCGGGTACGCCGCCGCGTCCGCCGCACTGCTGCCGTCGGTGGCGGCCGCGATGGGTGTCGGGCCGGAGTCGTTCGTGCACCCGGAGCCGTTCCGTGGCGAGGCGATCCTGCCGATCGCGGAGGCCGCCGTCCAAGCGGTCCGCCGCGCCGGGACCGAGGTCGCGGCCACTGAGGTGGCCGGTCGCGAGCGTGGGCCACGGGGCCGTTGGGCCGCGTTGCGGCACCGCCGGCGGCACCCGAAGGCCGAGGTCGATCGCGTCGACGAGCCCGCGGAGGCGTCCCCCGAGACGGTGCCCGTCGGCCAGTAACTCTCGCAGTAGTGGGGGATTCGCCGGAGTGCCGTGGTTGTTGCTGAACTTGAGCGTCCGCTGAGCGGGGACTTTCATGTCGGGAGTCTTGCCTCCGGGCTGCCAGGTGGTGCACAGTCGATAACTACGCGGTACCCCGATGACGGGAGGCGAAGATGGGCTTGAACCACTCTGAGGAGACGCATCAGCGTTTGGTGGAGGCTGTGCCCAGATGCACCGGACGCGCAATGACCGAGTGGTTCCAGCTGATGAACGACGGACCGTCGTTCCTGCGCTTCGACGACAGAGTGCGATGGCTCTCCAGCGAGTACGCACTCGCTCATGGGCACGCGACCGCCATCGTCCACGAGTACGACCTGGTCAGAGCGCACCGGCGAATGGGCTGAGCCGCTAAGGAGACGAACTCAGAAGACCTGCCCTTTCAGGTGGAGGGGCAGGTCTTCTGCGTTCAGCCCGCCGTGATCGCCACCTCGTTCCCCTCCGGATCCGCCACCAGGTAAGGGTTTTCGGCCAGCACCCGCCCGCCCGCTGACAACGCTGCCTCGACCCGCGCCGTCACCAGCTCCTCCGGTACGACGAGTTCGAAGCGCACCCGATTCCGCTGCGACCGCGGTTCGTTCAGCTGTTGAAAGAAGAGCACCGGGTTCAGCCAGCGCGGGTCGTAGATGTCGGTGACATGCGGCCGCGTGTCCTGCTCGTAGCCCAGGAACTCCGTCCAGAACCGCCGTACCGCGGGGACGTCCATCGCGTCCAGCCCGAACTGCACGAACCGCAGCGGCGCCGGATCCGCCCGCAACCCCAGCTCCCGCGCCGCCTCCTCGACCGCCTGTGCCAACGCGACGAACTTCGGGTCGGCCCCGTCCTCGCCCTCCCACCGATCCTTCGCGCTGTCGACGGTCACGCCCTCCGGCCGTACGTCGATGCGCAGCGCGATGCCCGCGGCGTCGGCCAGCTCCGCCGCCTTCGTGACGAACGGCGCCGGCGTGGCGGTCGGGTAGAACACCATCGCCGCGAACAGCGCCTGCCAGTCGCTCGTCCCCGGGAGCGGATCGCCCGGGACCAGGTCGATCTCGTTCCCCTCGTCGTCGGCCACCATCACGCCGAACGCACCGGACGGCTCACGCCCCGTCGCCTCGTAGGCCTGCTGGACCACGTCCGACGGACGCACCACGTCGACGTGGATCCGGTTCCGCAGCGGCCGCGGCGTGTCCAGTCGCCGTACCGCGAAGCTCGGAGTGCGGTGCAGAGGGTCCTCGAGGGTCGCTGGGTAGCCGAGCGCGAGTTGCCAGAAGGACTGCACGGCGGGCGGATCCGTGGCCTCAAGGACGACGTTGAGCGTCTCCGCGGGCGATGGCGTCAGACCGAGTTCGCGGGCCGCTCGGGCGATCTCGTCGGTGACGTCGCGCACCTGGACTCCGTCGGCGCGGATGTCGAGGGCGGACGTCGTGGTGATCAGCGCGGCGCCCGCGGTGTGCGAGGGAGCGTCGTACCAAACGGTGGTCATGGAGACACCGTAGAACCGGAACCGGACGAACGGAGTCCGGAAAAGCCGGAAGGGCCGGCCCACCTGGACCGGCCCTTCCGTAGATCTGCTTCCGCGGGGTCAGTCGCCACCGCGGAGGATCGCGAGGATCCGCAGGATGTTCCAGTACAGCCAGACCAGCGTGACGGTCAGGCCGAACGCGGCCCGCCAGGCCTCGCTCTGCGGGGCGCCCTCGCGGACCCCGCGCTCGACCAGGTCGAAGTCGAGGATCAGGTTGAACACCGCCAGTCCGGCGCCGAGCGCGGCGAACAGCAGGCCCATCGGGCCCATTCCGGAGATCCCGGTGTTCAGGCCGAACAGGCTGAGGAGCAGGTTGACCACGAGCACACCGGCGAAGCCCATCGTGCCGATAATGACCATCTTGGTGAACTTCGGCGTCACCTTGATCGCGAAGTACTTGTACGTCGCCAGGGTCAGACCGGCCGTGATCATCGTGGCCAATACGGCCTGCACGATGATGCCGGAGTCACCGACCCAGCCGGCGATGAACTTGCTGCCGATCCCAAGGAACACGCCCTCGGCGACGGCGTACGCCATCAGCAGCGCCGGGTTCACCTTGCGGGAGAACGACAGCACCATGGCGATCGCGAACGCGACCAGCGCGCCGGCCAGGAACACCGGCGAGACCAGGGTGTCCGGGACCTTGTACCAGGCGAGCGCGGCGGCTGCCACGACCACACCGAGGGTGATCGCGGTCTTGACGATCACGTCGTCCAGCGTCATGGGGCGGCTCGCGGCCGGAGCCCCCTGGTACTGCTGCTGCGGCGGCATACCCGATCCGCCAGAGCCGTAGGGGCCCGACTGACCGTACGGAGCGGCCCCCGGATAGGCCTGGCCCTGGCCAGGCGCGAACGCACTCGACCGGTTCAGCACCGGGTTACTGCTCTGCATGTCTTCCTCCTGATGGCCCACATCCGGGGCCGTAGCGAGATACTACGGTCCCATCCTGAACAACATCTGAGAATCCCGTAGACATTCCGCACCGAAAATCAATCGCTTTCCGATGTATTTCCCGGCAATACAAAGGCGGGATCAGGCGTGCCGGTTGATGGGCTCCTGGGTGGACAGGGCGGCACCGACCTGGTCGGCCAGGGCGACCGCGACCAGGCGTTGTTCCAGGTCCGGGCGGGCCACCCGGGTGGCGGCAGTCAGCAGGAACCGGCCGCGGGTCTCACCGGCGTGCTGGACGGTGAGCTCGATCTCGGCGTTCGTCGGCAGGCCGTCACGCTCGACCTTCAGGACGTGTGCGCCGCGCGTCACCGAACCGTCCGGGTTCAGCCGCGGGACGTGGGTCTGATTGCTACCGGCAATGAACTTCACGCCGTCGATTCCAAGGACAGCGGTCAGCTCGGCGCGCACCTGCTCGATCAGGTCGTCGGCCGAGGCGCCGGTCGCGACCGCCTGCGAGGTGGTGATCACGCCGTCCAGGTAACCCCGCCGCCGGGACGCCTCAGCTTGTTGCCTGCGGCCCCAGATCGCGATCTGCGTGACCGCGAGGCCGATCACCAGCAGCAGCACGGCCTGCTCCACGTCGTTGCTGTTGTCGATCGCAAAGCTGTCGTACGGAACGGTCAGGAAGAAGTCGAACCACACCGCGCTGGAGATCGCCGCCACCACGCCCGCCAGCCGGATCCCGAACGCCGCGACGCCGACGATCACGACCACCAGCAACAGCGCGGCGTTCGCGTTGTCGAAATGTTCCCGGAACGGGATCAGCAGCGCGCAGACCGCCGGGGGCACGAGCAACGAGGCCGCCAGGACCGGGGCGCGGTAGTTCTCCACACCCCTATTGACGCGCACTATCCGACCCGGATCAACAGTTCTCACAAAGGTCTGACGTCCAAAACCCGGTGGTCGGTCGCGTGGCATCGACCTAGGTTGAAGTACGACCGCCTCGGGCTCGTGCGGGGCGGCGGTGACGACGAGGAGGACTTGATGGAGTTGTCGAAGGCCGCGGAGCAGAACCGGCTGTGGAACGCGGACGTCGCCGCCCGGTACGACACGCCGGGCAGCGGGATGTTGCGGCCGACGTGCTGAGGCCGACCGTGGATCGGTTGACCGAGCTCGCCGGCGGTGGGCGCGCGCTCGAGCTGGCGATCGGAACCGGGCGGGTCGCCGTACCGCTGTCGGAACGCGGGGTGCCGGTGAGCGGGATCGAGCTGTCGACCGCGATGCTCGACCAGCTGCGGACGAAGGCCGACGCGGAGACGATCCCGGTCGTCGTCGGGGACATGTCGACGGCCCGGGCGCCGGGTGAGTTCACGCTCGTCTACCTGGTGTTCAACACGATCTCGAACCTGCTCACGCAGTCCGAACAGGTCGCCTGCTTCCGGAACGCCGCCCGCCACCTCTCCCCCGGCGGGCGCTTCGTGATCGAGCTCTGGGTCCCCGAACTCCGCCGTCTCCCGCCCGGCATCCCCGCGACGGTCGGCATCGCCGATCCCGGCTACATCCTGCTGGACACGTACGACGTACTGCAGCAGCACGTCGTCTCGCACCACTTCCACTTCGGCGAGGGCACCGAGGCACAGCTCGACCGCACCCCGCACCGCTACATCTGGCCCGCCGAACTCGACCTGATGGCCCAACTGGCCGGCTTCACCCGCGAGTCCCGCCACGCCGACTGGAGCGGTTCCCCCTTCACCGCCGACTCGCCGTCCCACGTCACCACCTACCGACTCCCCACCACATAACGCAGGCTGGTGGGCATGATGTTCACTCATCTCGCCCCCGTCCTGAACGTCTCCGACCTGGCCGCCGAGCGAGCGTTCTACGAACGACTCGGACTGCCGGTGATCTACGAGGGTGAGGAATACCCGGACTTCATCGCGTTCGGAACCGACACGGTGCACTTCGGCATCCAGCAGGCGCCGGCGCCGAACGATCCGCCCAGCGTGCTCACCTGGCAGATCGCGGTCGCCGACGTCGATGCTGCCGCCGCACACTGCCGCGCGGCCGGGCTCGACTTCGAGGTCGAGCAGAACGACCCGGCGCCCGGCTGGAGGTACCGGCGCCTGTTGCTCCGCACGCCGAGTGGGTACCGGCTGGCCCTGGAGGGGCCGACCGAGTAGTTCTTGCGGTTGTGTCTCGGCCCTGGTGGGCACGGGGTCTGGGGTCGACTATGAGGGGATGGTGGGTCCCTCGGGTGGGGGATGTTCGGTGGGTGAGATCACCCGCTAGGGGGTTTGTGAAATCTTTCACGAGCCCTTAGCGTTGAAGTGAACATGAAGTCGGAGAACCACTCAGGGAGAGTGAACCGCATGACAGCCCAGGTGCCGCACATCCTCGTCGTCGGAGGCGGTTACGTCGGGATGTACACCGCGTACGGCCTGCGCCGCGCGGCCCGGAAAGGCAAGATCCGGGTCACCGTCGTGGACCCGCGGTCGGTGATGACCTACCAGCCGTTCCTGCCCGAGGCGGCAGCCGGTTCGGTGGAGCCGCGGCACGTCGTGGTGCCGCTGCGCAAGACCCTCAAGGGCTGCCGCGTGGTGACCGGCCGGGTGACCGGTATCGACCACGCCCACAAGGTCGCCAAGGTGCTGCCCGAGGAGGGCCCGGAGTACGAGCTCGCCTACGACCAGATCGTCGTCGCGCTCGGCTCGATCGCCCGGACCCTGCCGATCCCCGGCCTGGCCGACGAGGCGACCGGGTTCAAGAACGTCGAAGAGGCCATCGCGCTGCGCAACAAGGTCCTGGACCGGCTCGACGTCGCGTCGTCCCAGCCCGACCCGGCGCTGCGCAAGTCCGCGCTCACCTTCGTCTTCGTCGGCGGCGGGTACGCCGGTGTGGAGGCGTTCGCCGAGCTCGAGGACATGGCCCGCTACGCCACCCGCTACTACGACAACATCAACCCCGAGGACATGCGCTGGGTGCTCGTCGAGGCCACCGGGCGGATCCTGCCCGAGGTGGGTGAGGACCTCGGCAAGTACACCGTCGATGAGCTGCGCAAGCGGAACATGGACGTCAAGCTGGAGACCCGGCTGGAGTCCTGCGAGAAGGGTCACGTGATCCTCAGCGACGGCGACGAGTTCGACGCCGACACGATCGTCTGGACCGCCGGCGTGAAGGCGAACCCGGCGCTCGCCGCGACGGACTTCCCGCTGGACGAGAAGGGCCGGATCAAGACCCTGCCGAACCTGCGGATCGAGGATGTCGACGACGCCTGGACCGCCGGTGACAACGCCGCCGTACCGGACCTGACCAGCGAGACCGGTGCGTTCTGCGCCCCGAACGCGCAGCACGCGGTCCGCCAGGCGCGCCAGCTCGCGGCGAACATCCTCCGGGTCGTCGACGGGGAACCGCCGCAGGACTACAAGCACAAGTACGTCGGCTCGGTCGCGAGCCTCGGCCTGCACAAGGGCGTCGCCCAGCTGTACGGCGTGAAGGTGAAGGGCTGGCTCGCCTGGTTCCTGCACCGGACGTACCACGTGTCCCGCGTGCCTACTCTGAACCGGAAGGCCCGCGTCATCCTCGACTGGACGCTGGCGCTGTTCTTCCGCCGCGAGGTGACCAGCCTCGGCAGCCTGCAGACGCCGAACGAGGAGTTCCGCCGGGCAACGCAGTCCTGACCCACCACTGATCAGCCGGGCCCCCAACTCGCCGGGGGCCCGGCTCTTTTTCGTTGTGTCACCCTTGATTCCAGGAGTGTCTGGAGGGGGACATGAGTACTGCGGACCGTGGGGCATGGGTGCCGCCGCACTGGGTGAAATGGCTGGCCTGGAAGATCCATCGCGGCATCTACAAGATCAGCGGAGGCCGAGTCGGCCTGTCACGGCCCCGGGACCAGCGGTACGGCATGCTGCGTCTCACCGTCACGGGCCGCCGCACCGGCCAACCGCGCAGCGTCATGCTCGGGTACTACGAGGACGGACCGAACCTGGTCACGCTCGCGATGAACGGCTGGGAGGAACCCGAGCCCGCCTGGTGGCTGAACCTGCGCGCTCATCCCGAGGCGGAGGTCGTGCTCACCGACGGGACTCGGGCGGTGCTCGGCCGTGCGGCCGAGGGCGAGGAGCGGGTGCGGTTGTGGGAGCGCTGGCGGGAGATCGACCAGCACCTCGACGCCTGGGCGGCGCGACGCTCCAAGCCGACCGCGGTCGTCGTTCTCGAACCGCGCTGATTCCTGAGGGCTAGCCGTGTAGCAGGTCGGCGTCGTGGACCAGGAGGGCGACCTGGACGCGGTTGTTCAGGTCGAGTTTGGTGAGGATCCGGGAGACGTGGGTCTTCACGGTCGGGACGCTGAGATAGAGCGTGGCGCTGATCTCCGCGTTCGACTTCCCCTCGCCGACCGCGACGGCGATCTCGCGTTCGCGGTCGTTCAGGGCCGCGAGCCGCTCGAGGGCCTTGGTCTTGCGGTTGTCCTGACCGGAGTCGGCGACGCGGGTGATCAGGCGTTTGGTGACCGCGGGTGAGAGGACGGGCTGGCCGGCCGCGACCCGGCGTACCGACTCGACGATCTCGGCGGGTGGGGTGTCCTTGAGGACGAACCCGGCCGCGCCGGCGCGGAGCGCGCGCAGGACGTGTTCGTCGGCGTCGAAGGTGGTCAGGATGACGACCTCGGGCGCGCTCGGACGACGGCGTACCGTCTCGGTCGCGGTCAGACCGTCGGTTCCGGGCATCCGGATGTCCATCAGGATCACGTCCGGCGCGAGCTTGTCGATCAGCCCCTGAACGCCGGACCCGTCCCCGGCCTCGCCCACCACGCGGATCTCCTCGGCCCCACCCAACATCAACTTCAACCCGGCCCGCAGCAGAGGATCGTCGTCAACAATCAGCACCCGAATGGTCACGGCGCCCACGGTAACCAAGCGAAGAGGCGGAAGTCGCCTTCGGGGGTGCGGCCGTGTTCGACGCGACCTTCTACCAGGGAGGCGCGTTCGCGTAAGCCCTTCAAACCTTGGCCGTCTCCTCGTCTGCGGTCGGGAGCCGGGTTGCGCAGCTCCACGGACAATCCGTTGCCCGGGGCACCGGTCACGCTGATCGTGACCGGCTCGCCCGGCGCGTGCTTGACCGCGTTGGTCAGCCCCTCCTGGACGATCCGGTACGCCGTCCGCCCGACGTGCTCCGGCAACGCCCCAGGCGCGTCGAGCGTCAACTCGACCGGAATACCCGCCGCGCGCGACCCCTCCACGAGCGCGGGCAGATCCGCGAACGCCGGCTGCGGCAGCTCCCCGACCGGCGCCCGCAGTACGCCGATGACCTCGCGAAGGTCCTGCAGCGCCTGATGAGCACTCGCCCGGATGATCTCCGCGGCCCCCGCCACCTCTTCCGTCGACGCGTCCGACCGGTACGCCAGCGCACCGGCGTGCACGGTGAGCAACGACAACCGATGCCCGAGTACGTCGTGCATCTCGCGAGCGATCTCTTCCCGGGCCCGGAGCTGCGCCTGCTCCGCCTGCAGCGTCGCCACGGTCTCGGCGCGATCCGCCCGGTCCCGCAACGTCTGCAGGAGCTGGCGGCGGGACCGGATGTACAGCCCCCAGCCGGCGACGGCGACGTACATCGCCACCGCAGCGATGAGGATCGCCATCGGGTCGTCCTGCTTGTTGCGGACGTCGATGTAGATCAGCAGTGCGACGGCGTTGATCGCGAAGATGAACAGCGTGGTCTTGAGCGGCCGGTAGATGGCGACGCTCAGGATCAGGATCATCCCGGCGGCACCGGCGGCGTCCGAGAAGGTCGCGATCACGGCTCCGGCGACCGCCAGTTGCACCGGCCAGCGGCGACGGAACCAGAGGCTCAGGCACAACGCCATACCCGCGATGAAGTCGAGCGCGAGTAGTCCGGAGCTGACCGGGTCCTTCTCGCCGTCGTCGTACAGCAGCAGGCTGAACAGCACCGCGACGACGAAGACGAGGCTGTCGACGATCCAGTCGCGGGTACTGCGGCGACGGTTCGTGGACTCGGTCATGGATCGAATGTAGCGGTGCGTAAGCGTTCTCCGGGCCGATCCCGGGTGTCCGGATACCGAAGTCGGTGCGGTCGGCTACTTAGGTCGGCGGTAGGTTGCCGGGCATGAGTCAGCTCGCTGTCACCGTCATCGGCCCGGATCGCCCGGGGATCATCGCGGACGTCACCGAGGCCCTGGTCGGTACCGGGGTCAACCTCGAGGACTCCACGATGACGCTGCTGCGCGGTCATTTCGCGATGATGATCGTCTGCGCCGGGCCGGTCGACGAGGTGGAGACGGCCCTCGAGCCGTTGCAGGGCGAGCTGGTCATCACGGTGCGCGCGATCGGTCCCGAGCACGAGCACGCTCCGATCGGGGCGCCGTACATGCTGAGCGTGCACGGAGCGGACCGGCCGGGGATCGTGGCGGCGGTGACGCGGATGATCGCGTCCGCCGGCGGTACCGTCACGGACCTGTCGACGCGGCTGAGCGGCGGGCTGTACGTGCTGACCGCGGAGGTCGAGCTACCGCCGAGCGCCGACCTGGAGACGCTGAACCGGGCGCTCGAGATCACCGCCGAGGAGCTCGGCGTCGGAGTGACCCTGCGCGCGACGGAGAGCGACGAGCTGTGATCACCGACTGGTCCCCTGCCCGGCTGGACGTCGAGGGGCAGGTGCTGAAGGTTGTCCAGGCTCCGCACCCGGTGCTGGCCACCGAGGGTGCGCTCGTGGATCCGCTCGACCCGGAGATGATCCAACTCGCCGCGGACCTGGTCGCGACGATGCGAGTCTCCCCCGGCTGCGTCGGCCTCGCCGCGCCACAGGTCGGCGTCGCCGCGCAGATGTTCTCGCTGGACGTTTCCGAGCACCCGAAGACCCGTACGTGTCACGGCGTGTTCGTGCTCTGCAACGCGGTCGTCGTCGAGGCCTCGCGGAACGAGAAGGCGCGCGAGGGCTGCATGTCCGTCCCGGACTTCACCGGCGACGTCAAACGGGCGAGCCGCTTGACCGTGACCGGCGTACTGCCGGGGACGACCGACACGGTCACCATCACCACGGACGCGTTCGAGGCGCGGGCGCTGCAGCACGAGATCGATCACTGCAACGGCAAGCTCTTCCTGGACCGGGTCGCCGGCGCCCACGCCGTGTACCCCCGAAAGGTCTACCAGTAACGAGTACTCTCGTCCCGAGCCTCCAGCCCGGGTGGCGGAACGGCAGACGCAGCGAGCTTAAACCTCGCGGCCCTCACAGGCATACGGGTTCGAATCCCGTCCCGGGCACAAACGCTTCAGCCCCGCCGTACTCCGCGACCGCTTCCTTCGTCACTACGTTCCTCAGCGCGCCCACTCCGCGCGGCCCCACCCACCCCCGCCTCAGCGCCATACCTCCATCTGCGCGCTGTCGCGCGACCGACCGCCCCGCCCCACGCCCTCTCGGAATGGCTGAGCAAACCGCATCTATCGCGGCCTGGACCCCTCGCCGACCCAGACACCCAAAGGCGGCGGCAATGCGAAGTCTGCGCACTGGGTTTGGATCGCCTAGCCTGCTTGGAAGAGACGAATCAATTCGGGACTCGTGGAGAAAGTCAGTTGATTAGCGCGAGCGAGCCGCAGAACGGTGGCCGATTGCCCGGCCTCACCGTCCAACGGGTACTTCCAACCATCCTGTTACAAGCTCAGCTGATCGGCACACTCGAGATCGAGCCCTCGACAAACTGCCTGGTACTTCGCATGGCAGTCGGCACTGGGGTCGGTACCGGCGACAGACTCGTCGACGTCGACGTCGCTTGGCCGCCAGGCTGGAGCGTCGCGATCCGTGATGGCGTGGTTGCCCTGATCGATGGAACAGGGCAGACAGTTGCCGGCGTGGGCGACGAGGTGTGGGTTGGCGGAGGTTTTATGACCCCCGACCGGGCCGATGTCGTGCCGTGCACGGGGCACGACTCGGTATTCCAGGCGAGTGGGCTCTCGCGACCTTGAACCTGCGGCCCCGGCTTGGCGGGCGATGGAGCCCGGCGCCGCCGCGAGACGACATCCGTACATGTCGCTGTCGATGAAGCACGGAACTGCCGAGACCTGCGCTGCTCCCCGCGCCCTACGCAGGTAAGTGGTCCGGCTAGGCGGGGAAGGATTTCCAGTGGCCTTCTGAGATGACCTCTGTGGTGCCGTTGAGGACCTTGATGGCGGTTTGGTCGTCTATGGCGTAGGCGGGGCCGGTGATGTCGGCGGCCCATTGTTCTGCGTTGGCGAGGGTGTTGTTGGGCATTAGTTCGTGGTCCAGGTGGGGGTAGATCGAGAAGTCGACGACACCTAGGGTGCGGTCGTCGGGGGCGGCGGGCCAGTTGACGAAGTCTTTGCCGATGCGCGGGGTCATGACCATGCTGCCGGCGCTGAGTCCTACCCAGACTGTGTCGGGGAGCGACGGGAAGACCTCCGCCAGCCCTGACTCGCGCATCCAGTGGTTCAGGTACGTCGCGTCGCCGCCGTCCACCAGGAGTACGTCGGCCTCGCGGACCCACGGGACCCACCGCTCCTCGCCGATGCTGGGCAGTGCGGTGAGCTCCAGGACGCCCAAGGAGGCCCAGTCCAGGCTCGTCATGCTGTGCCACGGAGGTATGCCGGCGACGAAGTTGCGCACGGAGGGAGGCCCGAGCATCGGGTGGCCCCACTGCGCCGTGGGGATGCAGAGCGCGCGGGACTCGGAGATCGGCTTGCCCAGCAGATCGACGAGCGCATCGCGGATGCTCTCGTTCGTCACGCCGCCGGATGTGAGAAGAAGCTTCACAACGCCTCCCGAGTTGATTCGTGTGACAGGCACCGCGGACACGTCATCGCCTGACCCCTTATGTCTGTGGCGGCCTCGAACGGCCGCCATTCACCTGTACTACGCACACTACGGTCCGGATACGACAATCTCCGGAGCGTCGAATGTCGCGACCGGTTGTCGGCCTCATCCCGGGAGGGGGAGGACCCGGAGTACCGGAACTGGTCAGATGCGGGGATGACGACCCCACGTGAGGCCAGCGCCGCCGTTCGCGAGCAACACCGGGCCGCATTGGCGGACCTGCCGATGTCCGACACCGCCGACTTCGACGCGACCTCTCGGGGCCTGATCGCCGAGCTGCGTCCAGGCATCGTGCGGTCCACCGGCGGCGACGTGCTGTGGGACAACGACTCGTACGGCTTCCTGACCGGCGAGGCGCCCGACTCGGTGCACCCGAGTCTGTGGCGGCAGTCCCAACTCGTCGCGCGGCAAGGGCTCTTCGAGGTGGTCGAGGGCATCTACCAGGTCCGCGGGCTCGACCTTTCGAACATCACGTTCGTCGAAGGCGACACCGGGCTGCTCGTCATCGATCCGCTGATCTCGTCCGAGACGGCCGCCGCCGCGCTCGCCCTGTACCGCGAACACCGCGGTGACCGTCCCGTCCACGCGGTCGTCTACACCCACTCGCACGTCGATCACTTCGGCGGCGTGAAGGGCGTGGTCACCCAGGAGGACGTGACCGCCGGTCGCGTACGGATCATCGCACCGGAGGGTTTCACCGAACACGCCGTCTCCGAGAACGTCTACGCAGGCACGGCCATGGCCCGACGGGCCGGATACATGTACGGCGCTGCGCTGGCGCGCGGGCCGCGCGGGCAAGTGGGCGCCGGGCTCGGCCAGACCACCTCGACCGGGACGGTCACGCTGATCGCGCCGACCGACTTCGTCTCCACCACCGGCCACGAGGAGACCGTGGACGGGATCCGGATGACGTTCCAGATGGCACCCGACACCGAAGCGCCCGCGGAGATGCTCATCTACTTCCCCGATCGCAAGGCACTGTGCGCCGCCGAGGACGCCACCCACACGCTGCACAACCTGCTCACGCTGCGCGGCGCGCTGGTCCGCGACCCACACGGCTGGTCCCGCTATCTCACCGAGACCATCGACCTGTTCGGCGCGGACCTCGAGGTCGTCTTCGCCTCTCATCACTGGCCCACCTGGGGCAACGAGCGAGCGGTCGGCTTCCTGAGGCTGCAGCGCGACCTGTACGCCTATCTGCACGACCAGACGCTGCGGATGCTGAACCAGGGACTGACCGGTGCCGAGATCGCCGAACAGCTCCAGCTCCCGCCCGCCTTGGAGAACGCCTGGCACGCGCGCGGCTACTACGGCTCGGTCAGCCACAACGTGAAGGCGATCTACCAGCGCTACATGGGCTGGTTCAACGGCAACCCCGCCGAGCTCTGGCGGCACCCACCCATCGAAGCCGCCAAGCGGTACGTCGAGTTCATGGGCGGAGCCGACGCTGTCGTGGCCAAGGCCAAGTCGTCGTTCGACCAGGGCGACTTCCGCTGGGTCGCGGAGGTGGTCAACCACGTCGTGTTCGCGGAGCCGGACCACGCCGAGGCCCGCGCCTTGCTCGCCGACACCTACGAACAGCTCGGCTACGGCTGCGAGAACGGCACCTGGCGCAACTTCTACCTGTCCGGTGCGACCGAGCTGCGCGAGGGAAACTTCGGTACGCCGGCGCAGACCGCCGCGCTCGACATCATCGCGAATCTCAGCCCGTCGATGCTGTTCGACGCCCTCGCGATCCAGATCGACGGACCACGCGCCTGGGACGAGACGCTGACGGTCGACGTCGCCTTCGACGATCTCGACGAGCGCTATCGGCTCAGCCTGTCCAACGGCGTCCTCAGCTACAGCTCGGCTCCACAACGCGGAGCGGCCGACGCGACGCTGAGCATGCCTCGCGCGGCGCTGCCGGTTCTCGCCCAGCAGACGACCGATCCGGGTCAGCTGGCCGCGGCCGGCGTCAAGGTCGCCGGTGACGCGACAGTCCTCGGCCGGCTCTTCGGCCTGCTCGACCCCGGCGACCCGAACTTCAGCATCGTCACCCCCGACTAGCAGACACCCGACAAAAGCGACTTTCAGAGACCCGCGAGCGACTTCGCGCGGTTCAGGACTGCGTCCATCATGGGTGCGGTGAGTTTGCCGGTGAACGTGTTCTGCTGGCTGGGGTGGAAACAGCCGAGGACGGTGACTTCACCTTGCGGGGTTGAGATCCGGTGCTCCACGGCGTGGCCGAACTTGGGGCGCGGTCTGGGGATGGTCGCGCCGAGTGCGGCGAGGCCGGCGAGCAGGGCGTCGTACCCGAACTTGCCCAGGCAGACGATGGCCTGGGTGGTGGGTAGGACCAGTTCGAGTTCGCGGCGGAACCAGGGGCTGCAGGTGTCGCGTTCGGTCGGGGTCGGCTTGTTGGCCGGTGGGGCGCAGCGGACTGCGGCGATCATCCGGGTGCCGGTCAGGTGGAGGCCGTCGCCCGCGTGCTCGCTGGTGGGCTGGTTCGCCAGGCCCACGCGGTACAGGCTGGCGAAGATCCAGTCGCCGGAGCGGTCGCCGGTGAAGACCCGGCCGGTGCGGTTGCCGCCGTTGGCCGCCGGGGCCAGGCCGGCGATCACGATCCGCGGCGCGGGATCGCCCCAGCCGGGGATCGGGCGGCCCCAGTACGGTTGATCGGCGAAGGACTTGCGTTTGCCGACGGCGACCTCTTCGCGCCAGTCGACGAGCCGTGGGCAGGCGTGGCAGACCGAGACCCGGGCCTCCAGTTCCGCCAGGTCGTCGGTCGCCGCGAGCCGGACGACCTCAGGGGCATCGTGAGCCACCCGAGTACGGCGTACGGCGGGATCCTCCGGCCACCCGGTTCCGGGCGGCACCGGGCTGTCGAACAACTCACCGGTCAACGGGTGCGGAAGCTCCATCCGGTCAGCCTAAGCTCACCACGCCACCCACGTGGTTGCCGTCGTACCGCTGGCTGGTGGGAAACTTTTTGCCGCCTGGTGACCAATTGTTTCCCAGCAGAGGGTGATCAGGCGGCGAGTTCCTCCTCGCGGGGGTTCGGTACGGCGGCTGCGGGTGGGAGCGACGTACGGCGTTTGCCGGGGATGGCCAGCGCCAGTACGACGGCTGCGGCGGCGAAGGCGGAGAGCAGGAGGAACGTGTTGGTGAAGCCGGACTCGGCGGGTAGGCCGCTCGGCTGGGTGTGGGCGGTGATGATGGAGCTGGCGAGGGCCGTGCCGATCGAGCCGCCGATGGTGCGGATGTTGGCGTTCATGCCGGTCGCGGCGCCGGTCTGCTCGCGGGGCACGTTCTGGACGATCAGGCTGGTCATGGAGGCGTAGGCGAGGCCCAGACCGGTGCCGAACAGGGCGGTCGAGAGTGCGACCTGCCACGGGTGATCGTGGAACTCCGCGAACAGCAGCGCGGCGACCAGGTTCAGCGCGGAGCCCCAGACGACCTGCGCCTTCGCGCTGAACCGCGGCGCGAGCGGACCGCTCACCGACCCGGTGATGGCCATCGTGACCAGCATCGGCAGCATCAACAGACCGGCCTGCGTCACGCTCGACCCAAAGCCGAAACCAGCCGCCTTCGGGATCTGCATGAACTGCGGCACGAAGGCGTAGACGGCGAACATCGCGGCGCCGAACAGCAGCGCGACCAGGTTCGTGGTCCAGACCGCGGGCACGCGCATCATGCGCATGTCGATCAGCGGGTTCCGCGACCGCAGCTCGACCGTGATCCAGGAGGCGAACAGCACGACCGCGGCGGCGAGCAGACCGAGGGTCCGGAACGAGCCCCAGCCCCACGAACGGCCGGCGCTCAACGGGAGCAGCAGCGCGATCAGCCAGCCGGACAGCAGCGTGGCGGCGACCCAGTCGATGCGGCCCGGGACCCGGTTCGGGGACTCGGCGACGTAGCGCCGTACCACCAAGGTCGACAGCGCGACCACGATCATCGGGATCCAGAACAACCAGCGCCAGCCGAGCCCTTCGACGATCGGGCCGGCCAGCACGATGCCGAGACCGCCGCCGGCCGCGATGATCGCCGACACGACGCCGACGACCGACGGCACCCGCTCGGCCGGGAACTCGTCCCGGATGATCCCGAACGACAACGGGAACACGGCACCGCCGACGCCCTGGAAGACGCGGGCGGCGATCAGTACGCCGACATTCGGCGCGAGCGCGGCGATCAGGCAGCCGATCGCGAGCGCGACCAGCGCGATGAACAGCGTGCGCTCCTTGCCGACCATGTCGCCGATCCGGCCGAGCAGCGGCGTCGCGACCGAGACCGAGAGCAGCAACGCGGTGAAGACCCAGGTGACCGTGCTCGGGGTGGTGTGCAGGTCGTGCTGGATGACGGGCAGCGCCGGGCTCACCAGCGACTGCAACATCGAGAACGAGGCGACCACCGTGGCGAGCACCGCCAGGGTCAGCCGCGGGTTTCCAGACCTGATGACAGGCATGCAGAAGTCCTTCAGAACGGAGGTTTGCGCGCCGGGACCCCGGCGTGAGAGTTCCCCGGCCTGCTAAAGTCGAGGTGTGCCTCCACTATAGCGGAGGCAAGCCTCCGGTAACAACTGGCTAAGGTGAGCGAATGGTGAGCGATCAGAGCAGGCCCGCGCTGCGGGTCGACGTCCGGCGGCCGCAACGGGCGGACGCGCGGCGGAACTTCGACGCCCTGCTCGCCGCCGCCCGGGACGCGTTCGCGTCGAAAGGCGTCGACGCGTCCCTCGAGGACATCGCCCGCCAGGCCGGCGTCGGGATCGGCACCCTGTACCGCAACTTCCCGAACCGCCAGGACCTGCTCAACGCGGTCTACTTCGGCGAGATCGAGGAGCTGTGCATCGCCGCCGAGGACGTCGCGGAACTGCCGCCGTGGGAGGCACTGACCACCTGGCTGCACCGCTTCTTCGGGTACGCCGCGACCAAGCGCGCGATCTGGGAGTCCCTGAACCGCGAGACCGAGAGCTTCAAGGCCGCCCGCGCGGCGATGTACGCCGCCGGGACGCCACTGTTCGAACGCGCGCAAGAGGCCGGCGAGGCCCGTAAGGACGTGTCGTTCGACGACCTGCTCCGGATGGTCAGCGGTCTGACCGCAGCCGGCTTCGTCGACCAGGACCAACGCGACCGAGTCCTCACGATCGCGCTGGACGGCGTCCGTACCCGCTAACCCCGCACACCCCAACCGCCGCCGGGGCGGAAGTCCGGGGCGGAAGTCCGGGGCGGAAGTCCGGGGCGGAAGTCCGGGGCGGAAGTCCGGGGCGGGGCGGGGGCAGGACGAGGCAAGGCGGGCCGGGGCGCTGCAGCGCGCCAGGGCACCGGGTGGACACCGGATCCTGGGCCAGCGTCGGGGTGGTTACACAGGTTCCGGTGGGCTTGGACAGGTTATTGCCTGTGGCTGGACCCGGCTTCCTGTTCAGGCTTTGGGGTGTGGATGGTGCGGGTTAGGCCAGCGAGAGGGCGGTGCCGTCGAGGATGTCGTGTTCCGAGACGGTCAGGGTGTCGATGGGCAGGCGGTCCGCGAGGCGTTGGAGGATGAGGGCGCCGGCACCGATGACATCCACCCGGCCGGGGTGAATCGCGGGAATGCCGCGGTCCGCGCGCGTCGACGTGGTGAGCCAGCTTGTGGTGGCGCGCAACTGGTCGGCGGTGAGGCGGGAGTGGTGTACGGCGGTCCGGTCGTACTCCGGAAGCTCCAGCGCGACCGCCGCGACGGTGGTCGCGGTGCCGGCGACCGCGATCAGGCTGCGGGCCTCGGCGAGCGGGACCTTGGTGGCGTCGAGGAGCGCATCGATGTCGCGAGTGATCGCGGCGAGTTCCGCCGGGGTGGTCGGGTCGGTCCTGACGTGGCGCTCGGTGAGGCGGACGGAGCCGATGTCGAGGGACTGCGCCGCGATCACCCCGTTGGCGTCACCAAGGACGAGCTCCGTCGAGCCGCCGCCGATATCCGCGACCAGGTACGGCGCGGGCAGGTCGAGCGAGGTGGTGGCGCCGCGGAAGCTGAGTTCGGCCTCTTCCTCGCCGGAGATGATCTCGGGATCGACGCCGAGCCGGTCGCGGATGCCCGCGAGGAACTCGTCGCGGTTGCGCACGTCCCGGGCCGCCGAGGTGGCGACGAAGCGGACCCGAGTGGCACCCGACGCGCGGATGACCTCGGCGAACTCGTCACCGGCGGCGAACACGCGCTCCAACGCGGCGGGCGCGAACGCCCCGGTGGCGTCCACTCCCTCGCCGAGGCGGACGATCGTCATCCGGCGATCGACCTCGACGAGTTCCCCGTCGCTCAGGTCGGCGATGAGCAGGCGGATCGAGTTCGTCCCGCAGTCGATCGCCGCAACTCGCACCGCCGCCCGCCGCTGGACCGACGCCCCGAGCTCAGACACAGGGGCCTCGGCGGCCCCAGTCGTCGAGCGCCTCCAGGGCCTCGTCGCCGAGGGGGTTCACGCCGGGGCCGGCCGCCAGGGAGTGGCCGACCAGGACGTGCAGGCACTTCACCCGGTTCGGCATGCCGCCGGCGGTGATGCCGGCGATCTCCTCGACGTGTTCGATCGACTCGCGGTGCTCGAGGTACGCCTCGTGCGCGGCCCGGTAGCGGGCGGCGAGGTCCTCGTCCTCGGCGAGCCGGTCGGTCATCTCCTTCATCATCCCGGAGGACTCGAGAGTGCCGATCGCGGACGCGAGCCGGGGGCAGGTGACGTAGTACGTCGTGGGGAACGGCGTACCGTCGGGGAGCCGGGGCTCGGTCTCGACCACGTCGGGCAGGCCGCAGCTGCAGCGGTGCGCGATGGATCGGATGCCGCGGGCGGTCCGGCCCAGCTGCTGGCTGACTGCTTCTTGATCGGCGGAGCTGACGGTCACCTGGTTACCTTAGGTGACGGCGTCAGGATCGGTAGCGGGGTGGGCTTCGCCGCGGTCGGCGGCGTCACCGGCGCGGGTGGCTTCCCGGCGCCCTCCACGCTCCCCCAGAGCTTGGTGTACCAGGTCGGCTGCTGCGTGTTCGTCGTACCGTCCGCGGGCGTCGACGGCTCCGGCGGGGCGCCGACCGGTTTCCCGTCCGCGCCGATCACGCGGTACCCGACCTCGCCGGGCATCACCCAGCCGAGCCGCTGCCGCGCCTGCGCCTTCACGTAGGCGTCGTCGTCCCAGCGGGCGATCTCGTCGTTCAGTTCGCCGACCCGCTTCTGCCGGTCGGCGATCTCCTGGTTCAGCGCGCTGATCTGCTGGTGCTGGTCGAACCAGACCCGCAGGCTCTGCGCGTAGGACACGATCAGCGCCCCCAGCACCAGCAGTACGACGGCCGCGCGGCCGGTCAGGTTGCGGGACCCGCGGGTGCGCTCCGGTCCGGCCTGCGGACCCGCCGTACGGCGCTTCGGCTGGTCGCCCCGCCGGGCCGGTGGACGCGACTGGTTCCGGCTCGACGGACGCGAGCCGGGGCGTGCACCGGAATCCCGACGGGACGGCATACCTGAACCTCCCAAAAATCAGACGCAGTCGTCAGCCCTGGAAGCGCGGGAAGGCCGAGCGACCGGCGTACGTCGCCGCGTCGTCGAGCTCCTCCTCGATCCGGAGCAGCTGGTTGTACTTCGCGGTGCGGTCGGACCGGGCCGGGGCGCCGGACTTGATCTGGCCACAGTTGGTCGCGACCGCGAGGTCGGCGATCGTGGTGTCCTCGGTCTCGCCGGAACGGTGGCTCATCATGCAGGTGAACCCGTTGCGGTGCGCCAGGTCGACGGCGTCCAGGGTCTCGGTCAGCGAGCCGATCTGGTTCACCTTGACCAGCAGGCTGTTCGCCGACTTCTCGGTGATACCGCGCTGCAGCCGCTCCACGTTGGTGACGAACAGGTCGTCGCCGACGATCTGGATCTTGTCGCCGAGCTGACCGGTCAGGCCCTTCCAGCCCTCCCAGTCCTCCTCGTTCAGCGGGTCCTCGATCGACACGATCGGGTACGACGCCACCAGGTCGGCGTAGTAGGCGATCATCTCGTCGGCGGACTTCTTGCCGCCCTCGAACGCGTACACGCCGTCGGTGTGGAACTCGCTCGCCGCGACGTCCATCGCCAGCGCGATGTCCTTGCCGGCCTGCAGACCGGCCTTCTCGATCGCGGTGATGATCAGGTCGAGCGCGTCGCGGTTGCTCGGCAGGCTCGGGGCGAAACCGCCCTCGTCACCCAGGCCGGTGGACAGGCCGCGCTCCTTCAGCACCGCCTTCAGCGCGTGGTAGACGCCCGCGCCCTGCATCAGGGCCTCGCCGTACGTCGCCGCGCCGATCGGGGCGATCATGAACTCCTGCACGTCGACGTTGCTGTCCGCGTGCGCGCCGCCGTTGAGGATATTCATCATCGGCACCGGCAGGACGTGCGCGTTCGGGCCGCCGACGTAGCGGAACAGCGGCAGGCCGGAGCTGTCCGCGGCGGCCTTCGCGACCGCCAGGCTGACGCCGAGGATGGCGTTCGCGCCCAGCTTGGCCTTGTTCGGGGTGCCGTCCAGGTCGAGGAGCGCGTGGTCGATCAGGCGCTGCTCGTGGACGTCGTACCCGACGATCTCCTTGTCGATGTCCTCGAGGATCGCGGTGACGGCCTTCTGCACGCCCTTGCCGCTGTACCGCTCCTTGTCGCCGTCGCGCAGCTCGACAGCCTCGAACTGGCCGGTGGACGCGCCCGACGGGACGGCCGCGCGGGCGACGGTGTCGTCGTCGAGCAGAACCTCGACCTCGACAGTGGGGTTGCCGCGCGAGTCGAGGATCTCGCGCGCGCCGACGGCCTCGATGGTGGCCACATTGACTCCCAAATTCTCGATGACGAATCGCTCCTGAGCCTAGTCCCCAGACCAGCAGGCTCAGTGGACCGCGTCGACCCTAACAATCGCATCCGCAGGTACCTCGCGCGTCAGTAACACTCCGTTGGGCGCCCGATAGACCGCCAAATCCGCGCAATCCACGCCCAGCAAGACTTCTACGCTCGTCCGCCGCCCGACCGGACTGTCCTTCGACGGCGCCAGATGCACGTGGGTACGGCGTCCCGCGTTGAGCCCCTCCCGCTGGATTGCGAGCAGCGCGACGCGATTCGTGCCGTGCCACAGGAGATCGTCGGGATATACCCGTTCCCAACTGTTCTCCAACCCTTCACGTGTCACGGGCATCCCCGCCAGTGAATGCCCCTGACACGCTCGGATCCGGTCTCCGTCCACCTGTAACCGATGTTTGTCGTTCTCACGCACAGCGACGTCCAACCGGTCACGGCTCAGGCTGAGCAGCGTGAGTACGTCGGAGATCGTTGCCCACCCATCCGTACTCATCGTGAGCCCGCGCTCACCTGCCGTGTGGCGGAGCAGGCGGGAGATCGCTCGGCTGTCACGGCTCACGCCAGCGCCCTCCTGAATTCGTCCACCCGCTCGTCGCGGTCCGGTCGCGAGATCACGTAGTACCGCACCGGTGGGAGGTCCTTGACCGGGATCTTCCGGACCGTGCTCGTGGTCTTGACCGAGCCGTTGACGACGGCCGGTCCTATTCCGAGACGGACGAAGTGGACCAGCAGTTCCCACCCTTCCGCCTCCACGGCGACGGACCAGCGCAGGCCTTGGTCCAGCATGCTCCGCTCGAGCTGCTGCCGGTGCGGGCGATCCTTCGGCGGTACGACGAGTGCTTCGTCCTGCAGGTCTTTCAGCCGTACCGTGCGCCGCCCCGCCAGACGGTGACTCTTCGGAGTGATCAGCACTTGTGGGGCCTGGGTGAGCAGCGTGCAGTCGAGATCGTCCGGTGGGATGCCGAGCGCGGTGACGCCGATGTCGGCCGAGCCGTCCCGGACCGCGGCCAGGGTCGCTGTTGCGTCGCCGGTCCGCAGGCGGAGCTCGTGTCCGCGGCTGAGTACGCGCTTGAGCGCGTCGCCGAGCAGATACAGGTAGGTGCCCGAGCCCGCGATCAGGACGAGCGGTCGGGGCGGTGCGGCGTCGAGCGTGCGCAGGAAGTCGGCTGCGCGGTCGCGACTGTCGTTGGCAAAGGCAGCGAGCCGCTCCCCCGCCTCGGTCAGCTGCAACTGCCGGCCGACCTTCACGTACAGCTTGGTGCCGAGCCGCGTTTCCAGCTTGCGGATCCGGGCATGCAACGCGGGCTGACTCACGTGCAGCTCCGCAGCCGCCCACGTGAAGTTCCGCTCCACCGCGAACACCACAAACGCCCGCAGATCCTCCGCCACCAGTTCCATCACCACAAACTATAGCTATGTCGATAAGAACTAGTTCTCCCCGATAGCTCAAGCGCGCAGGCTGAAGGTATGAAGAGATTGGGAATCGACATCGGGCGCGTGATCATCGACGGATCATCCGGTCCCGGCGACACGGCGTTCTTCTCCGGCGACACCGCGGCGATGCTGCGAACTCCCGCCGTACCAGGGGCTTTCGAGGCGATCGCGCGGTTGGTGCCGCTGTTCGACGAGGCGTGGCTGGTGTCGAAGTGCGGGCCGCGGATCCAGCAGCGGTCGCTCGAATGGTTGCGGCATCACCGCTTCTTCGAGCGGACCGGCGTACCGGCCGGCAACGTGCGGTTCTGTTTGCGGCGGCCGGAGAAAGCCGTGCACTGTGCGGAGCTTGGGATCACGCACTTTGTCGATGACAAGGCGGATGTGATCGCCGCGATCAGCGCGGTGGTGCCGCACCGCTACCTCTTCAGGGAGTGGAGAGCGACAGAGGTGGCGGTGCTCGGTGACCTGCGGGCCGAACGGGCGGCCCGCGCCGGATAGATGTACAGCTAACGCTTCGTGGTGTCGCTCAGCACCACGTCACGAGGACATTGCATTCTGGCGCCGCACTGGATGCGGCTGCTGGGGTGGCGACGCCGCCCAGGGCCAGGATCGCCAGTCCGGCCATCACGATCAGCTTCTTCATTGTTCCTCCTTCCCGCGACTAAGGTGGGCGTCATTCTCGCCACGAATCGGTCAGAAAACCATGGCTGAGCCCGATCTGGTGCAGTCCGCCTACAGCCCGAACGAGCGACGGGCGTCCGCGAGGCCCTTCTGGTTCTCGGCCGGCGAGGTGATGCCGACGCGGACGTCCTCGGTGCAGCGCCAGGCGAAGTACGCCGCTTGTACGGCGTACCGAACCCGGAGAAAGGTGTCGAGCCCGCGGTGCACTTCGTCGGCCAGATCGGGGCGTCTGGCAACGTACGAGGGGACGATGTGGGCTGAGCCGTTGTACATCACCGCCGACGCGACGTCGTACAGGATCGGGCCGTGCATGGCGGCGCCCCAGTCGATGAGCGCGAGTCCGCCGTCCGGCTGCCGCAGGAAGGCTTCGGCCGCCGGGTCGCCGTGCAGGCCGGACCAGGACAGGTCGTCGAGCGCGAGCGCGTCCGAGACGGCAGCCTCGCAGGCGGGACGGATCCAGGGCTCGAAGTCCAGGTAGTCCCCCCAGTCAGTGACGATCCCGAGCCAGGACTCCAGGTCGCCAGGCTCCCGCGCCGACAACTCGTGCACCTGCCCGAGCAGACCCCCGATGGCCCGCTGATCAGCCTCGGCGCGGCCGAGGGGTGTACCGTCGACGAACTCGAGCACGCCGACCACACGACCGTCGACCCGCTCGGCGATCCGGCCCGCTGAACTCCGCAGCGGCCGGCCGGTCGTCACACCGACACGGTCGAGCCGCTCGGCGAGCTCCAGCCCCGGCGCGAACCCGTTGTCGCGCCCGTCGACCGTCTTGACCACCACCCGCCACCCAGCACCGGCCGCCGCCCAGGTGAACGACCCCATCCCACCCTCGAGCGGCTCAACCGACGACGGCGTCAGCCCCCAGTGCTCCCGCAGTACCTCGGCGACGTCCATCCCCACACCCTGTCAGCCGACGGCTCGGGGCGCCGCTGAATTTCCCGATGGCGGGCTATTTCACCGCTGGCGCCCTGCAACGCGTCATCGGTGAAACAACCCGCTAGCGGTCAGCTTCGGCGGCCCGGATCTCGTCGGTGAGGGCGGTGATCGCGGTGCGGAGCGCCTGTTCGGCGTCGATGCCGCGGGCGCGGGCCTCGCGAACGATCTCCAGGAGCTGCTCGCCGACGTCCGAATCACCGGCGACGGGCGGTTCCGCCGGAAGGACCTTGGCAGCGCGGCCGAGGACCTTGTCGGCCAGGGCCAGCGCCGGGAGGGCCAGCGGGATGCCCTCGAGAACGGAGGAACGCTGCTTCTCGGCGGCCTTGATCGACTCCCAGTTCGCCTCGACCGCGGCCGCGTCCTTGGCGTCGACCGTGCCGAAGACGTGCGGGTGCCGCCGGATCAGCTTCTCGACGATGCCGCCGGCCACGTCGTCGATCGTGAAGCCCTCGTCGGGATCGTCCTCCGCGACCCGGGAGTGGAACGCGACCTGCAGCAACAGGTCCCCCAGCTCCTCGCGCAGGTGCTCCCGGTCCCCGGTGTCGATCGCCTCGAGCGTCTCGTACGTCTCCTCGAGCAGGTACTTCGCGAGGCTCTCGTGCGTCTGCTCCTGGTCCCACGGGCAGTTCCGCCGCAGGCGATCCATCACGCGCACCAGATCGATCAGCCGCGCGCCAGGCACGTCGTACGACCCGTGCAGAATCTCCACCGCGTACGACGGCTCGCGGACCAGCTCGTCGGACACGACGCGGAGCAGGCCCGGCTCGCCGTCGTCACCGGTCAGCCAGACGACTTGTCGCCCTTCGGCCGCCGCAGCGGACAACCACGTCCAGGCGGCGGCGACCCCGGACTCGACCTGCGTGACGACCAGACCGGAACCAATCACGGCCTGGACGTCGGGCCGGTCCGGACCGCCCGCGGCGCCGATCTCGTCGGCCGCTTCGAGCGCCTGCCAGGTCGCGCGGGTCAGCAGCCCGGGAGCGACGCGAGGACTCGTGAGGACGACCTTGATCCCGCCGGCGGGCTGGTCAGGCATCCGCAATCAGCCCTGGCCCTGCTGCTGTTGCGCGGCGTTCTCGGCGGCCTTGCGCTTGGCGGCGGTCTGCGGGGACTCCTGGGACAGCGACCCGGAGATGCTGGTGTCCAAGGTGCCGTCGGTCCACTTGCCGAACCGCGGCGCGACGGTCACGTCGATGCTCTTCGCCGCCTCCCGGAGCGCGAGCACGCCCTGCTGCAGCTTGGTCTGGTTCTGCAGGTCCTGGATCGAGCCACCGGCGAGCTTCACGGTGACGACCGAGGAGGTCCCGACCGCGTTCAGGAAGTCCCGGGTGAGCGGGTCGCTCTGGAACTTCTGGAACGCCGCCTCGTCGCCGCCGACCGCGGCCCGGGCCGCCTCGCTGGTCTCCGCGGGGCTGACCGAGATCGACTTCTCCTGCTGCACCTCCGCGGTCAGCGCGTTGCTGACCAGCGTGTTCAGCGCGGCGTTCGCGTTGAAGTTCTGCCCGAGGGCCGTGGTGACCGCCCGCGAGGTCTGGTCGACGTCGCTGATGCTGATCTCGGTGCTGCCGACGACGGCCGCCGCACCCGGGTGGGTACCCGCCGCGCATCCACCGGTCAGCAGCACGATCGCTGCCACCGTACCGAGTGCCCGAAGCCGTGTGCTCACCGAATCTCCTCGTATCTCTTCAAGGGTTTCACGCCGGCACCACGATAGGTTCGGCGATCACGTCGTCGATCAACCGGGTGCACCACTGCAGCAGCTCCTGGTCACGCAGCGGCTGCCCACCGATCTGCCTGGTCGCAGGTCTCGGCACCAGAATGGTATGCAGTTGCGGCTTCACCAGACTCTTCGGGTACAGCCTGTTGAGCCTGAGCACCTTCGAGTCGGGCAGCTCGACCGGCCCGAAACGGATCATGTTTCCCTGCAGTGTGACGTCGTGCAGCCCCGCCCGGCGGGCGTGGTTGCGGAACTTCGCCACCTCAATCAGGTTCAGCACCGCCTGCGGAATGTCGCCGTACCGGTCGTGCAGCTCCTCGACCAGCTCGGCGATGCCTTCCTCGTCGCGGACGGCCGCGAGCCGCTGGTACATCTCCAGCCGCAGCCGCTGCGACGGGATGTAGTCGTGTGGGAGGTGCGCGTCGATCGGCAGCTCGATCTTGACCTCGGGCTCCTCGGCCTGGGTGTCACCGCGGTACTCCGCGACCGCCTCGCCGACCAGCCGGACGTACAGGTCGAAGCCGACGTCCGCGATGTGCCCGGACTGCTCGCCACCGAGCAGGTTGCCCGCGCCGCGGATCTCCAGGTCCTTCATCGCGACCGCCATACCGCCGCCGAGGTCGGCGTGCTGGGCGATCGTCGCCAGCCGGTCGTGCGCGGTCTCGGTGAGCGGCTTCTCGGGCGGGAAGAAGAAGTACGCGTACGCGCGCTCCCGGCCCCGGCCGACGCGGCCGCGGAGCTGGTGCAGCTGGGACAGGCCGAGCAGGTCGGACCGTTCCACGATCATCGTGTTCGCGTTCGAGATGTCGATCCCGGACTCGACGATCGTCGTACACACGATCACGTCGGACTGCTTCTCCCAGAAACCCTGGATCACCTGCTCGAGGTGATGCTCCGGCATCTGGCCGTGCGCGACCGTCACGCGCGCCTCCGGCACGAGCTGGCGGATCCGGGCGGCCGCCTTCTCGATCGTGTTCACCCGGTTGTGGACGACGAAGACCTGGCCCTCACGGAGCAGCTCGCGCCGGATCGCCGCGGTCACCTGGTGCTCGTCGTACGCGCCGACGAAGGTCAGCACCGGGTGCCGTTCCTCCGGCGGGGTCGCGATCGTGGACATCTCGCGGATACCGGTGATCGACATCTCCAGCGTTCGCGGGATCGGCGTCGCGGACATCGTCAGTACGTCGACCGCGGTACGCAGCCGCTTCAGCTGCTCCTTGTGCTCGACGCCGAACCGCTGCTCCTCGTCGACGATCACCAGCCCGAGATCCTTGAACGCGACCTCGCCACTGAACAGCCGGTGCGTCCCGATCACCACGTCGATCGACCCGTCGGCCAGACCGTTGACGGTCTCCTTGGCCTCCTTGTCGGTCTGGAACCGCGACAGCGGCGCGACGTTCACCGGGAACGCGGCGTACCGCTCGGCGAAGGTCGCGTAGTGCTGCTGCACGAGCAGCGTCGTCGGCACCAGTACGGCGACCTGCTTGCCGTCCTGCACCGCCTTGAAGGCCGCGCGGACCGCGATCTCGGTCTTGCCGTAGCCGACGTCACCGCAGACGATCCGGTCCATCGGCATGACGCGCTCCATGTCGTGCTTCACGTCGTCGATGGTGGACAGCTGGTCGGGCGTCTCCACGAACGGGAACGCGTCCTCGAGCTCACGCTGCCACGGGGTGTCCTTGGCGAACGCGTGCCCCTTGGTCGCCTGGCGGGCGGCGTACAGCTTGATCAGCTCGCCGGCGATCTGGCGGACGGCCTTGCGGGCGCGGCCCTTGCGCTTGGCCCAGTCGCCGCCGCCCATCTTGTCCAGGGTCGGCTGCTCGCCACCGACGTACCGGGTGACCTGGTCGAGCTGGTCGGTCGGCACGTACAGCCGGTCGCCCGGTTGGCCGCGCTTGCTCGGCGCGAACTCGATCACGACGTACTCGCGGGTGGCCTTCTGGCTGCCCGAGCCGACGGTGCGCTGCATCATCTCGACGTACCGGCCGACGCCGTGCTGCTCGTGCACGACGTGGTCGCCGGGCTGCAGCTCGAGCGGGTCGATGGTCTTCTTGCGGCGCGACGGCATCCGTTGCTGGGAACGGCGTTCGGCCGCCGAGCGCTGGCCGGCCAGGTCGTTCTCGGTGAGTACCGCGAACTTGATGCCCTCGGCAATGAACCCGTGATCCAGCTGGCCCTGCGAGATCTGCACGACGCCGGGCTCGGGGATCTCCTCGATGCCCTCGACCACCCGCGCCGCGAGCTCGGCCTCGGCCAGCACCTCGGCCAGCCGTTGCGCGGGACCGTGGCCCTCGGTGACGGCGACGACGCGCCAGCCGTCACGCAGCCAGCCCCGGATGTCCTCGATGGCCGCGGCGGTCTGACCGAGGTACGGATCAACCTCGCGCACCGCCAGCTGACGGCTGGTGACCGCTCCGGACTCCGTGTCGATGTCGAACGCGACCCGCTCGCCCATCGAGTCCCGCAGTTCCGCGGTGTCGTCGACCGGCGCCGCCGCGAACGGCGACAGGCTCCACCAGGCCAGGCCCCGGGTCAGCGCCTGCGACCGGACGTCGCCGAGCGACATGTACGCCGCCGCGCCCAGGTCGATCGGAGCCTCGCCACCACCGGCAGCCGCGGCCCACGACGCCTCCAGGAACTCCTGGCTGGTCGCGACCAGGTCATGCGCCCGGGCCCGGACCCGCTCGGGGTCGCTGACCACCACGTGCGTACCGGCCGGCATCAGGTCGACCAGCAGCTCCATGTCGTCGACGAGCACCGGCGCGAGCGACTCCATACCCTCGACGGCATGCCCCTCGGCGAGCTTCTCGAACAGCTCGGCCAGCTCGGGGTGTTCCTTCGCCAGTTCGGCGGCCCGGGCGCGCACCTCGTCGGTCAGCAGCAGCTCACGACAGGGCGGCGCCCACAGTCCGTGCTCGGCGATCTCCAGCGAGCGCTGGTCGGCGACCGCGAAGTACCGGATCTCCTCCACGTCGTCGCCGAAGAAGTCCACCCGCAGCGGGTGCTCCTCGGTCGGTGGGAAGACGTCGATGATGCCGCCGCGGACCGCGAACTCACCGCGCCGCTCGACCAGGTCGACCCGGTGGTACGCCGCCGCGGCGAGCCGCTCGACGACGTCCTCGAGCTCGACGGTGTCGCCGACGTGCAACTGCACCGGCTTCAGGTCCGCCAGCCCGGCGACCTGCGGCTGCAACACCGATCGCACCGGCGCGACCAGGATCTTGATCGGGCCGGTGGTCTCGTCGGACGGATCCGGGTGCGCGAGTCTCCGCAGTACGGCGAGCCGCCGGCCGACCGTGTCGGAGCGCGGCGACAGGCGCTCGTGCGGGAGCGTCTCCCAGGCCGGGTAGTAGGCGACCGAACCGGGCTCGTCGACCAGGCACTGCAGCGCCTCGGTGAGCTCCTCGGCCTCGCGGAAGGTGGCGGTGACCGCGAGCACCGGGCGATCGGCGCCGTGCTGCTGCGCGGCCAGGGCGGCGAGTAGCACCGGGCGGACCGGCATCGGCGCGCTCAGGTCGAGGGTCGTGACGGCGTCCCCGCGGGCGTCACGAACAGCCTCGGCGACCACCTTGTCGGTGATCAGCGTCTCTACGAGACCGCTCAGCTTCACGAGTTGTACCGCCCTTGGGTCGCGTCGAGGCCGTCGGTCATGAGGCACTCCACCGCGTCCGCGGTCCGGTCGACGGCGAACGGAAGATCCTTGCGTTCGGTCGAGGAGAACTCGTTCAGCACGAAGTCAGCCGGTGCCTGGCGGCCCGGCGGACGACCCACACCGAACCGAACTCGATAGTACTCACCGGTGCCAAGCGACTTCCGCAGCGACTTGAGCCCGTTGTGGCCGTTGTCGCCACCGCCGAACTTGCACCGCAGGACGCCGAAGTCGATGTCCAGCTCGTCGTGCACGACCACCAGATTGGTCGGGTCAAGCTTGAAGAACTTCAGCAGCCCGGAGACCGGTCCGCCGGATTCGTTCATGTACGCGCGGGGCTTGGCCAGCACCGTCCGCAGGCCGCTGATCCGGGTCTCGATCACCTCGGCCTTGACCTGCTTGCTCTGCTTCCACTTGCCGCCGGTCCGAGCGGCCAGCTCGTCGGCCACCAGGTGCCCGATGTTGTGCCGGGTGCGGGCATAGGAAGGGCCGGGATTCCCCAGTCCGACGACCAACCACACGTCGTCCGCCACGGATCCCGGCCCTCCAGAAGGTATGTGCTGCGGCAGAGGTTACTCGGCCGCGGCGGCCACCGGCTCCGCGGTCTCCGGCTCGTCGCGCTCGATGCCGGCCTCGGCCTCCGCCTCGGCCAGCTCCGCCTCGGCCTGCTCGGCGGTCTGCTGGGCGGTGATGTTCACGATCAGGGTGTCCGGTTCGATCGCCAGCGTGGTCCCGGTCGGCAGGGTCAGGTCGGAGGCGTGGATCTGCGCGCCGACCTCGAGGCCCTCGATGGAGACGGTGACGCCGTCCGGAATGTGGGTCGCCTCGGCCTCGACCAGGATGCTCTGGGCTTCCAGGACGACCAGGGCGTCGCTGACGGCCTCGCCCTCGAGGTGGACCGCGATGTCGACCTGAACCTTCTCGCCACGGCGGACGATGACCAGGTCGACGTGCTCGATGAAGCCCTTGATCGGGTCGCGCTGGACCTGCTTCGGCAGCGCCAGGTGCGACTCGCCGCCCTCGACCTCGATCATCAGCAGGGCGTTCGCGGTCTTCAGGGCCAGCATGGTGTCGTGACCGGGCAGCGTGATGTGCACCGGGTCACTGCCGTGGCCGTAGAGGACGGCGGGAACTTTGTTCTCCCGGCGGATTCGGCGGGCAGCCCCCTTGCCGAACTCCGTACGCGATTCGGCTTGGATCTTGACCTCGGCCACGACTGAACTCCTCAAAAGCGTTGCGGTGATCTGTTGTCTGGGTGGAACTCGGCTGCAACCTCAGCGGGCGCCTGCTGACCCCGGAGAAGGCGTCAGGCAACGAACCACCGCGTCGATCACGGAGCCGCGCCCAACAACTCTCGGGGGGCGTCCCTCGCCGAGGCAACCAAAACAGTCTACCCACGAGCGCGGCCAGACGGGAAATCCGTACGCCGCAGGTGCTTTGTCCCGTGCGCGACGGCGTACCCGGTGACCGGTTTTCCCCGACGCTGGCGGACCACCTCTTCGATACGTTGCCGGGGTGATTTCCTTCCTGGCGGCGCTGGTCCTGCTCATCCCGGTAGTCACGCTCTGCGGCGTGATCTGGCTGGTGGTCTGGTCGCAGCGACGGCGCAAGGAGGCGGCGATGCGGCGGGCCTCGCAGGTGGCGGCGGTCGGCTGGCAACTGGTCCCGCCGAACCAGTGGCTGGTGCAGGTCGCGGGCACGCTCTTCCCGTCGAACGGTGAGGTCGCGGCGGCGTACGCCGGGGAGTTCCGGGATCGCGGACTGTGCGTGTTCGACTACACCTATGTGACCAGCAACGGGAAGACACAGACGTCGCACACCGTGCAGTTCGTTGCCCTGAACCTCCCGGTCGCGCTGCCGTCGATGACGGTGATGCACGAGACCGGCCTGCGGCGGATGTTCCGCGGCCACGACCTCGAACTGGAGAACGCGGAGTTCAACGAGCGCTTCCGGGTCGAGTGCGACGACGACCGGTACGGGTCGGCGGTCATGCACCCGCGCATGATGGAGTGCGTGATGCTGAACCCCGGCCTGGAGTGGATGATCGCCGGGAACGCGTTGGTCAGCTGGGGCCAGGGTGCGTTCGAGGTGCCGGACGTCCTCGCCCGGGCCGAGGCGATGACACGGTTCATCGAGCTGCTCCCGCCGTTCGTCCTGCGTGACTACGGGCAACCGACGTACCGATGATCGTCACGATCGTTGTTCTCTGCCTGATCGCGGTCGGGCTTCTGTTGCTGTACCTGCGGTCGCTGCACCGTCGCCGTACCTTCCTCGACGAGCGGCTGCGGGCCGCGGCGGGGCACGGCTGGCACCCGGCGCCGACCGATCCCTGGCTGGCGGGGATCGCCGAGCAGTTGTACTCCGGGCAGGGATCCGCCGAGCGGATGGTCGCGGGCCAAGGGATCCGGGCGCTCGATTTCACCTACAGCGCGAGCAGTACGGCGACCGCGGCCAAGTGTCACGTGATCGCGTACGACCTGCCGTGTGCGCTGCCTCCGCTCGCGGTCCTGCAGAAGAACCCGCTGGTGGCGAGCCAGGAGTTCGAAAGCACACGGTTCAACCAGCAGTTCACGGTCGAGGCGGACGATCCGCGGTACGCGAGCGCTGTGGTCAACCCGCAGTTGATGGAGCTCCTGACCGACCGATTCCCCTATGTGCAATGGCGGATCGAGGGGCGCGCGCTCGTCACCTGGGGGCTCGGTTACTGGACCGTGCCGGCGGTCGCCGAGGCGGCGTTCCTGTTCGGCCGGATCGTGGACCTGATTCCGCCGTTCGTGATCGAGGACTACGGGATCAGGTGAGTTTGGTCCACACCTGGCGCAGCGCACGGGCCGCGTCGCCTTCGAGGCCCGCGTCGTCGAGGGTCTCGGCGAGCTCGTCGAATTCCGGGCCCCAGCGCCACGCCACGCTGCGCAACCGCTCGGGAAGCTCCGGATCCTGCAGCGAACCGGCATCCGCCCGCACCTGCTGCGCCGTGAGCGCATCCGTCACGCCGTGCTTCTCGGCCAACTGGAACGCGAGCACCGCCAGCGCCGCCTTGCCCTTGTTGTAGAGCGCGTACGACGACTTCGCCGCACTGGCAGCACCGGGCTCGGACCCGACCACCATCGGGGTGACCGCCGTGCCGGCCCACAAACCGGCGACGTCCTCCGCCTGCGCGCCCGACAACATCAGATGCGTCGGGCTGGGCCCACCGGTCGGAGGCGGGCCGACCACGCCGGCGTCGACGAAACTCGCATCCGGTACGGCGGCCTGGGCTTCGCGCAGGGAGATGGGGGACAGCGGGTTCGCCTCAACGTAGGTCCCGCGGAAGCCCGCGGCGCCGACCTGCTTCGCGATGTCCACCGCGCCTTGTGGAGCACACGAGCAGAGGACGACGTCGGCCAGTGCGATCGCGTCCGCGAACGGCGTACCGATCAGGCCGGCTTCGTCGGCGCGGGTCTTCGTTGCCTCACTGCGGCCGTCCGGGACCCAGTGCACCTCGTGTCCGGCAGCCACCAACTGCGCGGCGAGCTGCGAGCCCATGGCGCCGGGATGGAACACAGTGATTCGCCTGGGGATTCGCATGGGGCGTCCGATCCTCGATCCGGTCAGTCACCACCAAACCTATGTCAGTCACCGTGCGGCCCGAGCCGTTGCCTCCGCGTCGGAATCAGGGGCAGCGTGGAGGGCAATAGCGGCTCACAGGGGGAGGAATTGATGAGTGAGAACGCGATCGGGCGCCGGCAGGCGCTGAGGGGCGCGGGAATGGCCGCGGGTGGTGTCGCGGTCGCCGGCCTGGCTACGGCCGCACCGGCGATGGCGGACAGCGGCAACGGCCCGACGGGCAGCTGGTTGTGCACACGGCAGGACGACGGCACGACGGCCAAGATCCGGTTGGTCCTGAGTTTCAGCGGCGGTGACGTGTTCCTGTCGCACGACATCAGCCCGGCCGGACCGCCGTTCACTGGGACCTGGGCGTCGAAGGGCAAGTCGTTCCAGGCGACCTTCTGGACCGGGAACGCCGGCGGCCCGGGGCAGTCGGTCGGGCCTACTGCCCGGGTGCGGGCGCGGGGCTCGGTGTCGCACGGGAAGCTGACGGCGAGGTACCAGTTCACGGTGTTCGCGCCGAACAGTGACACTCACGTCATCCAGTCCGGCACCGGGACGGTGACCGGGCGCCGGATCAGCGCCTGATCATGACAATGCTCGGCGCCGGACCTGGTGTGGTCCGGCACCGAGCGTTGCCCAGGCGCGGGTGGTGTTGAAGCGGGTGGTGGTCAGGCGCGGCCGTCGAAGAGGCTGGTGACCGAGCCGTCCTCGAAGACCTCCCGGATCGCCCGGCTGATCAGGGGTGCGATCGACAGCTCCGTGAGCTTGTCGAACCGGCGGTCCTCGGCGATCGGCAGCGTGTTGGTGACGATCACCTCGCTGGCCTGGCAGTTCTTCAGCCGGTCCACCGCCGGGCCGGACAGGATCGCGTGCGTGGCCGCGATCACCACGCCCGCGGCGCCCTCGGTCATCAGCGCGTCGGCGGCCTTGGTAATCGTGCCGGCGGTGTCGATCATGTCGTCGACCAGGATGCAGACCCGGCCCTTGACCTCACCGACGACCCGGTTGGCGACCGTCTCGTTCGGCCGGTCGATGTCGCGGGTCTTGTGGATGAACGCCAGCGGCGCGCCGCCGAGCCGGGCGGACCACTGCTCGGCGACCTTGATCCGGCCGGCGTCCGGCGAGACCACGGCCAACTGCTGGTCGCCGTACTTCTCCGCGACGTAGGTGCTCAGGATCGGGAGCGCCATCAGGTGGTCCACCGGGCCGTCGAAGAAGCCCTGGATCTGCGACGTGTGCAGGTCCACGCAGATCAGCCGGTTGGCGCCCGCGGTCTTGAACAGGTCGGCCATCAGGCGGGCCGAGATCGGTTCGCGACCGCGGTGCTTCTTGTCCTGCCGCGCGTAGCCGTAGAACGGGAGCACCACGGTGATCCGCTTGGCCGACGCCCGCTTCAGCGCGTCGACCATGATCAGCTGCTCCATGATCCACTCGTTGATCGGCGAGGTGTGGCTCTGGATCACGAACGCGTCGCTGCCCCGGACCGACTCCTCGAACCGGACGTAGATCTCGCCGTTGGCGAAGTCGTACGCCTGCGTCGGGACCAGTCCCGAGCCGAGCTCCTCGGCGACCTCCTCCGCCAGCCCGGGATGGGCCCGGCCGGAGAAAACCATCAGGTTCTTCTCGGTGGTTCGTTTCATCCCACTCATCGCCCGCGCCTCCCGTTGTCCTGTCGCGTCTACTGCTCGCCGGACCGGTCCGGCGTACCGGACTGGTCGTCGGCCTTGTCACCGGTGGGGTCACCGCTGGAGTCACCGGCCTGCTCGGCGAGTGCTGCCTCGGCCGCCGCGGCGGTCTTGGTGCCGGGTCGCTTGCGCTCCACCCAGCCCTTGATGTTGCGCTGCCGGCCGCGGGCCACCGCGATCTCGCCCGGGCCGACGTCCTCGGTCAGCGCGGTACCGGCCGCCAGGTACGCACCGTCGGCGATGGTGCGCGGCGCGACCAGCACCGAGTTGCTGCCGATGAACGAGTGCTTCCCGACGTGCGTCGGGTGCTTCGCGACACCGTCGTAGTTCGCGAAGATCGTGCCGGCGCCGATGTTCGCGCCCTCGCCGATCGTCGCGTCCCCGGCGTACGTCAGGTGCGGCACCTTGGCGCCGTCGCCGATGGTGGAGTTCTTGGTCTCGACGAAGGTGCCGATCTTGCCCTTGACGCCGAGCTTGGTGCCCGGGCGCAGGTACGCGAACGGGCCGACCGAGGCACCGTCGCCGATCACCGCGAGTGACCCGTGGGTCCGGATGATCGTGGCGTTCTCGCCGATCTCCAGGTCGGTCAGGGTGGTGTCCGGACCGATCGTCGTACCGCTGCCGACCGTGGTGGCGCCGTGCAGCTGGGTGTTCGGCAGCAGGGTGACGTCCCGGGCCAGGTCGACGGTCTGGTCGACCCAGGTGGTGTTCGGGTCGACGATCGTCACGCCCGCACGCATGTGCTTGGTGAGGGTACGGCGGTTCAGCTCGGCACGGAGCGTGGCGAGCTGGACGCGGTCGTTGACGCCCTCGGTCTGCATCGCGTCGGCGGTGACGTGCGACCCGACCCGCTTGCCGTCGTTCCGGGCGATGCCGAGGACGTCGGTCAGGTACAGCTCGCCCTGGGCGTTGTCGGTGGTCAGTCGGCTGAGACCGTCACGCAGGGTGATCGCGTCGAACACGTAGATCCCGGCGTTGATCTCGTCGATCGCCCGCTGCTCCGGGGTCGCGTCCTTGTGCTCGACGATCGCGGCGACGGTGCCGTCCGCGCCCTGCACGATCCTGCCGTACCCGGTCGGGTCCGGGACCCGGGCGGTCAGCACGGTGACCGCGTTGCCGTCCTTGTCGTGGGCGGCGACCAGGTCGTGCAACGTCTCTGCCTCGAGCAGCGGGACGTCACCCGACGTGACGATCACGGAGCCGTCGAAGCTGTCCGGTACGGCGGTCAGACCCGCGCGTACGGCGTCGCCGGTGCCGAGCTGCTGCTCCTGGACGGCGGTCCGGGCGTCCGGGTCGACGCTCCTGAGGTGGTCCTCGACCAGCTCGCGGCCGTTGCCGACCACGACGACGAGGTGTTCGGGGTTCAGCGCCCGGGCGGTCACCACGGCATGCCCGACGAGACTGCGCCCGCCGATCTCGTGCAACACCTTCGGGGTCGCCGATTTCATCCGGGTTCCCAGACCAGCGGCCATGATGACGACCGCCGCGGGGCGATGGGAAGTCACGCGGTCTTCTCCTCGAGTTCCCTGCGAGTTTCTTTCAACAAGTATCAGCATGGGCACCCGATGCAGTGCCCGCGCAAGCCTACTTCCTCATCAGATGAGCCTCCCCCCGGGTACAAGGAGAGCGATTTCACTTTCCACGACCGGGAGGGATCAGCCTCATGGAGCGCATCGACAAGCCGGCGAGCGGGCCGGAGCGGGAGATCGTGGTCGGCTGGCTCGAGTTCCACCGGGACGCACTCCGGGCGAAGTGCGCCGGCCTGGACCCCGACCAGCTGGTACGCCGCGCCGTACCGCCGTCGGCGTTGTCGCTGCTGGGCCTCGTGCGGCACCTGGCGGAGATGGAGCGGGCGTGGGGCGGGTACGCACTCGGGCCGCAGACCGCGATGGTGCCCGTCTGGGGCGACTACACCGACGACGGGCCGGACTGGGACTTCGATGTGAACCCCTCGATGGTGGACGAGTCGATGGCGGTCTGGGCGACGGAGCGCGACCGGACGGATACGGCGCTGGCGGCGTACGCCGACCTCGACGCGGTCCCGCCCGGGAACGGGATGAGCGTGCGGTGGAACCTGCAGAAGCTCCTGCAGGAGTACGCGCGGCACAACGGGCACGCCGACCTCCTCCGGGAGGCAATCGACGGGGAGACCGGGGAGTAACCGGACGTCGACGCTGGGGCCGGCGACCCGGGTAATCTCGAAGTACCCGGGGGGAACGATCGAGGAGCCGTGAACGCGGGGACCGAAGACAGCGCAAGCTCGACCGGACCGGCCCTGTCGGCCGACCGGCTGAGCAAGCGTTTCGGCGACCGGGTGGCTTTCGACGACGTCACGTTCGAGATCGGGTACGGCGAGGTCTTCGGGTTCCTCGGGCCGAACGGTGCGGGCAAGACGACGACCGTACGGACCCTGGGCACGTTGCTCGCGCCGACCTCCGGGTCGGCCACTGTCGCGGGACTCCGACTGACACCGGACAACGGCGTCGAGATCCGCCGGCGGATCTCGATCATGCCCGAGTCGCCCGGCCTGTACCTGCGGCTGAGCGTGCTGGAGAACCTGCGGTGCTTCGCCGATCTGTACGAGGTGCCCGCCGCACTGGAGCGGATCGACCACGTGCTGAGCGCGGTGCACCTGACCGATCGGGCCCACGATTCCTGTGGCTCCTTGTCGAAGGGCCTTCGGCAGCGGGTCGCACTGGCCCGGGCGCTGCTGAACGACCCTCGCGTGCTGTTCCTCGACGAGCCGACCTCCGGTCTCGATCCCGTCGCCGCCCGCGGGGTGCACGACCTGATCGACGATCTCCGGCACCGCGGCGTCACGATCTTCCTCACCACACATCGCCTGGACGAGGCCGAGCGCCTCTGCGACCGGGTCGCCATCCTGAACACGACGCTGCGCACCATCGGCCGGCCGGCGCAGTTACGCGACGAGCTCTTCGCACGGACGCTCACCGTGCGTACGGCGGCCCCGATCCACGACCCGGATCGGGTCTTCCGCGGCCTCCGAGGCGTCACCGGCTGGCATGCCGGCAGCGCCGCGACGTACGTGCTGACCGTGACGGATCCGGAGCTGGCGGCACCGGACGTGACCCGGGCCCTGGTGAAGGACGACGCGGACGTGCTCTCGATCAGCGCCTCACACCACTCGCTCGAGGACGTCTACCTGGAGCTCGTCACCAACGACGTCCAAGCGGGCCGGTCATGAGGCTCAACCGCAGACTGGTCCGCGCGATCATCGCCAAGGAACTGCGCGAGTTCCGGCGGAACCGATCGCTCGTGGTCGGGATGGCAATCATTCCTGTCATCTTCTCCGTCCAGCCCCTGGTCGCGGTCTTCGCGCTGAGTTCGTCGGCATCGGAGGCACTGAGGCACGAACACGTGCTCTTGTACCTGCTCGGCATTCCGGCTCTCGTGCCGTCCATGGTGGCCGCGTACGCCGTGGTCGGCGAGCGCGAGCAGGGCACTCTGGAGCCGTTGCTCACGACACCGATCCGCCGCGAGGAACTGCTGCTCGGTAAGGCTCTCGCGACGTTTCTCCCCGCGACCGGTGTCGCGTACGGCGTCTACATCCTGTTCCTCGCCTGCGTAGGGCTTTTCGCCCAGCCCGGGGTGGCCGCGGCGCTCATCCGCCCGTCCGACCTGCTCGCCCAACTGGTGTTCACACCGTTGCTGGCCGGGTGGTCGATCTGGGTGGCCATCGTCATCTCCACCCGGTCCAACGACGTCCGCGTGGCGCAGCAACTCTCCACGTTGGCCAGCCTGCCGTCAGTCGTCCTGACCACTCTGGTCGCCCTGAACGTCATCGAAACGTCCCGGCTCCTGGCGGTGCTGGCGGCGGCAGCCTTGGTGGCGCTGAACCGGATCGGCTGGCGGGTGTCATCAGTGGCGTTCGACCGGGAACGGCTGATCACGGGCACGAAGTCCTGACCCGCGTTACACCCGGATCTCTGCGACCCTCGGATCATGGCCCTCACTCTCGGAGCAATCATCCTGAACGTCCCGAAAACCGGCCCCGCCGCGGAGTTCTGGCGCGAAGCCCTCGGCTTCACCGGCCAGCCCGGCAACCCCGACTTCCTGCTTCCGCCGGCGAACGCCCGCCCCACCCGCCTGCACCTCGACGAAACCGACCAGACCCACCTCGACCTCTGGGTCGACCACGAGACGTCAACCCTGGAATCCGAAGTGGCCCGTCTCATCGCCCTCGGCGCCGTACGCGTCGAGGACTGGACCTACCCAGCCGACGCCGACTTCGTCGTCCTCAAATCCCCCGACGGTACCGTCTTCTGCATCATCGACTGAGCAGTGCGGTGACTTGTGGGGTGTTGTAGAAGCGGGCCGTCAGCGGGAGGTGGCTGTCGCGGTCGTACGGGTCGTTGTCGTGGGCGTTGCTGATGATGAGCGAGTACGCGCAGCGGTAGAGCAGGAGTTGTTCGGCGTCGTACCCGAGGTTCGTCGCGAACGTTTCGTCGAAGGCTGCCTCGACCTCGCGGCACCGGGGCGACCACAGATCGATCACGCTGGCGGCCGCGGCGGCGTCGAACACCGGGTCGCCAGGCATCGTCAGCAGGCCGAGGTCGAGCACCGTGACGGGACGGAGGTTCTCGTCGACCAGGATGTTCCCGGCCGTCACGTCGCCGTGGACCAGCCGCGTCTCCGGCTCCTTGATCTCCGCCAGCAACGCGAGGAGCCTGTCCAGCTTCGGCTCGAAGTCGTCGATGACGGCGCGCAGCTGATCCGCGGACTTCTCGGCCCGCCGACGAACCAGACCCGCCAGCGCCTCGTTCCACGAAACCCCTACCGGCCGGAACGGATCCGCCTCGTCCAGCACGGTCATCCGGTTGAGCACCGGCGGAGCATCCACCTGCGCGAGGGCCGCGAGTACCTCGACAACACAATCCCGCACCCGCTCCCAGCCGGGCTCCCCGAAAGCCGGCGCCACCGTGTGCAACGGGACCCCGGGCAACTCCGCCTCGACCGTCACCCAATACGGCCCCGGCCGATGAACCTCCAGCATCCGCGGCGTACGAAACGGCAGTCGTCCGTCGAGCGCGGCGTACAACTCCCCCAACCGCCGCAATTCGCTCTCGCCGGCGTGGAACCACACCTTCGCGATCCGCTCGTCGCCGAGCCGATAGACCGCCCCCTCCATCCCGATCGCGAGCTGCTCCGCTCCGGCGTACCCGAGCACCCGAAGCTGCTCCTCCAGAACGGCGTCCGACAACGGCATACGCGACCTCTCCCTGAACGGCTGGCCCCAGCGACCCTAGCCGCGCGGGTTGCCCGTCGCAGCTCGATTAACGGCTCGGATTGTCGGTGGGGCGTGGGATTGTTCGGGGATGGGTGAAGCGTTCGTCGACGTCGGGGACGTCACGTTGTTCGTGCGGGAGCTCGGCGTGCGGAGCGCGAAGCCTTCGGTGGTGGTGATTCATGGCGGGCCGGATGTCGGGCACGGGTATCTCGTGCCCGGGTTCGAGCCGTTGGCCCGGGATCACCACGTGGTGCTGTTCGACTTCCGCGGGTGCGGGCGGAGCACGCGGGGGTTGCCCGCGGACGACCTGCAGCCGGAGTACGTCGTACGGGATGCGCACCGGCTGATCGACAAGCTCGGGCTCGAGACGGTCGACCTGGTCGGGTTCTCGACCGGTGGGCGAGCGGCGATCCAGTTCGTGGACAAGCATCCCGAGCAGGTACGCCGGTTGGTGCTCGCGTCAACGTCGGCGTACGGCGCTGCGGACCACGCCCGTTACCTCGCGGACTTTGACGAGTACCACCGTCGCCAGGCCATCGAGGACGCGGCGAACGGTGCCCTGCGCAACTCGACCGTGTTCGTCTGGGACCTCGACCTGGCGCCGGCGTACCTGCAATTGCTCGAGTCCCTCGGCACGGACCTCGGCGACTGGTCCTTCGAGCGTGCTGTGAAGGGCCTCATACATCCGTGGTTCTCCGGCGATCCCGAGCAGATCCTGCGCGACTTCGCGAAGCCGGTCCTGGTCCTGCACGGCGCGCAGGACATGGGTTTCCCCGTCCAGGTCGCGCATCGCCTGCACGCCGCCGTACCCAGGAGTCAGCTGGCCGTCATCCCGGCACCGCCCACATGTGCCACTTCGAGCAGCCGGAGACATGGGCGAACCACATCGCCGCGTTCCTGAACGCCGACGACTCGTAACGTCCCCCACCAACGCGTCCGGTCAGCTGAGGAACGCGCGCAGGTCGTGATCCCCTTCCTGGAAACTGGCGTGCAGCCAGCGCTGCTGGTCCTCGTTCAGACTCCCCCAGGCGGTTTTCAGTACCTGCGTCGGCTTCCGCTCCGGATCTCGCGCGAGCCCCGGCACCAGAGCGGTGCAGATCTCGGCCAGCCGCCGGATCTGCTCCTGGTACTCGTCCGTCGGAAACACGCCACTCTGCGTCGGCTGTCGCTTGTACGACATCTGCCCGATCGCCGTGACGGCCTCTTCAACTGCGTACGCAACCGCGGCCGCAGCCGCGTCCTCCCAGCGTCGCTCTTTCCTCCCCATCCGCCCATCGTCGAACCCGCACCCGTCCCCCGCAAGCCCATGCCCTTAAATCCCGTGCTCATGCGGGTCATCGGGGTACGCACCCACCACGGGGACCTCTTCGCCAGCAGGGCCATCACAACCATCGAGAGACCGGTGAGGATGCCCGGCGCGGCCATCGCGGCGCACCAATCTCCAGCCGATTCCGCCAAGTGCTCCGCACCAGCGGTTCAACTGGTAGATCGCCTGTCACCACAGAAGCCCCTCGGCCGGCTGAGTAGTCACAATCGTTTCCGGGCGTACTCATCCTCCGCAACAGAACCGCACCAACCTGCATCTTCCCTGCTTCGGATCACCGGGTGTGCCTGCCAATGCGTAAGCTCCCGTGTCGTGCAGGCGACGCGGCTCGATCTGGAGCGGATTCGTGCGGTACGGCGGCTTGTCGACCCGGTGTTCCTCGACACTCCGCTGTACCGATGTGAGGCGCTCGAACTGGGCTGCGAGCTCAGCATCAAGCTCGAGACAGCGAACCCGGTCCGCAGTTTCAAAGGCCGCGGTACCGAGGTCGTCGCGAGTCAGCTCGCCGCCGGCGACTCGCGAGCCGTGGTGTGCGCGAGCGCCGGCAACCTCGGGCAGGCGCTCGCCTGGTCGGGACGCCGCCGCGGCCTCGACGTCACCGTCGTCGCCTCCCGCTTCGCGACCAAGGCCAAGCTCGACCGCATCCGCTCCCTCGGCGCCACCCTCGAACTAGTCGACGGCGACCACGAACTCGCCCGCGACCGAGCCGCCGAGATCGCGCAGTACGCCGGGATCCGCCTCCTCGAAGACAGCCTCGACCTCGAAACCTGCGAAGGCGCCGCAACTATCGCCCTCGAACTCGTGGAGACGTGGTCAAGGCGTGACGACTGCCCCAGGGGCGACGCGGGGGCGAGGGGCGACTGCGCGTCGGACGGGAGTTTGCTCGCGGACAGTGAGGCCGGGCGGCCTGTGGTGTTGATCGCGCTCGGGGGTGGGGCGATGGCGACTGGTGTGGGTTATGTACTGAAGATGCTCGCCCCGGAGGTCGAGGTGATCTGCGTCCAGCCGCTCGGCGCACCTGCGATGACGCATTCCTTTCACCAGCGCCGCGTCGTCACCACCGACACGATCGACACCATCGCCGACGGCGTCGCCGGCCGGCGTCCGATCCCGGAAGTACTCGACGACCTCCTCGTCGTCGCGGACGACGCCGTCCTCGTGCAGGAAGCCTCGATCATCACCGCCATCCGCCTACTCCACGACCACGCCGGCCTCATCGTCGAACCCTCAGCCGCTCTCGGCGTCGCCGCAATCCTCGAAGACCGCAACCGCTTCGCCGGCCGCCCCGTCACAACCATCATCTGCGGCAACAACATCGACCCCGAAACCCACCGCCACTGGATCAACCTCTGAAGGCACGCCTTCTACTGACGGAGCTCTTCGACAACAACAGCCGGCTTCCATAGGAGTACTTCGTCGTACAGCTGGCCGCCTCGGTCGTGGAACCCGTCGGGCATCCGGCCCCACTCGCGGAACCCGAGACCGACGTACGCGCGCTCGGCATTGGTCCCACCGCGGCAACTGACCTCGAGCACCGAGCATCCCCACGCGTTCGCCTGCGAGCCGGCTGCGTCGACGATCTGCCGCGCAAGCCCCGTTCCGCGCGCAGCCGGGACAATCACGAACCCACCAAGCTTCGCCCGATGCCCACGCATCCGATGCGCGAGCCGCTCCACCGTGGTCATCCCCACCACGCCACCCTGGTTCTCCGCGACCAGGAAGCAGAACTCGCTCCCCCGTTCCCGCTCAACCGCCGACTCCACCAGCTCGGTGGTCTCCTCGATCGTCAACCCACACAGCCGATTCTCGTGAAGGCTCTCTACATCTTTCAGACGCACCCGCCGGACGATCATCCACCCGACAATAGCCATTCGCTCACGTAATTCCAGCCAAAGGGATGACGAGATGCAGCAGACTAAGGCCCGTGCCTGTACAAGACATCCACATCCGTCCAGCCCGACTCGAGGACGGCGAGCTCGTGTGGCCGCTCGCCGAGGCGTTCGCCATGTCGTTCACTCCCGAACGGACTGCCTTCGACGCGACGTGGGCGCAGCTGGTCGACGTACCGGACACGCTCTTGCTGGTCGCCGAGACCGGTGACGGCGGGATCGTCGGGTACCTGCTCGGCAACTGCCACCTCACGTTCCTCGCCAACGGCCCCGTCGCGTGGGTCGAGGAGATCATGGTCGACCAGAATCTCCGGCAGTCCGGCATCGGCCGCCTCCTGATGGAGCACGCCGAGAAGTGGGCCCAGTCCGCGGGCGCGCCGTACCTCGCCCTCGCCAGCCGCCGAGCCGGCCCCTTCTACCTCGCCCTCGGCTACGAAGACTCAGCCACCTTCTACCGAAAAACGCTCGCCTAGCCAGTCCGCCAGGCCGCCGACTGCCCCACTCCCGATGTCCCATCTCAGAACCGTAGTCACCCCCGCGCCCGCTCCGGCGAGTCATGGGATACTCGCGGACTGTGGAAGAGCTCCTGGCAGCGGACGCCGACGGATCGGCGCTGCTCAGCTTTGATCGGCTCGGGGAAGACGAACTCGGTGGGCTGGACCCGGCCGTGCCGCTCACGGCCTCGCTCGTGGTGCTGTGGTGCCGGGGCGAGTGCCTGATGGTGTTCAACAGGTTCCGGAAGGCGTGGGAGCTCCCCGGCGGGATGCTGGATCCGGGCGAGTCGGCGCGGGACGCCGCGATCCGCGAACTCGATGAGGAGAGCGGCCAGCGCGCGGACTCCCTCGAATTCGCCGGCGCCGCACGGATCCGGGTCGCGCCCGACCAGCGGCGCGAGTTCCTGGCGATCTACCGCGGCGAGATCGCCACACCGCAACCGTTCACACCGAACGACGAGATGTCCCACAGCACCTGGTGGAACCCGAGCGAGCCCCTCAAGGACCTGCTCCCCATCGACGCCGCCCTCGCCATCCTCTGCGCCTGAACGCTGGTACGCCGAGGTAAAGGCGCGCGGGCATCGCCTCAGCGGGCGATCATGATGCGATGCCCGAAAAGCACTCACGTCTCGTACCTGGCGGCCGAGCCTTCTACCTGACCGAACGCCTGTGGGAGCTGTCCGCCGGCCTTCCCGTCGAGTCGGTACCGATCGACACCATCGCCGCGTTCGACGAGGACTGCTGGTTCGGCGGCGCCGCGGTCACCTGCCGCATGGTCGCCCGCCACGCCGGCCTCATCCAGAAAGCCGACCTCAGCTACCCCGTCATCCTCTCCGCCGACGGCCGCCTGATGGACGGCGGCCACCGAATCTCCAAAGCCTGGATCAACGGCCAATCCACCATCAAAGCCGTCCGCTTCCAAACCGACCCAGACCCCGACTACTACGAGTGGGACCCAGCCCAGCCCACACCTGCCGACGACTAGGCAAATCGCTTTGCCGGTGGCGGCCCAGGACGGCATCATCACTCGAATGCCGACGCCACCAGCCCTAGCGATCTCCGGCCCTCCCGGAGTCGGGAAGACCTCGGTCGGCTGGCGAGTCTTCGACCGCTGCATCGACCTAGATCTCGCACCGGCTTTTGCGGACCTGGATCTGCTGGGCGCGGCCTGGCCGGCTCCCGACGACGACCCACATCACTCGCGCCTGAAGGCAGCCAACTTGGCTGTCGTGTGGTCGAACTACGTCAAGGCAGGCAGCCGTCGCCTCATCATCGCCGGAGTCGTCGAGGACCTCCACGAACTGCAACAACTCGAACACGCCACCGAAGGCCCCGTCGTGCTCTGCCGTCTCGACGCCCCAGACGCCGAACTCGCCCAACGAATCCACAACCGCGGCCGCGAGAGCGAACACAACGTCAACCAGCTCATCACCCGCGCCTGCGAACTCTCCACCCAACTCGCCACAAACGACATCAGCAACTGCGTAGTCAAAACCGCAGCACGCACCATCGACGAGGTAGCCGACGAAGTCCTCGACCGGTGGAGGACGTTCAGGCTCGCCTCGTAGCGAATTGGTCGGCGGTGATCAGGAACTGGCGGTAGAAGCTGCCTTGACCCATGTACTCGCCACCGGCACCCGTCCCGGTTTCGGTCATCCCGAGCCGCCGGAGAATCGTCACCGATCCGCGATTGGCATCGAGCGCCTCGGCCCAGATCTCGGAGAGCCCCAACGTGCCGAACCCGTAGCTGAGACCGGCTGCAGCGGCGGCTGTGCCGATTCCGCGGCCCCACAGGCGTCGTTCCCCAATGACGAACCCGAGCTCGAGGCGTTCTGCGCCCTTCCCGTGCAGATCTACATAGCCCGCCAGGCTGCCGGCGACCTCCGCGCCCAGCCGCCGCAAGTCCGAGGGTGGCTGCGCGATCAGCCTACGATGGAAGGCCAGGCGTTCATCCAGGCCGAGCGCGATGGTCCAGTCCGCGGCACGACAGAACTGTTCATCGTCGCCCCAACCAGCGACGGTCGCCGCGTCATCCGCAGTGAGCGGGCGCAGCCGAACCTCGAGGTTCACCCGGCCAATCTACTCAGCGCTCAGTAGTGACGTGCGAGCAAAAACCCCGGCTCGGGGACTCCAGAGCCGGGGTTTTGGGTTGCTCCCCCGCCAGGTTTCGATCCTGGTCTTCGAGATTCAAAGTCTCGCGGGCTGCCGATTACCCCACGGGGGATCGTGGTTGCCGGGACAGTTTGCCACGAGTGGGGTGGATGACACGCTCAGGGGTTCCTTACCTACGGGGCCGTAGGTTACGGTGGCGTAGGTAAGGACCCCCTGAGCCGAGGGAAGACACACATGACTCCACCCGCCGTTGCCACGCCCGACGCGCCCACCCGGACCGCGCCCGCCGTCGAGGACGTGCACACCGGGACGCTCGGTGGTGAACAGAAGAAGGCCTGGGAGCAGGTCGCGCTCGCGCTGTTCATCGGTATCCCGTTCCTGGCGGTGCTGGCGGCGGTGCCGATCGCGTGGGGCGGGTTCCTCGGCTGGCGGGACGTGGTCCTGGCTGTGGTGTTCTACACGATCGCCGGGCACGGGATCTCGATCGGTTTCCACCGGCTGTTCACGCACAAGTCGTTCAAGCCGAACCGCGCGACGAAGTACATGCTCGCGATCGCCGGCTCGCTGGCGATCGAGGGACCGGTGATCCGCTGGGTGGCCGATCACCGCAAGCACCACAAGTTCTCCGACCGCGACGGCGACCCGCACAGCCCGTGGAAGTACGGCAACAGCCTCGGAGCGCTGTCCAAGGGCTTCTTCCACGCGCACGTCGGGTGGTTGTTCGACACCGAGCAGACTCCGCAGCGGCAGTACGCGCCGGACCTGCTGAAGGACAAGGACATCGTCCAGGTGTCGCGGATGTTCCCGCTGCTGGTGACTGTCTCGCTGCTCGCGCCGGCGATCATCGGCGGCCTGTGGTCGTGGTCGATCGAGGGCGCGTTGACCGCATTCTTCTGGGCCAGCCTGGTCCGGATCGCGCTGCTGCACCACGTCACCTGGTCGATCAACTCGATCTGCCACACGATCGGCGACCGGCCGTTCAAGAGCCGCGACAAGTCCGGCAACGTGTGGTGGCTGGCGATCCTGAGCCAGGGCGAGTCGTGGCACAACCTGCACCACTCCGACCCGACCTGCGCGCGGCACGGCGTACTGCGTGGGCAGCTCGACACGTCGGCGCGGTGCATCTGGTTCTTCGAGAAAATGGGCTGGGTCAGCGACGTCCGCTGGCCGGTCAGGGAGCGCCTGGAGGCCCGCCGGGCCGACGCGACGCCCCGCACCTTGAAGGCGGCCTGACCGTAATTCCCGCACCCGCAACACCTGAGTACGGCATGATGCTGACGTGATCTCGACGTGACGGAACCCAAACCGCGGCGGTCCGGCCGGATCCGGATGACGAGTGCCGAGCGTCGCGAACAACTCATCACCATCGCCCGCGGCCTGTTCGCCCAGAAGGGGTACGAGGCCACCTCGGTGGAGGAGATCGCGGCGCGCGCCGAGGTCTCCAAGCCGGTCGTGTACGAACACTTCGGCGGCAAGGAAGGCCTGTACGCCGTCGTCGTGGACCGCGAGGTACGGGCGCTCCTCGACGGTGTCACCCAGTCGCTGACCGCAGGCCGGGCGCACGAACTCGTGGAGCAGGCCGCGCTCGCGCTGCTCGACTACATCGAGAACAACTCCGACGGTTTCCGGATCCTGGTCCGGGACTCCCCGGTCGGTTCGTCGACCGGTTCGTTCATCTCGATCCTCAGCGACGTCGCGACCCGGGTCGAGCACATCCTGGCGGAGAACTTCAAGCGCCGCGGCCTGGACCCGAAGAACGCGCCGATGTACGCCCAGATGCTGGTCGGCATGGTCGCGCTCACCGGCCAGTGGTGGCTCGACGCCCGCAAGCCGAAGAAGCCCGACGTCGCCGCGCACCTCGTCAACCTGGCCTGGAACGGCCTGTCCGGCCTCGAACCCAAGCCCACCCTGTCGACGCGCCCGCACAAGTAGGCGTACCGAAGAACGGGTAGTGGTCCGGGCTCCGGTCATTCCGCACGCCTGGGGCCGGCGGCACCTAGCCAGGCGGAGGCGACCACTACCCGTCGTTCGGTACGCAACACCCTGGTCGTACGCCGACATCCGACTGTGGACTGACCCCTCGCAGCGGGCGGCCCCGTACCCTGGCTCGCATGACGGGGATCTTGACCGCGCGGCCGCTGCCTGCCCGGAGCAGGGCGTTCGACCTGTTCCTCGCCGGCGGGCTCTGCGTGACGTTCGGGTTCCTGTCGCTCGCCCAGGCGCACTTCGGCGGCATCCTCGCGTTCGGCATGCTGGTCCCGCTGATCTGGCGCCGCACGCACCCCGAACTGGTCTTCTTCGGCGTCTGCTCGGTCGCCGTCGTGCAATGGCTGGCCGGCGTCGAGCTGCAACCGGGCAACCTCGGCCTGCTGGTCGCGCTCTACGCGATCACCGTGTACGGCGACGTACGCCTGAGCCGCATCGCCCTCGGGATCGGCGGCCTCGGCGTCCTGATGGCGACCTCCCGCTACTGGGCGAGCTCGGACTGGAAGCAGCAGGTCACGATGATGGTCGCGCTCGGCGCGGTCGTCTTCGGCGTCTGGGCGTTCGGCGAGCGCCGCCGGACCCGCGGGCTGTACGTCAACCAACTCGAGGAGCGGGCCGCCCAGCTCGAGCGTGACCGCGACCGCGAGGCGAAGCTGGCTGTCAGCAACGAGCGGACCCGGATCGCCCGCGAGATCCACGATGTGGTCGCGCACGGGTTGTCGATCATGATCGTCCAGGCCGACGGCGGTCTGTACGCCGCGGACCAGTCCCCCGAGGCGGCGAAGAAGGCGCTCGCGACCATCGGCGACACCGGCCGCGCGAGCCTGACCGAGATGCGCAAGATGCTCGGCCTGCTCAAACAGGACGAGCAGAACGAACTGGATCCGAACCAGCCGCGCCCGCAGCCCGGCGTCTCGTCGCTGCCGGAGCTGATCGAGAACGTCCGGGAAGCCGGGCTGGCCGTCAGCTACGACGTCACCGGCCAGCCCCGCGACCTGCCGGCCCTGCTCGGCCTCACCGCGTACCGGATCGTGCAGGAGGGGCTGACCAACACCCTGAAACACGCCGGGCCGGGAGCGCGGACCTCCGTCACCTTGGACTTCGGTCGCGAGATGCTGATCGTGGTGGTCACCGACGACGGCCGCGGTGCCGGCGTCGCGCCGAGCTCGGACCCGGGTCACGGCCTGGTCGGGATGCGGCAGCGCGCCTCGGTCTCGGGCGGTACGGTGAGCGCCGGACCGAAGGCGGGCGGCGGTTACGAGGTGATCGCCAAGCTGCCGTACAACCTGCCGACTGGAGAGTGATGGACGACGTGATCCGGGTGTTCCTGGTGGACGATCAGGAACTGGTCCGAGCGGGATTCACGATGCTGGTCGACTCCCAGGCGGACATGCGCGTCGTCGGTCAGGCGGGTGACGGCGGCGAGGCGGTCGAGAAGATCCAGGTCACCGCGTGCGACGTCGTACTGATGGACGTCCGGATGCCGCGACTGGACGGCGTCCAGGCCACCCAGCAGCTGCAGTCGTTGCCGCAGGCCCCCAAGGTGATCGTACTGACCACCTTCGACCTGGACGAGTACGCGTTCGCCGCGATCAAGGCCGGCGCGGCCGGCTTCCTGCTCAAGAACACCCCGCCCGCGGACCTGCTGAGCGCGATCCGCCAGGTGTACTCCGGTGACGCGGTGGTCTCCCCGAGTACGACGAAGCGGCTGCTGGAGCACTTCGCCGGCGCACTGCCCGACACCGAGACCGAACGGCCGGACCTGGCCGAGCTGACCGCCCGCGAGCGCGAGGTGCTGATCGAGGTCGCCCGCGGCCTGTCGAACACCGAGATCGCCAAGCTCTTCACGTTGTCCGAGGCAACGGTGAAGACGCATATCGGCCGGATTCTCGCGAAGACCGGCCTGCGGGACCGGGTCGCGCTCGTCGTCCTGGGGTACGAGACCGGGCTCGTCCGGCCGACCAAGTAATACCCAGGTAGGACGCGGAGTCCCCACTCTGGTCCGACGTACGCAGGGCTCGCGTTCACTAACTTTTGGTTCACCATCGGGTTTGAACCAAGGAGTGACATGAGCTTGCAGACCGGGGAGCTTGCGGCCGGGCGGCTGCCGCAGGACGGGGAGCCGCGGACCGCGATCCGGGCGCACGAGCTGCGCAAGGTGTACGGACAGGGCGACACCGCGGTCGCCGCGCTCGACGGCGTCTCGGTCGACTTCGGCGTCGGCCAGTTCACCGCGATCATGGGCCCGTCCGGGTCCGGCAAGTCGACACTGATGCACTGTCTGGCCGGGCTGGACACCCCGACCGGCGGCCAGGTACTGCTCGGCGAGACCGAGCTGACCCAGCTGCCCGACGCGGAGCTGACCAAGATCCGCCGGGACCGGATCGGGTTCGTGTTCCAGTCGTTCAACCTGCTGCCGATGCTGACCGCGAAGGACAACATCCTGCTGCCGCTCGAGCTCGGGAACCGCAAGCCCGAGCAGCAGTGGCTCGGCACGCTGATCGACGTACTCGGGTTACAGGACCGGCTCACGCACCGGCCGTCGGAGTTGTCCGGCGGTCAGCAGCAGCGGGTCGCGGTCGCGCGTGCCCTGGTCGGCCGGCCGGAGGTCGTGTTCGCCGACGAGCCGACCGGCAACCTGGACTCGCGGTCCGGGGCCGAGGTGCTCGGCTTCCTGCGCCGCTCGGTCCGCGAGTTCGGCCAGACCGTGGTGATGGTGACCCACGACCCGCTGGCGGCGTCGTACGCCGACCGCGTCGTGATGCTTGCCGACGGCAAGCTGGCCGGCGAGCTGCGGCAGCCGACCCCGGAGAGCGTCCTGGACGCGCTGCGCCAGCTGGGGGCCTGACGTGCGACGCTCCATCCTCTCCTCGCTGCGCGCCCACCTGGGCCGCCTGATCGCCGCCTGCCTGGCGATCGTCCTCGGGGTCGGTTTCGGGTCGCTCGCGATGATCGTGCACGCGTCCGCGTCGCACGGCGTCGACGAGACGATCGGTGCGCAGTACAAGGGGGTCGACGCGGTCGTCTCCACGGGCAACGCGACGATCTCGCCGGACGACATCGCGAAGGCGCAGAAGATTCCGCAGGCCGCGTCGGTCGTCACGCTGACCACCGCCTTCCTGCAGGCGTCGTACCCCGGTCTGGTCCGCCCGACGTCACTTCCGATCGACGCGCTGTACGACACCACCCACATCTCCGGTCCCGGGACCTCGTCCGGCCGGTTGCCCACCGCAACCAACGAGATCGCGCTGCCGGCCCGGACCGCCGCCAAGCACAAGGTCTCGGTGGGCCAGACGCTGCGGATCAGCTCGTACGACGACAAGTCCTGGAACGTCACCGTGGTGGGCCTGCTCGACGACTCGAAGTCCGTCGGTACGGCGGCCGCGGTCGCGACGCCCGCGGCGGTGAAGGTCTTCGAACCGGGCGCGTACACCCGCGCGATCGCGATCGCCGGCAAGCCCGGTGTCACCGAGCAGCAGCTCGCGGACGCCGCGCAGGCCGCGGTGTCGAAGGACCTGCGGACCTACACCGGTACGGCGTACATCCAGCACGAGGTGGAGGGCTTCACGCACGGCATCGACGTACTCGGTGGTGTGTTCGGGATGTTCGCCGTGATCGCGCTGTTCGTCGCCTGCCTGGTGATCGGCAACACGTTCACGATCGTGATCGCCCAGCGCACCCGCGAGATGGCGTTGCTGCGCTGTGTCGGCGCGTCCCGGCGACAGGTGTTCTCCTCGGTCCTGGCCGAGGCGGCCGTGGTCGGCGCGATCGCGTCGGCGATCGGTGTGGTCTTCGGGGTCGCGCTCTCCGCGCTGGCGCTGGCGCTGTCCCGCGAGTTCGACTGGGGTATCCCGGCCGTCCCGTTGCATCTCGATCTGTCGTCGGTGTTCCTGCCGCTGCTGCTCGGTACGGTCGCCACGCTCATCGCCGCCGTCGTACCGGCCCGGCGCGCGACGAAGGTGGCCCCGCTGGCCGCGCTGCGTCCCGAGGCTACTCCGGCGGCCGGGTCGAAGGCCGGCGTACTGCGCCTGGTCCTGGGCTTCCTGCTGCTCGCGGGCGGCGGTCTGCTGCTCGCGGCGGGAGCGTCGCAGAGCCAGGTCTTGCTCGGTGTCGCGGGTGGCGGGCTCTCGTTCCTCGGGGTCCTCGCGATCGGTTCACTGCTGGTGCCGGCGTTGATCCGCCTGATCGGCGCGCTCCCGGCCCGAGGTGGTGGCGTACCCGCCCGGATCGCCGTCGCGAACGCGGTCCGGAACCCGAAACGTACGGCGGCCACGACGTCCGCCCTGCTGATCGGGGTCACGCTGATCAGCCTCACCTGTGTCGGAATCGCCTCGGTGCGCAGGACCTTCGACGTGTCGATGGACGGGCAGTATCCGGTCGACCTGATGGTGACGACGTACAACGAGAAGATGCCGGCCGGCGCGGAACAGCAACTGCGCGACATCAAGGGCATCACGCAGGTCGTCCCGATCAGCAAGGTGACCGTGAACGCCGGCGGCCAGGAGCTCCCGGTCACCGGGATCGACCCGAAAGCGGCCGGCTCGGTGATCCACAACCCGGATCTGGCCAACAAACTCGAGCCGGGGACGGCGCTGCTGGACCACTCGACGATGGTCCTGCTGCAGGTCGAGAGCGGCGTCCCGGTGACGATCGTCGCGGGGAAGCACAAGCTGCTCATGAAGGCGAAACTGGCAACCGGGCTCGGACCGATCACGGTGACCTCGAGCGACCTCGCGAAGCTGGCGCCGAACGCGGCGGTGACCGGGTACTGGCTGGCGTCGGATCCGAAGGCGAACGGCTCACAGGTGATCGAAGCCGTCCAGCAGTCGATCCCGACCGTGAAGGACCTGAGCGTCGAGGGCGGTCTGGCCGAGCGGACCAGCTACACGAAGATCTTCGACGTCCTGCTGATCGTCGGGATCGGTCTGCTCGGGGTCTCGGTGCTGATCGCGCTGGTCGGCGTCGGGAACACGCTCAGTCTGTCGGTGCTGGAGCGGACGCGGGAGAACGCACTGCTCCGGGCGATGGGGTTGTCCCGAGGCCAGCTACGCCGGATGCTCGCCGTCGAGTCGTTGCTGATGGCACTCGTCGCGGCCGGTCTCGGGATCGTGCTCGGCCTGATCTACGGCTGGACCGGGACGAGTGCGCTGATGGGCGGCCAGACGGTCGACGGTGGTGTCGAGTACGCCGTACCCGGGAAGCTGCTGATCGCAATCGCCGCCATCGCCGCGGTCGCAGGCTTGCTCGCCTCGGTCCTGCCCGCTCGCCGGGCGGCGAAGGTCGCACCGGCCGGCGCGCTGGCCACCGAATAACACCGAGTAAGAGCAGGGGGCGGGGGCGGGCGGAGGGGGCGCGGGCTGGGGCACCCCGACGCTCAGTTACAAAGACTCGCAGGGT
>NZ_JBSHBJ010000014.1:80928-180447 GCF_053611945.1 Kribbella sp. NPDC054772 | reverse complement strand
GTGCCTCGCCGCGCGGGAGGGAAGGTCTCGATGTGGTTTCATCGTGGCCTTTCCTCCAGCGCGGTGAGGTGCCCGCCGAGTGCCGCGCAGTAGGCGCAGGGGTCCCAGACGCCCTCCTCAGGGAACGATGAGCCATTCGTGTTCGTCAGGCAAGAGGGTGTGTCCCGCACCCTGAGAAGTTCACGTACCCCTCGAAAGGCTTCTGGACCGATGCGTTCGACCCTCACTCGCGGTGCCGCCACCGCTCTCCTGCCCACCCTCGGCGTGCTGGTCCTGGCCGGCTGTGGTGGCGGCGATTCCGGCAGCGGAACCAGCACCCCGTCAGCGAGCGCGTCGACCCCGACCTCGAGCCTGCCGACCAACACCCCGACCCCGGGGTCGCCGAACACCAGCTCCCCGTCGAACACCGCGGACCCCTCCGGTGAGCAGGCCGACGTCACCATCGACGTCACCGTTGCCAACGGCAAGGTCAACCCGAGCGGCGCCACGATCAAGGTGAAGGCCGGCCAGACCGTGCTCGTCAAGGCGACCAGCGACGCCGACGAGGAGCTGCACATCCACGGCTACGACAAGGAGCTGGAGCTCACCCCGGGCAAGCCCGCGTCGGTGACCTTCACCGCGAACATGAAGGGCACGTTCGAGGTGGAGACCCACAAGAGCGGCAAGCTGGTCGCCAAACTCGTCGTCTCGTGATTGCGCAACTGCTCCCGTTGCACGGGATCGGGGGTCGGCAAGACCTTCCGGTTCCGTTCGGGCTGGCGGTTGGTGGTGCCGCGGTGGCGGTGACGGTCTCGTTCGTGATCCTCGGGCTGGCGTGGCGAAGTCCGAAGTACCGCGGGAACGCCTCCGGGAAGCCGTTGCCCGCCGCAATCACCCGGACGGTCGACGCCGGCTGGTTCCGGTGGATCGTCCGCGTGGTCGGGCTGGCGACCTTCCTGTACGCGATGGTGTCGCTGATGTTCGGCGTCGACCGGTTGACGAACCCGATCTTCGGCTTCATCTACATCCTGGTCTGGGTCGGACTGGTCCCGATCTCGATCCTGCTCGGACCGGTCTGGCGGACGCTCAACCCGCTGCGCACGATCCACCTGCTGCTGTCCAAACTGCTCCGGCAGCCGTCGTCGAAGGGTCTGCTCGAGCTCCCGTCATGGGTAGGACTGTGGCCGGCCGCACTCGGGATCTTCGCGTTCACCTGGCTGGAGCTGGTCGCGCCGGATCGCGCGACGATTCCGGTACTGCAAGCCTGGATCGCGCTGTACGTCGTGATCACGCTGTTCGGCGCGATCCTGTTCGGTGACCGCTGGTTCGCGCAGGGCGACCCGTTCGAGGCGTACGCGACGCTGATGTCGCGCCTCTCGCCGTGGGGCCGCCGGACCGACGGCGCGCTGGTGGTCCGGCGTCCGCTGGAGAACCTCGACGGGATGAAGCCGCGGCCCGGCCTGGTCGGACTGGTGGCCGCGCTGCTCGGCTCGACGGCGTACGACGGATTCTCGAACTCGTCGGCGTGGATCGGCTGGGCGCAGAACCAAGACGTCTCGATGACCTGGCTCGGGACCGCCGCACTGATCGTGTTCATCCTGTTCGTGCTGGTCACGTATTCCGGCGCCACGCTCCTCGCCGGCCGCCTCTCGGACAGCTCCCGTACGTCGCTCCCGGGTCTCTTCGCGCACTCCCTCGTACCGATCGCCTTCGGGTACGTCGTGGCGCACTACCTGACCCTGTTCATCCTCGAGGGGCAGCGGACGCTGATCTACCTGAGCGACCCGCTGAGCAACGGGGCGAACATCTTCGGCACGGGTCTACTCGCGGTGAACACCGGTATCACCAACCACAGCACGGCGATCGCGGTGATCCAGGTGCTGGCGGTGGTCGGCGGTCACCTGCTCGGCGTCGTCTCGGCCCACGACCGCGCGGTCGCCCTGTTCCCCCGCGCCAAGGCGCTGGCTGGTCAGCTCCCGCTACTCGTCGTCATGGTCGGCTACACCTGCGGCGGCCTGCTCCTACTGTTCTCTTCCTGATGTACACACCCGCCGCCCGCTCGGCCCTCCGCGACAGACTGGTCGAGGCGGCCCGAGCGGACGCGCGCATCGCGGGTGCCGCGCTGACCGGATCGGCCGCGTCCGGCGCCGAGGACGAATGGTCGGACATCGACCTCGCCTTCGGCCTCGCCCCGAGCGCTGACCAACAGGCCGTACTGGAGGACTGGACGGCGCGGCTGTACAAGGACCACGGCGCCGTCCACCACACCGACGTGTGGTCGAGCGGGACCGTCTACCGAGTGTTCCTGCTGGAGTCCACGCTGCAGGTGGACATCGCCTTCGCCCCGGCCGACGAGTTCGGCGCGCGCGGTCCCGCCTTCCAAGTGCTGTTCGGAGAGACCGTGGAGCAGCCGGTCTGGAAAGCGCCGTCGCCGATCGACCTGGTGGGGATGGCGTGGCTGTACGCCCTGCACGCGCGATCGAGCATCGCGCGCGGCAAGGTGTGGCAGGCCGAGTACATGATCAGTGGAGTCCGTGACCACGTGCTGATGCTGATGTGCCTGCGGTACGACGTTCCGCATTCGCAAGGTCGCGGGTTGCATCTGTTGCCGTTGGTCGCCAGCACGACCGTGGAGCCGACGCTGGTGCGGTCGCTCGAGCTCGCCGAGTTGCGGCGGGCGTTTCGCGCGAGTGTCGACGTACTGCTGGCCGAGGTGGAGCTTGTCGACGCGGACCTGGCGGTCAGGCTTGGGCGGCCGGTTCGGGAGTTGACGCGGTCTTAGGCAGTCCGCGGCTGGTCCATGCGAGCAAGATGAACGCGACCATGCCGACGATCAGGTGCGAGTTGCCGGGGATCGACTGCCAGAACGACCAGTCGAGCTCCCGGTCGTCGCGGTACGGGACCCACCAGATCGAGCGCAGTACGAACAAGCCGTAGAACAGCACGCCGGCGACGACCGCCGGGTTCAGTCCCCAGACCCGGTTGATGCCGCGGATCAGGCTGACGCCGAGCGGGATGATCCACACCCAGTGGTGACTCCACGAGATCGGCGACGCGTACAGCACGGCGAGCGCCAGTACCGAAATCGCGGTGACGCGTTCGTCGGCCAGCCAGTACCGCCGGGCCAGCCAGAGCACGATCAGCCCGAACGCGGCCGAGAGCAGGAACCAGACCGGCTGCACCCAGCTCGCCTCGTCACCGATCCGGTGCAGGAACCCGTTGAACGACTGGTTCCCGGTGTACGCGATGCCACCGACCCGGTTGGCGTCCAGGATCACGTCGGTCCAGTACCGCCACGACTGGTGCGGCACGACCGCGAACCCGACCGCCATCGTCGCCAGCAGCCCGAGTACGGCGTTGCGCAGCGCCCGCCACTGCTTCGTCACCACGAGCAACGCGAGGAACGGCAGCGGCGTCAGCTTCACACCGATCGCGACGCCGACCCAGAACCCCCGCAGCCGCGCGTCGTTCGGCCGGACCAGGTCCAGCAGGATCATTGCGGTCAGCAACAGGTTGATCTGGCCGAACTGGATCGTCTGCCAGACCGGTTCGAGCAGCAGCGACAGCAGGGTGAGCGCGATCAGCACCGCGGTCTGCTTGCGCTGGCTGATGAACGACCAGAACGTCTTCGGCAGGCTGGTCCGCCAGAGCGCGGTGATGGACAGCACCGAGATCGTCGTCCAGGCCACCAGTGCGACGCCCCACGGTACGGCGGCCAGCGGGACCATCGCGATCGCCGAGAACGGCGGGTACGTGAACGGGAGATCGGAGCCGCCCGGCAGCTTCGCGTCGTACAGCGACTGACCGTGCAGCAGCACCGAGCCGCCCATCCGGTAGACGCGCAGGTCGATCATGCCGCCGTACAGGTGGGCGACCCAGGCACCGAGCGCGACGAGGACCGCACAGCCGGCGATCGCGATCAGCACGCGGCGGCGGCCGGCCGGCAGAACAGGGGAGGAGGGAGGGGTGGTCACGGTCACGTCAGGTCGGCTCCGAACAGGGTTTCCAGCGCTCGCCGGGTCTCGTCGTACTCGGTGTGAAGTATCGCGGTCATGCCGACCGCACGGGCGCCGTCGACGTTCAGTTGCAGGTCGTCGACGAACACGCATTCCTCCGGCTTCAGGTCCAGCCGGCCGGCGGCGAGCAGGAAGATCTCCGGCTCGGGCTTGCGCAACCCGACCTCACCGGAGATCACGATGTCGTCGAACATGCCGTCCCAGGTGTCGCGCGGGTACGTGTTGCCCCAGGAGTTCGACAGCAGGGCGGTCCGGATCCCGCGCTCGTTGACGCGCCGGACCAGCGCCGCCATCGCCGGCTGGTGCTCGAAGTGCGCGAACATCCGCTCGATCAGTCCTTCGGCGGGCAGCGGCGTCCCGTCCCGCCGTACCAGCATGGACGCCAGCTTGCGCTCGAAGTCCGGTACGGCGATCTGGCCGCGCTCGAGGGCATGCACCGGGTTCAGCTCGGCCTCCGCGGTCGCGTCCTCCGGCGACTCCGACGGGAGCCACGCGAGCAGCGCCCGCAGGTACGAGTCGAAGTCGAAATCGTCCAGCTCCGCCCAGCGCCGCAGCGCCGCTTCCAGGCCGGAGGTGAGCACGCCGCCCCAGTCCACCAACAGACCTCGCGGCATCGCGCGCACCTCAACCATGGCGGCAAGACTACTCAGCCCGCGACCTCCGTGACGCTTCCGGCCCCGGCGCTCACTCCACGTACACGGCCGCCGGGAATCGCCGGGATCAGTGGTTGTACTCGATGCTGACGTCCCCGGACGACGTCTTCGCCTTGATCGTGCGGGTGGCGTTCGGGTCGATCTTGACGTTCGCCGACTCGTCGCCGGACGAGGTGGTGGTGTCGACCTTGTACGACTCGGCACCGGACGGGATCCGGATCTCGACGTCCCCCGAGCTCGACTTCGCCTCGACCGACTGCGGCGCGACTGTGAAGTCGAGCGTCGCGCTCCCGGAACTACTGGCCGTCGTCACCGAGGTCGCGGCCAACCCGTCCCCCGCGAGATCACCCGAACTCGAACGCATCGTGAGCGGCCCGCCGACATCGTGGACGTCGATGTTGCCCGAGCTGGTCTTCACGTCCGCCCCACCCGCGAACCCGGACACGGTCACGTCCCCGCTGCTGCTCTCGACCCTCAGCTTGACGTCCCGCGGCACGGTCAGGACGTAGCTGGTCTTGCACCCGAACGACAGGAACCCACAGCCGCCACTCTTCAGCTCGAGCGTGCTGTCACCCGCGTCGTAGCTCTCCTGTGGATCCGAGCCGAACACGTTCCGCTCGAACTGCCGGTCGACCTTCAGCTCGGTGCCGTCCCCGGGCTGGATCTCGACCTTCGCGGCCCCACCCTTGACCAGCAGCGAGTCGCCCTGCACCTGGTAGCTCTGCTGGCCGCTCTTGGTGCCCTCGGTCAGCCCGGTGAGTGCCCAGTACACGCCACCCAGGATGAGCGCGATCGAGATGGCGATCCCGTACCGCCGCTGCGCGCTCATCGAACTGGACTGCCGCCCCTGGACATCGGACATGACGCTCCCTGAAGTACGGATCGAAGTACCTCAAACCCTGGCACACCAAACCCGCACTGTCTGGCGGGGTTGTCCCCGAGATCCCCACCATCCGACCCTGACTCCGCCGCCCTTTGATCCCGGGTCAGGCGGGGACGGCGGCCAGCTCCTTGTGGATCGTGGTGGCGAGTTGCTGGAGGGATTTGCGGAGTTTGCTGGACTTGGCCGCGTCGGAGAGGCTGCGGCCGTGCGACATGGCGGCGTCGACCGCGCTCTGGTCGAACGGCAGGAACGCCGCGGGCTCGATCCCGGCGTACTGCGCCAGCGCCTCGGCCGCCGCCTCGTTCGGCGAGCCGCCGAGCGTGCCGGAGCGGACCCGGTTCATCACCACGCGCACGGTGACCGACGGTACGACGGCGCGCACCTCGTGGATCGCCCGGATCAGCCGGGTCAGACCGACCGGGTCCGCGGAACCGACGACGATGACCTCGTCGGCCTCCTCCAGCGTGGAGACGGTCGCCCCGTTACGCCGCGGGGCCAGCGAGTCGAACGAGATCTCCTCGTCGGTCTCGATGCAGAACCCGGCATCCACCACCGTCACCGGCGCCAGCGTCCGCGCGGTCGACCAGATCGACTCGATCGCGGCCGGCCGCAGCTCGGTCCAGCGGTCCGCGCGGCTGAGGCCGGTCAGCACCAGGAGATGCGGATCCACCTGCCGGGCGTGCTTGGCGAGCATCACCATGTCGAGCGAACCGTTCGACGCCGAGCGCGCCGCCGCGGCCAGCCCGGACGTCTCGTCGAGCATCCCGAGCATCTGCGCGACGGTCCCGCCGTACACATCGGCGTCGGCGAGCAGCGTCGGGATCTTCTTCAGCGCCAGCTCGTAGGCAAGGTTGACGGCCACTGTCGTCCGCCCGGGCGCGCCCGTCGGCCCCCAGACCGCGATCAGCCGGCCAGCTCCCTCGGGGTACGGCGGCGGCTCGCTATTGATCGTGTCCGGCGTCAGCGGCACGAACCCGCCCGCGAAGTGCGCGTTGGAGACCGGCGGACCCGAGTCGACCGCGTCGGTGACCGCGCGACCGAGATCCCCCGGACTCACGTCGGCCGGGAGGATCCGCTCGATCCCCATCCGGGCGAGCCGGTCCTCGGCGCCGAAGGGCGCACCGTTCTCGGTCGGGTCGACCAGCGCCAGTACGACGATGCCTCGGGCGTGCAGCGCGGCGACGGCGTCCGACGAGAGCCGGGGCAGGGCGTCGGCCAGCAGCACCGCACGGGCCTGCCCGCTAGCGGCCGCGGCCATCACGTCGGCGATGTCGACGCAGCGCCGGACCACTCTGATCCCGGGCGCGCGCTCGGTCCGCCGTACGACCTCTGCCTCCCAGGGCGCGCCGGTCACGGCCAGGAGGACGGGGATCGCCATCAGTTGCCCTTCCGCACCAGGGTCGGCTCGCCGGCACTGATCGCGGTCAGAGCGGCCGGGATGCGGGGCAGGTCGCTGGAGGCGAGGCTGATCAGGACCTGGCGTCGGGCCGTGCTGCCCGAGACGCCCTTCACCGAGTCAATCTGCAGCACCCGCACGCTGCTCCACAGCGGCCTGGCCGACTGGCCCTCCTCCTTCGGCACCACCCAGACGTCCACGATGTCGCCGACCGCGGTGTCCGACGGCAGGCGGCCGGTCGCGACCGACAGCGGCATCTCGGTGCGAGTCTGCTCGGACTTGGGGACGGCGGCGTCCTTCGGCAGGAACTCGCCCTCGCCGACCGTGCGGCCGACGACCAGGCCCTTCACGTCGGCGTCGGCGGACAGGTACCGGCCCGAGTCGTTGCCGTTGGTGAAGCGCACCCGGACCGTGGTCAGGTCGTCCCCGGTGAGCGGGGCGCCGACCCGGAGCTCGTGTTTGGCGGCCAGGATCGTGGTCGTGTCGTCGGCGGAGGACAGCAGCTTGGCGCCGGCCAACGCGGTGACGGCGACCAGCAGCACGCCCAGGACCAGACGCCCGTCCTTCCAGCGGGCCTTCCGGTTCCGCTGGGCCGGCGCGGACGGCGCACCGAATCCACTTCGCACTTGTGTCTCGACCACGTCGGCTCCCCAGTCAATCGATCGCTCTCGGCGGACATTCTGCCCGTTCCCGGTTCCGGACGTGAACGGTCATCCACAGGCTGTCACGGCCTGGGGACAAACGCGATCATCCATTCGCCAACCGTGGCAAACTGAAGGAACCAGCCACTATCCGAAGGAGTACGGACGATGCCGAGCCCCCGGTTCCTCCAGCTCGCCGATGTCGCGGAGGTCCTGAACATCTCCGCCAACCAGGTCTACGCATTGGTCCGCCGCGGTGACATCCGGGCCGTCAAGATCGGCGGCCGCGGTCAGTGGCGGGTCGAGGCCACCGAGCTCGAGAAGTACATCGAGCGGCTCTACACCGAGACCGAGCAGTTCATCGACAGCCATCCACTCGGCGAAGAGGCCGAGACCACGGAGGACGCCCGCTTCTAAGTCGCAGACGGTCACGCCGGCGGGCTGGCGCTGGTGAGACCAGATGGTTGTGAACTCGATACGTCGCGGCGGGAGTACCGATGGGTGCGCGTGTCGGCGTACCCGCCGGTGTTTGGGTCAGCGGCGGCGGAGGGCTCGGAGTGACTGGGTGGGGACCAGGCGGACGTTGTAGACCTCGGTCCGGCGGCGCGGCGCGTCCAAGGGATGCTCGGCGAGCTCGAGGAAATCGGCACCGACGCGGTCGATCGTGCCGCTGACCGGGCCACGGCCGCCGCCGCAGAACAGCGTGACCGGTGAGCGGTCCCGGGCGATCCCCCGGAGCAGATGGGCGAGCCCGAGCTTGCCCTCGACCGCCCCGACGGCCGGCTCGGCCCACGGCCCCAGCTGGTGTACGGCGACCAGCGCCCCGACCGGGATCAGCCACTCCTCGTAGCGCTCGGTCTCGAGCAGCAGACAGTCCTTGCCGACCCGGCTTAGCAGCCCGCGCACGGGCTCCGCGTCCATCAGCTCCACGCGGACGACGGTGTCCACCGCACCGCGGAGCCGGTCGAGCACCGTGATCTTCCCGACCTCGGCGCGGATCCGGTCCGCGACCTCGCCGTACAGATCCGTCTCCTGGAGCGCCTCGAACTGCGACTCCAGGTCCGCGAACAACGCATCCCACCGCATGACCGTGAACCTACCGGTCCCGAGTGCCGACGTACCCCTCGGTGATCACCCTCCGCACCGGAAACCGACGCTGCGTGCGTTAAGGACTTGCAAAGCTGACCTAGAACCGGTCTATAGTGGTCAAGCCAACGCAAACTAACGCAAACTCAAAGGTCGGGAGCGAAGCGGGATGAACGCGATGATCCGGGTGCTGAAAGGCACACTCGCGGTGCTCGCGCTGGCTGCCCTCGGGCTGGCGCTGCGCTGGATGACCGCCGGGTCGATCAGCGGCGTGCGCACGTACGACCTGGATTCGCTGACCGTGCTCGCGGTCGGGACGGTCGCCTGGATCGCGTACGGGTGGCTGGTGCTGGCCGTCCTGATGACGGTGCTGGAGCAGATCCCCGGAGTCGTCGGCGCGCTCGCCGGAGCCGTCGCCGGGCGCATCACGACGAAGACCGCGCGGGCCATCCTCCGCTCCGGCCTCGGCGTCGCCGCCGTCACCCCACTCACGGTCGGCGTCGCCCACGCCTCCCCCGGCGACAGCGCCCACGTCCGCCAGTGGGACCAGACCGAGCCGAAGTCCACGGTCAACCTCGGCAACACCAACTACCGAGCCACCGAACCCCGCTCCTCGGTCGAAATCGGCGGCACGGAAGCCAACTACCGCGCCACCGAGCCCCGCTCGACCGTAGAAATCGGCGGCACCGAAGCCAACTACCGCGCCACCGAGCCCCGCTCGACCGTAGAGATCGGCGGCGCCGACACCAACCCGCCCGCGACCTCCGCGGACAACACCACCGCTCGGTCCTCCGCCAACACGCAGCCCTCGACCGCCAACCAGTCCTCGGCCAACACTCAGTCGTCGGCCGGTACGGCGGAGCGCGGCGCCACCGACTACCGCGCGACCGAGCCCCGCTCGACCGTGGAGATCGGCGGCGCCGACACCAACCGCCCCGCCACCTCCGCCGACCAGAACACGACCCGCGCCTCCACCAACACCCAGTCCTCCGCGAGCAAGCAGTCCTCGACCGGCACCCAGTCGTCGGCCGGCACGCAGGAGCGCAGCACCGCCAAGTACCGCGCCACCGAGCCCCGCTCCACCGTCGAAATCGGCGGCACCGAAGCGAACTACCGTGCGACCGAACCGCGCTCGACTGTGGAGATCGGCGGCGCCGGCACTGACCGGACTACCCCGGGACAGCCGACTGGCAGCCGGACTGGCGGCAACCCCACGGCTCCGGGGACTCCGACCGCGTCTGGCCGTCCGACGACCTCCGCGGCCTCGACCAAGCCAAGCAGCCCCACCACGCCGGGCGACCCGACGACTCCGGGCACCCCGGGCATCCCGGGCACCCCGGGTACGCCTGGTCGTCCTGCGGCGCCTGCTCAGCCGGGTGCGGAGCGGCCGACGGATGCGCGGATGCGGATGGGGGTGCCGGATCGGCCTACCGACGGGGCGCCGACGCGGTACACGGAGCTGCGGCCGCGGGTTCCGGTGCGGGTGGTCGTGCGCGAGGGGGACTCGCTGTGGAGCATCGCCGCGCGAGAGCTCGGTCCGGGTGCGACGGACGCGGCGATCGCCGCCCGCTGGCCCGCCTGGTACGCCGCGAACCGCCACGTGATCGGGGACGACCCCGGCCTCATCCTTCCCGGCCAGGTCCTCCGCATTCCGCCCACCCACGGCGACCACCTCCCGACCACCCACCAGGAGAAGTGACATGAGCCAGCCACAGAACCTCGGTGCGGAGGACCTCCAGCACCCCACCAGCTCGGCGCAGGACGAGTCCACCACGGCGCCGGTACTTGCCACCGCCACTTCCGCACAGGACGAGGCCATCGCGGCTCAGGCGCAGCACGCGTCCGCCGTCTCCGCTGCGCAGGACGGGGCCACCACGGGCTCGGTGCGCGGTACGTCCGGCACTACCTCGGCGTACGACGAGTCCGCCGCTTCGGCGCCGGAGCGTGTCGTTCTCGCCGCCGTTACCGACCCGACTTCAGCACTGGAATCCACGGAGGCAACCATGGCCGTCACCAACGCCGCTCGGGCCGACCAGCTCGGCACCACCGCGATCGCCGCAGTCGTCGGGGCGGCGCGCGCGGAGGTACCGGGGATGTTCGCCGCGGTCGAGCGTCCGCGGCTGCAGGCTGTGGACGGCGGGTCCGCGAGGAGCGCCGTACCTGCGACTGCTCGGTACGCCGGTGGCCTGACGGAAGGGGCGCTCGCCCTGCGCCTGCAGGCGATCACGCGACTCGGCGTCGGCTCCGCCCCACGCCACCTGTCGAGCATCACCTCCGCACCCCAGGCCGATGCGGCTGCTGCCGAGCCCGCGCACCTGGACCCCACGGTCGAGTCAGACGCAGCCGACGCGAAGCCGGCCGAGGCTGACGCGGCTGGTGCGGACGCCGCTGGTACGACGAAGGCGCGGAAGCTCAGCGTCGTCTCGGATTCGGCATCGGCGGCGGCGACGCCGGACGCGGCGCCTGGGCAGCCTGACGGGGCCCGGGCGCCGCTCACCACGACCACCCCGCGCGCGGTCCCGGTCGACGCCACCGCCGCCAACGCCGGCGCCGCTTCAGCCGCGACCGCCGCCTCGGTCCCGACCGCCAAGGGTCGCGCCGCGAAGGTTGGCGGCTCCCCCGTCGGCACCGCCCAGACGTCGGCGGTTCCGGTTGGGGTGCCGGAGGCTCGGGCTTGGGGTGGGCGGTTGGCTCAGGCGGTTTCTGAGGTGCTGGCTGGGGATCGGCCGATTTCGCAGCTGGTGCGGTTCACGGACGACAGCGTGTTCATGGAGCTGAACCGGCGGGTGCGGTTGCTCGGGCTGAACTCGACCGCGGTGAGCCGTGGGGCGCGGGAGAAGAGCACGGTGCGGTCGGTGCGGGTGTTCATGCCGGAGCCGTGGATCGCCGAGGTCGCCGCGCACGTGCGGCACGGGGACCGCTCGCGGGCGATCGCCTTCCGCCTGGAGATCCGCCGCAACCGCTGGGTCTGCACCGCCCTCGAGATCGGCTGACGGGCCGCGGCGAACTCGATTGGGTTCGGAAGTATTTGCCGCCGTCATCGAACTCCCGGTGTGTACACGGCGTCGTACGGAGCGCAATCCGATCGTGCTGTTGCTGTCATCTGGTTGGGGCCGCGGCGGCGTACGGTAACCGAGGTCGGTCACCAGGCCGGCCGCTTGTTCGGGGGAACAGGATGTCTGAGACCACAACTGCCGCACCGCTGGACGAACGGACGGAGTCGACTGGGGTGTCGCCGGCCGGGACGTGGCAGGTCGAGGTGCAAGAGCTGAGTGCGGCCGAGCGGGCGCGGGTGCTGCCCGCGGTTCGGCGCCGGCGGTGGACCGAGCGGGTGCCGCTGCTCTATCCGCTGGCGGTGCGTTACCACCGCGCGGTCAAACGCCTCGAGTGGATGCGGTCCAGCACGCCGTACGCCGATGTGCGCCAGGCGGCCGACCTTCCGGTGCGGATCAAGCGCCACAAGTCGCTCCTGCTGCGGCAGCTCGGTGAGACCGAGATGTGGATGCAGCACAACAAGGTGAAGAACCTGTCGCTCGCCTGCGCCCAGGTCGACGGTCTGCTGATCCGGCCCGGCGAGACGTTCTCCTTCAACAAACTGGTCGGGAACGCGACCCGTCGCAAGGGGTACGCGAAGGGCATGCGGCTGTCGAACGGACAGGCTCGTCCGGGCATCGGCGGCGGTATCTGCCAGCTCGCCAACCTGCTGCACTGGATGGTGCTGCACTCGCCGATGACGGTCACGCAGCGCTCGACGCACAGCTTCGACCCGTTCCCGGACAACGGCCGCGTACTGCCGTGGGGTGTCGGCTGCAGCATCGTCTACAACTATGTGGATCTCCAGTTCCGCAACGACACAGACCAGACCTTCCAGCTGCACGTCGGCGTCGGCGACCGCTATCTCGAGGGCGAGATTCTCGCGGACGTCCCGGCCGCGTCGTCGTACCGCGTGTTCTCCAAGGACGAGCGGTTCCTGCACGTCGGAGCGGAGCACTTCCGCCGCAACGAGATCTGGCGGACCGTGATCGACCGCCGTACGGGGGCGGCGCTCCGCGACGAACTGGTCAAGGAAAACGTTGCCCTGGTCAAGTATGTCCCGGTCGACGTGCCGGTGCTCGACGTCGTGGTCCCCAAGCAGTACCCGCCCCGAGGCTGACGCCAGGCGACAGGTGCCGCACGGGCCTGAAACTGTCGGTAGGGCGTAGCAGACTGGCGGTGTGACCGTAGCTGTCGAGCCGTACCGGGAGCGCCCCGCGCGCATCGCCGGCGCCGGCCTGTGGACACGCGAGGCCGAAGGTGGGGAGTACCGGATCCTCCCGGACGGCTGCATGGACCTGTTGCTGATGGACGACGACCTGATCGTCGCCGGTCCCGACAGTCACGCCTGGACGGGCAGCGCCCCCCGCGGGACGCGGTACGCCGGGATTCGGTTCGCGCCCGGAGCGGCACCGGGTTTCCTCGGCGTACCGGCCCGCGAACTGCTGAACGAGCGGGCCCGGCTGGCCGATCTCTGGTCGCCGAACCGGAGCAGACGCCTGCTCGACCGGATCAGATCGGCTCCCGACTCAGCGGCCGCGCTCGACCTCGAGGTCGCCAAACTGGTCGAGGCACCGATGGACCGGCTGATCCCGCACGTTCTCCGCAGCGTCCGCGGCGGCCTGCTCCGCGGTACGTCGGGCGTTTCCCGCCTGGCCGGGACGGTCGGCCTGAGCGAGCGGCAACTGCATCGGCGCTGTCTGGAAGCCTTCGGGTACGGCCCGAAGATGCTGGACCGCGTGCTCTGGATGAACGTCGCCCTCGACCACGCCCGCACCGGTCTATCGCTGGCCGACGTCGCCGTCCTCACCGGGTACGCCGACCAGGCGCATTTCACCCGCGACGTGAAAGCCCTCACCGGTCTGCCCCCGAAGATCCTGTTGAGCTGAGAGAACCCGCGCATGTCAGCATTGCTGTTCATGACCGGTCACCCGGAAGTCGGTACGGCGACGCTGCGGCACAACCCGTTGAACGCGGTGACTGCGACCGTCGAGCGGGTCACCTACGCGGACGGCCGGACTGCGGTTCGCAAGGAGCTTCGCCGGCCGACCGACACCCTAGGCCCGTGGGCCGCCTCCACCGACCCGCGGCACTGGAACTACTGGCGCCGCGAGCTCGAGGTCTACCGCGACGACGAACTCCGCGGCCGACTCGCCGACGCCGGGCTCGTCATCCCCTCCGCGCAGGCGGAGGAGTCGCCGGACGGCGCCGTACTCCTGATGGAAGACATCGGCGGCACGCCCGGCACCCAGTTCAGCCTCGCGGAACATGCCGCACTCGCGCGCGCCTGCGGCCGTTGGCAGGCGCGCCCGATCGACGACCGGCCCTGGACGTCGAGGGGTTTCCTCCGCGACTACTCGACCACGCGCGACGTGCCGTGGCAGTTGATGACCGACGACAGCTCCTGGCAGCAGCCGCTGATCCGCGAGACCTGGCCAGCCGGACTGCGCGAAGCCTGGACCCGGCTCCTGGTCCATCGGGACGCGCTACTCGACCTGGTCGCGAGCCTCCCTCGCGCCCACTGTCACCTCGACTTCTGGGTCTCGAACGTGATCCAGCGACCGACCGGCGAGCTCGCCCTGTTCGACTGGTCGTTCTTCGGCGACGGCGCCCTCGGCGAGGACATCGGCAACTACATCCCGGACGCGGTCTTCGACCTGTTCTGGCCGGTTGAACGGATGCCCGAGCTCGCCGAGACCTGCATCACCAACTATCTCGACGGCCTGCACGACGCCGGCTGGCACGGCGACCCGGACGAGGTGCGACTCGCGGTGATGGCCTCCGGCGTCAAGTACGCCTGGCTGCTGCCCGGCCTGCTCGGCCGAGCGTCCGACGAGTCGCACAACGCCTACCACCAGGAGGTCGACAGCCGGCACCTGTTCCACCAACGCGGCCAGGCCCTCGCCTTCGTCGCCGACTGGTGCGCGGAGGCGATCACCCGAGCACGACGGTGATCGTCAGGTGGTTCCGCAGGCGCGGTCGTGAGCGGGACGCCGGCCGGTGGCGAGGAAGTCGGTGACGGTGTCGTTCAGGCACCGGTCAGCCTTGAACAGGTACGCGAGATGCCCGCCCTGATCCGCGGTCACCATTCGCGCACGGTCGCCGAGCACGCCGCGCATCATCCGGGCCCCGACCAGCGGAGTCGCGGGGTCGCGGAGGTTCTGCGCGATCAGGATGTTCGACGGACCACGGTCGGAGATCCGCACCGGCGCCTCCTGCCGCGCCGGCCAGTACGCACACGCCGACACACTCGCCGTCGCCGCACCGAACATCGGGTAGCGGATCCGGTCGATCGCGACATTCACCTGGTACGTCGCCAGCGCCCGCGGCCAGCGCGAATCGTTGCAGAGCACGTGCAACTGACTCGCCAGGTAGTTGTCGTTCACCGGGGCGGCAGCAGTCTTCGCAGGTGCTTTCGCAGCGCCGGCCGGGTCGCCGGTCGCGAAGCTCCGCCAGATTCCGGCAAGTTCCGGAAACTTGTGGTCGTAGTACAGCTGGCTGAACGTCGTCTGCCGGAAGATCGCGCCCAGCGACCGCCCGCCGACCATCTCCTGATCGGCCTTCGCGGCGAGCTCGTAGTACTTCGCCGTCACCTGCGCGACCGTGGTCCCGAGGCCGTACTCCGGGTGCGCCGCGACGTACTGCGCGAAGTCCGGAAAACGTTCCTCGAAACCGCGGGCGATCCGCCGCTGGAACGCGTAGTCCCAGCCACCGGGCCCGGTCGAGCTGTCCAGCACGACGCGATCGGTGCGTTCCGGAAACATCGACGAGTAGACCGCACCGAGGTACGTGCCGTAGGAAATCCCGAAGTACGACGTTTTCCGTTCCCCGAGGGCGGCGCGGATCCGGTCCATGTCGCGGGCCGTGTTCGCCGTGCTGATGTACGGCAACAGCGCACCGGTCTTCGACTTCGCGCACTGCCCGGCGATCGTCTTCGCCAGCGCCGCCTGCTGCTTCACGTCAGCCGCGTTCCGCGCGTACGGCGGCACGCTCGAGAACTGCTGCGCCGCGGTCAGGTCGCACGTGACCGGCGTACTGCGGCCGACGCCGCGGGAGTCGAAACCGATGATGTCGTAGCTGTCCCGGACGTTCTTCGGCAGCGCGAGTTTGGTGCCTGAGGCATCGACCAGGTCGGCCGGAAAACGCAACCCCTCGCCGCCGGGACCGCCCGAGTTCGTCAGCAGGATGCCGCGGCGCTTGGCCGGATCCGCTGTCGACAAGCGGGAAACCGCGAGGGAGATCGTCGGCCCGTCCGGCCGACTGTAGTCCAGTGGTACGTCGAGTGTCGCGCACTCGGGTTTCGACGCGGTCGGTGGATCGAACGCCGGGCAAGCACCCCAGCTCAGCCCCTTCACGACAGAAACCCCAGAACTCGCCTCGGAAACTGGAGCGCTCGCGGCGGAAACTCCCGTTCCGGCGAGGGCTACAGCGGATGCGGTCAGGACAGCAATCGTCGTCTTTCGCACAGTTCTCCTTGTCTGCTGGAAGGTCTGCTGAACGGTGGGCTGGGCGTCAGCTCATGGGGTCGCCGATCGCGCCGCCGGTGGCCTCGCGGACCCCGCGCACGATCCGCGCGAACGGATCACTCAGCCGTGCCCGATCGCCGGCGACGACGGCGACCAGTTGCTCCTCGCTGACCACCCGAACCACAGCGATGATGGTCGCGGCATGCACCCGCACCCCCACGTCGTCGAGGGGCCGGCGCAACCGATGGGCGACGATCGGCACCAACTCGCGCTCGGCCTGATCACAGGCCATCAGGAACGCGGTCCGGATCGCGGGTTCCGTTCGGCTGAGCACGATCATCTTCCCGGCGGCGCGATCGTCGTCGAGCTCCTCGGCCGACGGCGTCCGCTCGTCCTGCTCGGCCGCCACGTGATCCTCGAGCGACCGGTCGTCGGGCCAGCGCCGCCAACCCTCCAGGAACCAGGCCCAGCTGTGGGCCAGGATCGGCTCGGCGCAACTTTCCTTGCTCCGGAAATGCCGCCACAACGTACGCACGGACAGTCCGACCGCGTCCGCGATCTGTTGCCCGCTCGTCGCGGCGACACCGTTTTCCCAGAACAGGTCCGCCGCGGCCCGGGACACCTCGAACCGCAGCCGGTCCCGTCGCTGAACACTCATCGCCGCTCCTGTCACTTAGTGCCATTTCGACACTAAGTGACAGTCGGGTCACGCGCGCCAGCACTGCGCAGTACCGCTCTCTGGGCCAGAATCCACGCACTCGTATGCACGTTCTGCTTGACGGAGTCGCGTGGCAGCGCTTGACTGGGTCGGCAGTGACGCACCCAGCCGGTAGCGGACCACGCCAGCGACAAGGCGGTCCGGAGCCCGGTTTTCAGGCGCCAGGGCTCAGGTGAGGCCCGAGGCGGGGTCGCGTCCCCGGGACCGATGGAGCAATCGTGTCCAAGTCGCACCAACTCACCCACCGCCCCCATCACCGGCTCACTCGCCGCCTCCTTGTGGCCGGCCTCGCCGCCGCGTTGGCCGTGGCCGCGACGGTCGCCGTCCGCACCCACAATCCGGCCGACGCGGCAGACGCGGCACGCACGGCCGGCGCGTCAGCTACGTCAGTCACGGTGCCGCCGGCGCACGCGAAGTTCGACTACCAGATAGGCGGCGCATACACCCCGCCCGCCGGCGTTCAGGTGGTGACCCGCGACCGGACCGCCGCACCGGCGGCCGGGCTCTACAACATCTGCTACGTCAACGCTTTCCAGGTACAGCCCGGCGAACAAGGTCAGTGGGCCTCCGACCTGCTGCTCCGCGACGCCAACGGCAACCTCGTCATCGACGAGGACTGGGGCGAGCCGCTGCTCGATCTCCGCACCGCCGACCAGCGGAACCGGATCGCCGCCAAGGTCAACGGCTGGATCGACGGCTGCGCGGCCAAGGGATACCAGGCGATCGAGCCGGACAACTACGACAGCTACACCCGCTCGAAGAACCTGCTCACCGCCGGACAGGCCAAGGCGTTCCTGAAGCTGCTGGCCACCCACGCGCACAGCAAGAGCCTGGCCATCGGCCAGAAGAACACCGTCGAACTGGCCGGCGACCGGACGACGGTCGGCCTGGACTTCGCCGTCGCCGAGGAATGCGGCCAGTACGACGAGTGCGCCGACTACGTCGATGCCTTTGGCAACAACGTGATCGTGATCGAGTACACCGACAACGGCCGGCGGAAAGCGTGTTCGCAGTACGGCGGAACGCTCTCGATCGTGCAGCGCGACGTGGACGTCTCGACTCCCGGTGACTCCGGGTACGTCCGCAAGACCTGCTGAAACCCCTTTCCTGCATCTTTCCTGGAGACCGTCATGTCTCAGCATGCTCGCAACCTGTCCCGCCGCGACATCCTGCGCGCCGCAGCCGCCGCGGCCGCCGTCGGCACGCTCGGTGCCTGCGGCAAGAACGACGACACGGGGGCCGACGCCAACGGCGTGGTCACGCTCGATCTCTGGCACGGCCAGGTCGATCTCGGCAAGGCCGCGGTCGACAGCCTGATCGCCGCGTTCAACAAGAGTCACCCGAAGATCAAGGTGGTCGGCGGCGGTGGCGGGGTGACCGCGGACAGCATGCTGCAGAAGGTCACCGCGGGTCTGGCGGCGGGGTCCTACCCGGACATCGCGTACATCTTCGGGTCGGATCTCGCCAGCCTGACCAAGAGCCCCAAGGTCGCCGACCTGACCGGCGGGCTCAAGATCGACGACTACTGGCCGGCCGCGAAGGACGCCGTCAGCGTGAAGGGCAAGGTCCGCGCCGCACCGGCCCTGCTCGACTCGCTCTGCGTGGTCTACAACAAGAAACTGTTCGCCGCGGCCGGCGTCCCCGCACCGAAGGCCGGCTGGACCTGGGACGACTTCGTGGCCGCCGCCAAACAGCTGACCAACCCGGCCAAGGGAGTCTTCGGCACCGGCTGGCCCGGCGTCGGAGACGAGGACACGGTCTGGCGGATCTGGCCGATGATCTGGGACCTCGGCGGCGACGTCGTGAACGGCGACGGAAAGAAGGTCGGATTCGATTCCGTAGGCGAGCAGGCCCTTGGAACACTCGACAAACTGCGCACCGACAAGTCGCTGTACGTCGACCCGAAACCGGGGAGCGAGCAGCTCTACCAGGTCTTCCTCGGCGGCCGGATGGGCATGGTCGCGACCGGCCCCTGGCAACTCCCGGAACTCAAGGAAAACGGTGTCGAGTACGGCGTCGCGCCGCTGCCGTCGTACTCCGGGAAACCGGTAACGATCTCGGGTCCGGACACCTGGACGATCTTCGACAACGGCAAGGCGAAGGTGAAAGCGGCCACCGAGTTCGTCAGTTGGTTAGCCGAGCCGGAGCAGGACCTGCAGTGGGACATGAAGGGCGGCAGCCTGCCGATCACCAAGGCCACCGCTGACCTGCCGGCGTGGAAGCAGCACGCCGCCGCGACCAACGGGCTGGAAGTGTTCGTGAAGGCGCTCGACACAGCGAAGGTGCGGCCGACGATTCCGACGTACCCGCAGATCTCGCAGCATGTCGGTGAGGCGATCGCCGCCGTACTGCTGGGGAAGCAGAGCCCGAAGGATGCGTTGAAGCAGGCCGTCGACCAGTGCAACCAGGTACTGGCGGTGCCGAGCTGATGGCCAGCGTGGTCGGTACGTTCACGGTCGACCAGCGGAGCCGGGCGGCGGCGAAGCGGCGAGCCCGGAGCGAGGGCGCGACCGGGTGGGCGTTCGTCAGCCCGTCCGTGGTGATCATCCTCGGGTTGAGCGTCGTACCGGTGCTGTGGTCGTTGTTGTTGTCGTTCCAGGTCAACGATCTGGTGTCGCCGAGCGAGTGGGTCGGGCTGGCGAACTACCAGGCGTTGCTGAAGGATCCGGCCTTCGGGTCGGCGGTCTCGCACACGCTGATCTACACCGTGCTCTATGTGCCGTTGAGCGTCATCGCTGGGTTAGCGATCGCGATCGCTCTGGACCGCAAGATCGCGTTCATCGGCCTGTACCGGACGCTGGTGTTCGTACCGTTCGTGGTGTCGGCGGCGGCGCAGGGCGTGCTGTTCTCGTTCGTTCTCGATCCGGAATTCGGTGTCGCGAACTCGGTACTGCACAAGTTCGGCCTGCCCGCGCAGGGGTTCTTCAGCGACCCCGGCCAGGCGCTGTACCTGCTCGTCGCCATCTCGCTGTGGAGCGGAACGGGTTTCTGCGTGATCGTCTACCTGGCCGGTCTGCAAGGCGTGTCGAGCGAGCTCGTCGAGGCGGCCCGGATCGACGGCGCCGGCCGGTGGGGCGTACTGCGGCACGTCACGCTGCCCGCGCTGACGCCGGTGACGATCTTCCTGCTGCTGTTCCAGACCATCAATGCGTTGCAGGTGTTCGACCTGGTCTTCGTGACCACGAAGGGCGGGCCGCTCGGGTCGACGACGGTGATCGTCTACTTCATCTGGGAGAAGGCGTTCAAGACCTTCACCGCCGGCTACAGCGCCGCGGCGGCGTACACGCTGGCGGTCGCGTTGCTGGTGGTCGGTGTGGCCTTGCAGATCTACCGGCGGAAGGTGGCGCGATGAAGCGTTTTCCGTTCAGTGCTTGGCATTTCGTCCTCGCGCCGCTGGCGTTGCTGTTCGCGTTGCCGCTGGTCTGGTTGCTGGTCAGTTCGGTGATGAGCAACGCGGAAATCAACCGTTTTCCGCCGGCCCTGATTCCGCACGGGATCAAGCTGGACGGTTACCGGTACGTGCTCGGGAACGCTTTGTTTCCGCGATGGTTCCTGAATTCCTTCATCGTTTCCGCGATTGCCGTGACCGCCAACCTGGTGCTCGGATCGCTCGGCGGGTACGCGTTCGCGCGAATCCGGTTCGCCGGCTCGAAGATCGTGCTCGGGCTGATGCTGGCGACGATGGTGATCCCGTTCCAGCTGACGATGATCCCGACGTTCCTGGTGATGAAGCAGCTCGGGCTGATCGACACCCTCGGCGCCCTGATCGTTCCGTCCCTGGTGACGCCGCTTTCCGTTTTCCTGTTCCGGCAATTCTTCGTTTCCTTGCCGCGGGAGCTCGAGGAGGCCGCCTGGATCGACGGCTGCGGCCGGCTGCGCATCCTCGTCTCGATCGTGCTCCCGCTCGCACGGCCGGCGCTGAGCACAGTCGCCGTACTGACGTTCCTCGCGACCTGGAACGACCTGACCTGGCCGTTGTTCGCGATCAACACCGACTCCACCTACACCCTTCAGCTCGGACTGACCACGTTCCAAGGGCAGCACCACACGCAGTGGTCCGCCGTGATGGCCGGAAACGTCATCACCGTGTTGCCGGTCCTGCTGGGGTTCCTCCTGGCCCAGAAGGCGTTCATCCGCTCCCTGGCCTCCACCGGACTCAAAGGCTGAGAATGACTTACGACCTGCTGGTGATCGGCGATGCGAACCCCGACGTGGTCGTCGGGCCCGTCGATCAGCCGATCCTGTTCGGCCAACGGGAACGCCTGGTTCCCAGCGGCTCCCTGGTACTCGGCGGCTCGGCGTCGATCATGGCCTGCGGCGCGGCGCGTCTCGGGCTGCGCGTCGCCTTCGCGGGCCGCGTGGGTGCCGACGCGGCCGGCGACTTCGTCCGTACGGCGCTGGCCGACCGCGGCGTGAACGTCGACGCCCTCGTCGTCGACGACGCGCTGCCGACCCCGCTCACCACCATCCTCACCTCGGGCGACGACCGCGCGATCCTCACCTCCCCCGGCTGCCTCCCGAGCACCTCGGCCGACGACGTACCGCGAGACCTGCTCAGGTCGGTACGCCACGTGCACGCCGCGTCGTTCTACCTCCTGCCGTCGCTGGCGGCCGGACTGGCAAGCCTCTTCAAGGAAGCGAAAGCGGCCAAGGCCACCACCTCGCTGGATCCGAACGACGACCCGACCGGCCGCTGGGACCGGACGGTCCTCGACCCGATCCTGCGGGTCACCGACTACTTCCTCCCCAACGCGGCCGAAGCCCTCGCGCTGACCGGTCACCCCTCGGTCGAGGACGCGGCCGGCATCCTGGCCCGCCGCGGCCCTTTGGTCGTGGTGAAGAACGGGTCGGACGGCGCCCTCGCCCACAACGGATCCAAGGTGTTCACCACGCCGGCGCTGAAGATGGACACCGTCGACTCCGTCGGGGCGGGCGACAGTTTCGACGCCGGCTGGGTGGCCGCCGTACTCGATGGGTCCCGCACCGAGCGGGCCCTCGCCATCGCCGCGGCCTGCGGATCGCTGTCCACCCGCGCCGCCGGCGGTACCGCGGCCCAACCCGACTGGGACCAAGTGACAGAGAGCGTGACGTCATGACCAAGATCGTCTTCATCGGCGCCGGCAGCGTGGTCTTCACGCAGGGTCTGCTCGCCGACCTTTTCAGCCTTGCCCTCGGCCCGCTGCACATCGCGCTGCACGATATCGATCCCGAACGACTCGACACTGCCGCGGCCGCCGCGGCGTACATCGCCCGCGAACACGGCGTGACGCCGCAGATCACCGCGCAGCTCGACCGGCGCGCGGCGCTCGCCGACGCCGACTTCGTGATCAACATCGTCCAGGTCGGGATGAACGCGGCGACCCGCGCCGACTTCGAGATCCCCGCCCGCTACGGGATCCGGCAGACGATCGGCGACACACTCGGCGTCGGCGGGGTGTTCCGCGCGCTCCGCACCTTTCCGGTACTGCGCGGGCTCGCGCAGGACATCGCCGACGTCTGCCCGGACGCGTGGTTGCTCAACTACACGAACCCGATGGTGATGAACGTCTGGTACCTCAAGGCCCTCGGCGTCCGGAACGTCGTCGGTCTCTGCCACTCGGTCTACTGGACGATGCAGGGGCTGTCCGAGCTGGTCGACGTACCGTATGACGACGTCACGTACCTGGCCGCCGGCGTGAACCACCAGTCGTGGGTACTGCGGTTCGAGCGCGCCGGGGAGAACCTGTACGACCGGTTGGACGCGGCGATCGCAGCGGATCCGGAGCTGCTGCGACGGGTCCGGGTGGACATGTACCGGAGACTCGGGTTCTACCCGACCGAAACGAGCGAGCATTCGTCGGAGTACGTGCCGTGGTACCTCGGGCACGCGAGCGAGGTCGAGCGGCTGCGGTTGCCGATCGGCGCGTACCTCGAGATCGTCGCGGACAACCTCGCGTCGTACGAGCGGACCCGCAACGCGCTGAAGTCCGGCGAACCCGTGGTGGTCGAACCGACGATGGAGTACGCCCCGCAGATCATCCACAGCATCGTCACCGGCACGCCGCGGACGGTCTACGGCAACGTGCCGAACACCGGTCTGATCAGCAACCTACAGCCCGGCGCGGTCGTCGAAGTCCCTTGTCTGGTTGACGCTTCGGGGGTGCAGCCGACGTCGATCGGGGCCCTTCCGGCGCAGTGCGCGGCCCTGAACCGCTCGTACCTGAACGTCGCCGAACTCGCCGTCCAGGCCGCCGTCGACGAGGACCCACGAGCGCTGCGGCAGGCCGTGATGGTCGACCCGGCGACCGCGGCAGCGCTACCGGTCGAGCAGATCTGGGAGCTGTGCAACGACCTGGTGATTGCTCACCGCAACTATTTGGACCCGTCGTTGAGGGCAGCGCTCAGATAGGTCCGGTACGTCGCGAACTCGGACAGCACCGCGGCCGCGGTCGGCTCGCCCGTCAGTGCGCCGACGCCTTGGCCCGCGTAGATCGACGCGCGGGCCGGGTCCGCGGCCGTCGAGCCGTCGACGTACTCCGCGTGGCCGGCGTCGTCGGATTTCAGCTGCTGCTCGCGGCCTTCCCAGGTGTCGAAGTACGCGTTCCGCAACGCGCGGCCGCCGAACTCGTCCGGCCACCCGGCGCGCGACGCGGCGTCGAACACCGTGCCGTAGACGGTGTCGGTCTCGTCGGCCTCGATGATCCGCTGCCGTGCCGGTTCCTTCGTCAACGCCTCGACGCAGGTCAGGAACGCCGTACCGATCCAGCCGCCCGCCGCTCCTGCCGCGAGCACGGCGGCGAGCCCGCGCGGCCCGGAGATCCCGCCACCGGCGAGCACCGGCAGATCGGTCAGGTCCAGAATCGCCTGCAGCAACGGCAGCGTCGCGACCGCGTTCCGGCCGTGCCCACCCGCCTCGGCGCCGCGCGCGACGATCGCGTCCACGCCGGCGTCCACAGCCGCACGCGCGTCCGCGACCGTTCCGGCTTGCGTCGCGACGACGATGCCCGCCTCCTGCAGCGGGGCGACGTACGGCTTGTAGTCACCGAAGCTGAGCGAAACGAGCGCCGGCTTCAGCTCGAGGATCGCTTCCAAGTGCTCCGGATGCTCCTCGACCGACCAGGCCATCAACCCGATCCCGTACGGCTTCCCACCCGCCGCCGCGATCGCTCCCTCGGTACGAATCCAGTCCGCACTCACCGCCGACCCGGCCCCCAGCATCCCCAACCCACCACCAGCCGAGATCGCCGCCGTCAACCTCCCCCCACTGACATTGGCCATCGGCGCCCCCACCACCGGAACGCTCACCCCAAACCGCTCCCTCAACCACATACCCCCCAGCCCACCACACCCCCACCCTCAAACCAACACCAGCCCCACCACCCCTGCCCCCACACCGAGGACCCCCGAGTGCTGGCGTACGCCGCGCCGCCCGCCGCCAACGCACACCAACCCAATGCGCCACGCGTCACCAACCCGCCCCGCGCCATAGTCGGGGCCTTGGACCCCCACCGGGGACTGTGCACAAGCAATTGCCTATCCATAGTCCCCACCGAGTGTGCACACCCCCGAGTGCCGGCGTACGCCGCGCTGCCCGCCGGCCGATCCACCCACAAACCCAACGCGCCAGGCGCCACCAACCAACCCCGCACCAGACTCGGGGCCTTGGACCCCCACCGGGGACTGTGCACAAGCAATTGCCTATCTGCGGTCCCCGCCGCATGTTCACGCCCCCGAGTGCCGGCGTACGCCGCGCCGCCCGCCACCAGCGCCAACGCCAAGACCTTGACCAGGTGGTCCTGGACTTGGGTGCGTAGACCCAACCCAACGCGCCCGGCGTCACCAACCAAGCCCGCGCCAAAGTCGGGGCCTCAGACCCCCACCGGGGACCGTGCACAAGCTATTGCCTGTGCGGTGTCCCCACCGGGTGTTCACACCCCCGCGCGCCGGCGTACCAAACCACGCCTGCCGCGGAACGGCGCGACGCCTGCGCCGAGCGACCCGACACTTCGGGTACGCCGCCGGGGAAAGGCAGGGCGAACAGGCCACTCAATGCCGCCAATGCGGCCGAGTTACGCCGACCGCAGCGCGCAGCGCCGCACCATGCTCGGGGCCTTGGCCCCCTACCGGGGACCGTGCACAAGCAATTGCCTATCCACAGTCCCCACCGGGTGTGCGCACCCCCGAGTGCAGGCGACCGCCGCGCCGCCCGACGCTCGCCAACGCACACCAACCCAACGCGCCAGGCCTCACCAACCAACCTCGCGCCAATACTCGGGACCTTGGACCCCACCGCGGACTGTGCACAAGCAATTGCCTGTGCACAGTCACCACGGAGTGTTCACACCCCCAAGCGCCGGCGTACGCCGCGCCGCCCGCCACCAGCGCCAACGCACACCCAACCCAACGCACCCGGCGTCACCAACCAACCTCGCGCCAATACTCGGAGCCTCAGACCCCCACTGGGGACTGTGCACAAGCTATTGCCTGTGCGCAGTCCCCGCGGAGTGTTCAAACCCCCGAGTGGCGGCGTACGCCGCGGCGCCCCGGAACGGCGAACGGCCGGCTCCGGGGTTGCGGGGCCGGCCGTTCGGGGGAATGGGTTACTTGTAGACGTCTGACTGGGGGTCGCCGTGGCAGCGCTTGTACTTCTTGCCGCTGCCACAAGGGCAGGCGGCGTTGCGCGGCGTGCCGGCGTACTCCAGGCTGCCTGCTTCGGCGCCTTCCTGGTGCGTCGCGACCTCGTCGTCGCCGTCGATCGTCGGCGCCGAGTAGGTCAGCCGCTGCTGCCGGGGCTCGTTGCTCAGACCCTTGGCGCGCAGCCTCGGCGTGTCCCGCGGCCGCGGGGTGTCCTGCGGGCGCTCCTCGTCGTCCTCGCTCCGGCCCTCGAACTCCGCGACCGGTGCGCCCGGCGTGAGGATGTCCTGGATCCGCCGGCCTTCGAGGCTGTCCTCGTCGGCCAGCGCGGCCTCGGAGGCGAGCTCCATCTCGGCGCGCATCGCCTCGATGTCGACCTCGACGTTGAAGATGAAGTTGATCGACTCTTCCTTGATCGACTCCATCATCGAGGCGAACATGTCGTAGCCCTCGCGCTGGTACTCGACCAGCGGGTCGCGCTGCGCCATGGCGCGCAGGCCGATGCCCTCGCGTAGGTAGTCCATCTCGTAGAGGTGCTCGCGCCACTTGCGGTCCAGCACGCTGAGCACGACGCGCCGCTCCAGCTCGCGCATCGCCTCCTCGCCGAGCAGCTCTTCACGACGCTCGTACGCCGCGTGCGCGTCCTCGAGGAACCGCTCGACCAGGAAGTCCTGGGTCAGGCCGGCCTTCTCGCCGCCGGCCTCCTCGATCAGCTCGTCCTCGGTGAGCTCGGTCTGGTACAGCAGCTTCATCGCGGCGAATAGCGCGTCCAGGTCCCAGTCCTCGGCGAACCCGTCCGCGGTCGCGCCCTGCACGTACCCGGTGACGGTCTCGTCGAGCATGTCCTGCACCTGGTCGCGCAGGTCGGCGCCCTCGAGCACGCGGCGACGCTCGTCGTACACCACGTGGCGCTGACGGTTCATCACGTCGTCGTACTTGAGGATGTTCTTCCGGGTCTCGAAGTTCTGCGCCTCGACCTGGCCCTGCGCGGACGCGATCGCCTTGGTGACGACCTTGTTCTCCAGCGGCTGGGTGTCGTCGTTGTTCCGCGACATCGCCCAGTCGACCATCTCGCGCTTGAACAGCCGCATCAGGTCGTCCTCGAGCGACAGGTAGAACCGGGACTTGCCCGGGTCGCCCTGGCGGCCGGCGCGACCGCGGAGCTGGTTGTCGATCCGGCGGGACTCGTGCCGCTCGGTGCCGAGGACGTAGAGGCCGCCGAGTTCGCGGACCTCCTCCTGCTCTTCCTTGACCTGCTTCTCGAACTGCTCCAGCAGCGACGGGTACTCCGACTCGTACTGCTCGATGTCCTCGGCCGGGTCGATACCGCGGGCGCGGAGCTCCTTGTCGGCGAGGAACTCGGGGTTGCCGCCGAGGATGATGTCGGTACCACGACCGGCCATGTTGGTGGCCACTGTGACCGCTCCGCGGCGACCGGCCTCGGCGACGATCGCGGCCTCACGCGCGTGCTGCTTCGCGTTCAGGACCTCGTGCTCGATGTTCTCCTTGAGCAGCTGCCGGGAGAGTCGCTCGGACTTCTCGACCGACGTCGTACCGACCAGGATCGGCTGGCCCTTGGCGTGCACCTCAACGATGTCCTTGACCACCGCGTCGAACTTGGCGTCCTCGGTGCGGTAGATCAGGTCCCGCTCCTCGACCCGGATCATCGGCTTGTTGGTCGGGATCGGCACCACGCCGAGCTTGTAGACCTTGGAGAACTCGTTCGCCTCGGTCATCGCCGTACCGGTCATGCCGGCCAGCTTGCTGTAGAGGCGGAAGTAGTTCTGCAGCGTGATCGTCGCGAGGGTCTGGTACTCCTCCTTGATCTCGACGCCTTCCTTGGCCTCGATCGCCTGGTGGAGACCCTCGTTGTACCGGCGGCCGTGCAGCGTCCGGCCGGTGTGCTCGTCGACGATCAGGACCTCTTCCTGACCCTGGCCGCCGACCACCACGTAGTCCTTGTCCCGGTGGAACAGGTCCTTCGCCTTCAGCGCGTTGTTCAGGTAGCTGATCAGCGGGGTGTTGGCCGACTCGTACAGGTTGTCGATACCGAGCCGGTCCTCGACCTTCTCGATGCCGCGCTCGAGGATCGCGACGGTGCGCTTCTTCTCGTCGACGTCGTAGTCGGCGACCCGGCGCTTGGTGTCGTCGATCTCCAGGTCGGTGACCCGCGGGTTCTTCCGCTTCAGCTCCGCCTCGTCGGCCAGCGTCCAGGCCTTCAGCACGTTCGCGATCCGGGCCATCTCGACGTACCAGCGCTGGGAGTCCTCAGCGGGGCCGGAGATGATCAGCGGGGTCCGGGCCTCGTCGACCAGGATCGAGTCCACCTCGTCCACGATCGCGTAGTTGTGCTCGCGCTGGACGCAGTCCTCGATGCTGGCGGCCATGTTGTCGCGCAGGTAGTCGAAGCCGAACTCGTTGTTGGTGCCGTAGGTGATGTCCTTGGCGTAGGCGACCCGGCGCTCGGCCGGCGACATCTCCGGCAGGATCACGCCGTAGTCGAGGCCGAGGAAGTGGTACACCCGGCCCATCCACTCGGCCTGGTACTTCGCCAGGTAGTCGTTCACCGTGACGACGTGCACGCCCTTGCCGGACAGCGCGTTCAGGTACGTCGGCAGCGTGCCGACCAGCGTCTTGCCCTCACCGGTCTTCATCTCGGCGATGTTGCCCAGGTGCAGCGCCGCGCCACCCATGATCTGTACGTCGTAGTGCCGCTGGTGCAGGGTCCGCTGGGCGGCCTCCCGGACGACCGCGAACGCTTCCGGCAGCAGCGCGTCGAGCGTCTCCCCGTTCTCGTGCCGCTGCTTGAACTCCGCGGTCTGGCCGCGCAACTCCTCGTCGGACATCGCGGAGAAGTCGTCCTCGATGGAGTTGACCATCTTCGCGATGCCCTGGAGCTGGCGGAGGATCTTGCCCTCGCCGATCCGCAGGACCTTGTCGACAACCTTCATGGTGGGGAGTTCTCTCCTTGCTGCTGAAGCCTGGAAGCGGGCGACGCCGCATGGCACGGCCGACCCCGGGGGAAGGCGTGCGTCCCCCATCGTACGGGGCCGAGTGTGCCAAGCCACGCCCGCAGCGTGCCTCGGGCCCTAACCGACCCACGCGCGAGCGAACCGGAAAGTTCCCGGCCTCGTCTCAGAAACCGCGCAAGGCGTCACTCAGCGCAGGCGACAGATCACCTCCACCGGCCACCCGGACCTGGTCCAGCCCGAGCCACCCCGCCAACTGGACGAGCTCGGCGGCCAGCTCCTCGGGCGTCTCCACCGGAGCCTTCGGCTCGGCGTGTGCCGACTGGACCAGCAGTACGCCGCCGGCGCGGTCGGCCTTCAGGTCCACTCGGGCGACCAACTTATCCCCGAGGAGAAAGGGAAGCACGTAATAACCGTGGACGCGCTTCTCGGCCGGGACGTAGATCTCGATCCGGTACCGGAAGTCGAACAGGACCTCGGTCCGGGTGCGCTCGAAGACCAGCGAGTCGAACGGGCTGACCAGGGCGCGGGCGTTGACCCGCCGCGGCAGCCGCGCGTCGCGGTGCAGGTACGCCGGGCGCTTCCACCCGTCGATCCGGACCGGCAGCAGCTCGCCGGAGTCCACCAGCTCGGCGATCGCCTGCAGCGTCGGCTCCGGCGCGGTCCTGAAGTAGTCCCGCAGGCACTGCGCCGTCGCGACCCCGTGGGCCCGTGCCGCGATCGAGACCAGTCCACGGTGCGCCTCGGCGAGGGACGGGGTCGGCGTCTCGACCACCGCGCGCGGCAGCACCCGCTCAGGTACGTCGTACAGCCGCTCGAACTGCTGGTTGCGCCTCGCGACCGTGATCTCGCCCGCGAAGAACAGGAACTCGAGGGCGCGTTTCACGTCGGACCAGTTCCAGCCCCAGTTGTCCTTCGAGCGCTCGACGTCGTCGTCGATCTCGCGGGCGGTGAGCGGGCCGTGGGTCTGCACGTCGCTCAGCACCTGCTTGACCAGGTCCGGCCGCTCCTTCGCGATCGACCGCGGACCGCCCCATGCCTCGGTCGTCGCGCGCGCCATCCGCCAGCGCATCAGCGGGTGCGTCTCGACCGGGATCAGCGACGCCTCGTGCGCCCAGTACTCGACCAGGCGACGCGGGGCCTTCCCGGAAGCCCGGTCGAGGAGGTCGCGCGGATACGGACCGAGGCGCGAGTAGAGCGGGAGGTACTGCGTGCGGCTCAGCACGTTCACCGAGTCGATCTGGATCAGCCCGATCCGGCCGAGCACCCGCGCCAGCGCCCGTGCGTCCGGGACGCCTTTCGGTCGCGGGTCCATGAACCCCTGCGCCGCCAGCGCGACCCGGCGCGCCTGAGCCGTGGACAGCACCTCTGTGGTCATGCGCGCATTCTGCCGGGCCGCACCGACAATCCCCGCCCGAGCCGTGGGCATAACTCGGGAGTTACCGAAAGTGGGAGGTGCGCTACGGATGGTGTTCGAGGGAACCTGCCAGCAGGCCGTCCGCCCGTGCGGCCCCTATCACCATGGAGTGAGGCATGACAGGAATGAAGCATGTGGTCCGCGCTGCCCTCGCGGCCGGCGTCCTGACCGCGGCGACCCTCGGTGCGGTGGCCGTCGCCGGCACCGCGTCGGCCGCCCAGAACCCCGGCGCCCCGACCAACCGCATCGTCGGCGGCACCGTCGCCCACACCGCGGACGCCCCCTGGGCCGTCGCGCTGAACAACAGCGGTTCACCGTCGCCGAGCGGCCAGTGGTGCGGCTCCACGCTGGTGAAGGCGAACAAGATCGTCACCGCCGCGCATTGCGCTCAGGAGGCCGCGACCACCTACACCGCCATCCAGGGCCGTGACGTCCTGACCCAGTCCGGCGGCAAGACGTCGAAGATCAGCAGCATCTGGGTGGACCCGGAGTATGGGAAGTCGCCCGCTCACGACGTCGCCGTGTTGACGCTGGCGACGCCGTTCGAGGGTGTGGACACGCTGGCGCTGGAGACCGACAAGGCCGTGGACAAGGCCGGCGCGGCATCCGTCGTCTACGGCTGGGGCTCCACGGAGGGCACCGGACCGGAGGACACCTTCCAGAAGGTCGACGTACCGGTGCTCGGTGACGACTACTGCTCGAAGGCCTACGCGAGCCAGGGCTACACCCCGGACGGCGAGATCTGCGCCGGCTACGAGGCAGGCGGCAAGGACTCCTGCCAGGGCGACTCCGGCGGCCCGCTGGTCCTGAACGGCCGCCTGTTCGGCGTCGTCTCCTGGGGCGTCGGCTGCGCGGACGCCGGCAACCCGGGCGTCTATGCCCAGGTCGCCACGTACGCCGCCGAACTGCAGAAGCAGATCGACAGCTGAGTCTCCCCGCAGAGTGAAGGGGCCGGGCGATTGCCCGGCCCCTTCGTCGTGCTCCTCCCGCGGTCTAGACGGCCAGCCGGATCACGCCGTAGTCGTAGCCGCGACGGCGGTAGACGACGCTCGGCTGGTTCTCGTCGGCATCGACGAACAGGTAGAAGTCGTGCCCGACCAGTTCGAGCTCGTAGAGCGCCTGGTCCAGGGTCATCGGCTTGGCGGTATGGGTCTTCTCGCGCATCACCAGCGGTCCGTCGCCGGTGACCGTGAGAGATCCGTACTTGTGTGTCGCCACCTCTTCCTCGGCGACTGGTTCCTCCACTACAGGGGCGTTGCCGTTGAGCGGCTGCTTCGCGTTCACGTGCCGCAGGCCTTCCGGCGTTCGCTCACCACGGTGCACCCGGCGCCGGTCGGCCGCCTTGCGGACCTGGGACCGGAGCCGGTCCAGGCAGACGTCGAACGCCGCCTGCTTGGTCTCTCCGCACGCCTCCGCGCGGACCACCGGACCCTTGGTGTACATGGTGAGCTCGACACGCATCGCCCGATCGTGCTGTCGCGGGTTCTTTTCCTGGCTGACTTCCACCTCGCACCGCAGTACCCGATGATCGACTTTCTCGATTCGCTCGAGTTTTTCCTCGACGTACTGCCGGAAGCGGTCACTGACCTCGCAGTGATGACCCTTGACAACGACGTCCACGGAAACCTCCATCGATCGGCGACTTCTTGTTACGTCTCCGGGCCCCCGTCCTTCCTGTCCTCGCTGAGCTGACTGCGATTGGGGCGCCCGAAACGAGAACACCCGCGGTCGAGCCGGTCGGACCCCGTGGCCAGGAAGCCGGCTGATCCGGTCCTGCACCACTCCACTGCCCGACAAGCCCCTGCGGGTGTCATAGGCCAACGCTAGTCGGCTTCGGCGAAAACCGGTAGAGAAGTTCTCATGAACCAGACGTCTCGTGTCGCGCGGTCGCGGCCAGGACGGCGCAGCCGAGGACCCGGATTCCGCCGGTTTCCAAGGCGCGGCAGGCCTCGCTGAGCGTGGATCCGGTGGTGATCACGTCGTCGACCAGCAGGACAGGTTGATCGCTCAGCGTTTCAGCCCAGCGCGAACGCAGCCCGAACGCCCCGTCCAGGTTGGCGGTACGGCGTTCCGCGGACAGCCCGGCCTGGTCGTCGGGACGCCCGACGACCCGCAGCGCGTCGGCCACGCGCGCGTCGATTCCCTGTCTGCGCAGGGATCTGACGGCTGTCTTCGTAATCCGCCGGAGCGGGTCGTGCCCGCGCTGCCGGACTGTTGCCCGAGGCGACGGCACCGGACACAGCCACGCCGCCCGCCGCCCTCCGAGGGCCGTCCGGGCGACCGTCGCGAGCAGGTGACCGAGCGGTTTGGCGAGCGCGTACCGGGCATGCTCCTTGTGCGCGAGGATCAGCTCGCGGAGCTCCCCGCCGTACGCCGCGGCGGCGGTCGGTGGCGCGAGCCCGGGTGGCGCCGGGTCCGGCCATGCACGGAACGGAGTCAACTGCGTCAGTAGCCCCCGGCAACCATGACAGAGAGTCACTCCGGGGCGCTCGCAGCCGGCGCACCGCCCGCCCAGCACCAGATCCGCGAACCCACCCCACACCCCACCACGATCGGTGAGTCGTCGCCGGCGGGCAACTCCCGCCTGTGGACAACTGTCAGCCGGGGTACGTCGGGATGATCGGGGCGGACCCGGCGTCGGAGTCCATCGTCATCCAGAGCAGGTCCTTGCTGAGCCAGTGCATGCGTCCGCTGTCGTCCTCGATCACCGGCAGGGTGTCCTTGTTCGGGTTGGACGTCACGTGCTCCGCGGTGAAATCGGGGGTCGACCCCGGCAGCAGCTGCAGACTCGAGCCGTCGGTGTTCACCATCCAGGTCTGACGCCGCGGGCTGCTGGCCGTCGCCCCGACGACGAGGATGCCGGCCTTGCTCCAGGCCGCGTCGGTGATGTTGGTCAGCGCGAGCTGCAGCTGCCGGAGTTCGGTGAGCACCAGCTGCTTGCCGCCGTCCCTGGTCTGGACGGTGCCGATCTGCACGGTGTTCTGGTCGCCGGCCTTCGGCTTCATCACGATCAGCGCCCGGACGCCGTCCGGCGCCATCCGGAGCTCCTCCGGGGCATCGCCCTTGAAGTTGACCGCCACCGGGGTGAGCTTCCCGTCGTGACCGCGGACGCGGAGCCGGGGGTGGTCGGTGTCGGCGCGATCCAGGATCCACAGGTTGTCCTGGCTGTCGAAGCTCGGCTGCAGGGTCTTGCCCTCGACCTTGATCGGCACCAGGTCGTCGTTCTTGTCGCCGGACGGGTCAAGCCGCCCGTACATGACGACGTGGTCGCCGTTCTTGGTGGTGGTGACGATCGCGCCGAAGGCGCCGCTCAGGTTGACCGCGAACGACTCGGCGTCGTACGACGACAGCTTGCTGCTGGTCAGCGGCTGGGCGGCGATGTCCGAGGACCCGTCCAGGCCGACGATGCGCTGCGGTTTGTTCCGCCGCAGGCCGAACAGCTTGGTCAGCGCCGCGCCCGGCACCTGCGGGTCGAACTGGGCGAAGTTGGCGAACGGCAGCACGTCTGGGTCGTCCGGCAGCAGCGGAGCGCCACCGACGGTGATCTTGGCGCGCAGATTGATCTGGTTGAGCGTCCAGACGATCTGTGCGGCCAGCAAGCGGCGGTCCTGGTCGCGGAGACCACCGGCGGCGTCATTCAGCGCCACGGTGGCCACGCCGAAGTCGACGGGGACGGACACCTGCACTTCGGTACCCGGCGGTGCCACAGTGGACACGCCGTTGCCCAGCCGGCTGGTCGGGCCCTTCAGCAGCTCCTGGATGAGCTGGGTCGCCGCCTGGCCCTGTGACAGGTTCAGCGGCAGGTAGACCGGGTCGGCCACCAGGAGCTCTCGGGCCTGGTTGAAGAAGTACAGGTCCCGGGAGGCGAGCTTCAGGTCGACCTGGTTGCTGCCGAGGTACGCACCGGGCGGGACCGAGTCGACGCGGTACTGGCCGTCGATCTTCTTCAGCTTGAACAAGAAGGTGGTCTGGGCGTTCACCGGCGCCGGGTTCCACTCGCCGCGCGCACCGATGGTGGCGATCCTCGGAGCGCTCAGCTGGATGCCGTTGCCCTTCTTGGTGAGCGACTCGGGGCTCTGGTCGTACACGACCGTCTGCAGCTCCGGCTTCCACGCCGCGGCCGCCTCCGGGGTCATGTACTGCCGAGCGACGTCGTACGCCTGGGAGTCCGACATGGCCTCCAGGAAGCCGCTGACGATGGCCATCTCGTCGACGTTCGCCCGCGGCGGCTTGGCCTCGACACCGACACCACCGAGGTCCGGCGCCAGCCCTTGCCGCTCGCCACTGCGGATGGTGCCCTGGGTCGGTACTGTCGCGCACCCGCCGAGCAGCGCGGCGACGACCAGCAGCGGCAGGACCGCGCGCAGCTTGCGCCTCACCGCTCGTCACCACCGTTCAGCTTCTGGTACGGCGCTCCGACGTCGACGAGCTCCGTGACGATCCGGAGGGCGTCCGCCGGGCGGGCCGGGAGCGGCGAGCCGGTGAGTGCCACGTCCGGACGGCGCGGCAGCGTCAGCCGGAAGTACGCACCGTCGCCTGGTGAACCCCAGGCGTCCAGACGGCCGCCGTGCAGCCGGGCGTCCTCCAGCGCGATCGACAGACCGAGGCCGGTGCCACCCGTGGTCCGGGCCCGGGCCGGGTCGGCCCGCCAGAACCGGCTGAACACCATCTCCGCCTCCTCGGCCCGGAAACCGACACCGTGGTCACGGACCGCGACGGCCGCCGCGTCCTCGTCGTACGCCGTGCTGATCCGGATCGGCAGGCCCTCGCTGTGCTCGATGGCGTTGCCGATCAGGTTGCGCAGGATCCGCTCGATCCGGCGCGAGTCCACCTTGGCCCGGCACGGCGCCGTCATGTCCAGCTCGACCGGACAGCCCTTGGCCTTCAGCAGGGCCTCGTGGTTCTCCAGGACGCGGGTCACGATGTCGCGCAGGTCGACGTCCTCCAGGTCGAGCGCGGCCGCACCGGCGTCGAACCTGCTGATCTCCAGCAGGTCGGCGAGCAGCTCCTCGAACCGGTTGAGTTCGTTCTGCAGCAGCTCCACCGAGCGGCGGCTCATCGGGTCGAACTGGTCGCGGCTCTCGTGCAGCAGGTCGGCGGCCATCCGGACCGTGGTCAGCGGCGTCCGCAGCTCATGCGACACGTCCGAGACGAACCGGCGCTGCAGCCGGGACAGCTCCTCCAGCCGGCGGATCTGCCGCTGCAGGTTGCTGGCCATCTTGTTGAAGGACACGGCCAGCCGGGCCAGGTCGTCGGTACCGCGGACCTGCATGCGTTCCTCGAGCTTGCCGGCTGCCAGCCGTTCAGCGATCCGCCGGGCCATCCGGACCGGCGTCACGACCTGTCTGGTGACCAGCCAGGCCACTGCACCGAGCAGAACGATCAGCAACAGACCCGCGGTCACCAGAGCACGCTGGACGACGTCGAGCGTCTCCTGCTGCGCGGTGAGCGGGAAGAGGAAGTAGATCGCGTACCGGTCGCCGGTGGAGTTGATGCGGATCTGCGACCCGATCACCAGCCCCGGTGCGCCGGAGCCGTCGCGGTAGTTGATCTTCGTGTACGTGTCGTACAGCTTCGAGTCGTCGCTCATCACCGAGGACGCGAGTGCCTGCGGGATCGAGTCGCTGTCGACCAGACCGGTGTAGCGGATGGCGTTGGACGCCGCCTGGTCGGTCGGGACCAGCAGAACGTCGTACAGGCCCGGGCGGTTGGTACCGAGCACCAGCTCGGACAGCTGCTGGTTGATGTCGCTGCGGTTGGCGGCGTCGATCGTGTTGGCCAGCTGCGCCAGCTGCGCGCGCACCTCCGCCTGGGCGCTGGTACGCCGTGATTCCAGGACACCGTCGGTGACCTGGCTCATCATCACCCAGCCGACCAGGATCAGGACCAGCGTCGACATCAACAGGGTGCCGGTGACGATCCGGGCCTGGATGGAGCGGCGCCAGATGTCCGGCCAGTGCTTCGGGTGCGTCCGCCACAGCGGCTGCGGCTGGGCAGACCAGTCCGCCACGGCGGCGGTGAGCTCCAGCTCCGTCCCGCGGGATTCGGCCCCCTCCTGCTCGGGCGGGGCCGGCTGCCCGTCCGACGGACCACCTGGTTGGCCGGTGTGGTCCACGATGACCGGATCGGCCACCGGCTCCGGGTGGGCCGTCTGCGACTCTGGGCCGCGTCCGTACTCGATCAGTCCGCACCAGCCTTGTATCCGACACCGCGGACCGTGACGACGATCTCGGGGTGCTCAGGGTCCTTCTCGATCTTGGAGCGCAGTCGCTGGACGTGCACGTTCACGAGCCGGGTGTCGGCCGCGTGCCGGTAGCCCCAGACCTGCTCCAGCAGCACCTCACGGGTGAACACCTGCCAGGGCTTCGACGCCAGGCAGACCAGCAGGTCGAACTCCAGCGGCGTCAGCTGGATGGTCTCGCCGGCCCGCTTCACGGAGTGCCCGGCGACGTCGATGGTGAGGTCGCCGATGGTCAGCGACTCCGGACCGGGCTCGTCCATCCGGCGCAGCCGGGCCCGGATCCGGGCCACCAGCTCCTTCGGCTTGAACGGCTTGACCACGTAGTCGTCGGCACCGGACTCCAGCCCGAGCACCACGTCCACGGTGTCGCTCTTGGCGGTCAGCATCACAATCGGTACGCCGGACTCGGCCCGGATCGCCCGGCAGACGTCGATACCGTCCATCCCCGGCAGCATCAGGTCGAGCAGCAGCAGGTCGGGCTTGAACTCCCGGAACGCCGGTACCGCTTTGTCACCGGTCGCACACAGATAGGTGTCGTAACCCTCGTTGCGCAGCACGATGCTGAGCATCTCCGACAACGCGGTGTCGTCGTCGACGATGAGGATGCGGCCCCGCATCGTCCGGTTACCCTCTGCCACGCCCAGTCTCCTTGCCGTCCGAATGTCGTCCGACTGCCGTTCGAATCCCGACCGATCGGTGTGCGACCGGCGGGTGCCAGGCCGTACGCACTACGGATAGTGTCCCATTCCCCCGGTAGTGCACACGCCGGATCGCCGTGTGACCCCGAGTTGGGCTGTGATCATGGTGCACGGTTGGGGTCCACCACAACTCACGTGCCGAGAGGTACGACGGTTCAGCTGGGAGGAGGAACGCAGTGACCGACCGGAACATGCGCCTGTACGACGACGTGGCCACGGAGCCGCTGCGCCCCTGGCTGCCCGCCGATCTGCTCGACAACGCCGCCCGGACGATCTCCGACAACAAGACCATCATGCTCGGTCTTCCGGTACTCGCGGGGATCGCATTGGTCGCGGTGCAGGCGGTGCTGACCGAGGTCGCCGTACCAGGTGGGCTCGGTGGGTTCTTCGGAGCGGACGACCCGTTCTCGCAGGCCGGTGCGGCGCTGTTGCTCACGTACGGCGTGCAGGTGGTCCTGTTCTCGGTCGTGTCGAGCATGCTGGCCGGGATCATCGCTCTGGCCGCGGTGCGGAGTCAGCTGGCGCAACGGCTCGGTCCGCGTGAGCTGATGCGGCTGATCAGACCTGCGCTGCCCGCACTGGCTGCCGTCGGTCTGGTGCAGTCGCTGTCGTTCATCCTGCTGATCGGCGGCTGGGGACTCCTGGTCTTCGGTGTCGGAGCTGGTGCCGACGCAGCGATCTCTTCGGATGCAGCTGGTGCGGTCGCCGTGGTGATGATGCTCGTCGGCGGTGCACTGGTGCTGATCTTCGGCGTCCGGCTGGTGCTGGCCGGGACGGTCGTGCTGATGGAGGGCCGGCACGCGCCCGCCATCGGCCTCTACGTCCCCGCGCGGGTCGGCGTCTGGGGGGCGCTGCGACGGTCGTGGCAGCTGGTACGGGGCAAGTTCTGGCGGGTCTTCGGGATCCTGCTCTTCGGCGGCCTGGTCGTGAACATCATCGGGTACGCCCTGCAGTTCGGGGTCAGCGCCATGATCATCACCCTCGGCTCGTGGGCGGACCTCAGCAACAGCAGCGGGGCCGTGCTCGTGACGGTCGTGCTGGGTGTGGCGGCCGGTGTCGCGACCGTGCTTACGCTGATCGCCAGCCTCGCGTTCATGTCCGCCGTCCAGGCCCTGATCTACCTGGACCTACGGGTACGGCGTGAAGGCCTCGACCTGTGGATGCGTCCGCCACTGCGGTCGGAGGGACCGGCGTGATCGTGTTCTGGCAGGAACCGCCTGTCGACATCGACCGGGACCAGGCTGCCCAGGAGGCGGCCAAAGAGCTGTCCAAGCCGGCGTACCGGGACTCTGGCGGTTCGCTGATCGGCAAGGCTCTCAGCAAGTTGGTGGAGTGGATCCGCGACCTGCTGGACAGCCTCACCGGTTCGTCTCCCAACGGCCATGCCGGTCTGGTCATGCTGATCGTTCTGCTCGTCCTTGTCGTCGTCGTGGTGCTCTGGCGGGCCGGAGTACTGCGGACCAGTCGTAAGGCCACGTCGCAGGCCGTTTTCGACACGGCGCGGCCGCAGCGCGCAGCGGAGTACCGAGCGCAGGCAGAGCGGGAGGCCGGCGCCGGCGACTTCGCTCTGGCCATCCGCAGTCGCTTCCGGGCCTGCGTTGCCGAGCTGACCGAGCGGACCGTGCTGGACGAGCGGCCAGGACGTACGGCGTACGAAGTGGTCACCGATGCGTCGCGAGCGGCACCTGTACTGCGTGAACCGCTGCAGCCGGCCGCACTGGTGTTCACGGAGGTTGTCTACGGCAACCGTCAGGGGACACCGGAGCGGTACGCCGCTGTTGTGGCCGCTGACAACGCCGCACGGACCGCACGAGTGGCTGTATGAGCACGCCGGTCGGGCGGACCGTCGGCGATAGCTGGAAGGCGTTACGACTTCCCCTGCTCGTCACTGGTGTCGTCGTGCTCGCTGCGATCGTCATCCTGATCGCCACGTCCGCACAGACGTCAGGTCAGTTCAGTCCGGACTCCACCGAGCCAGCCGGGGCACGCGCGCTGGCAGCGCTGCTGAAGAACCACAACGTCGACGTACATGGCACCGAGTCGCTGGACGACGCCGTGGAGCCAGGTGATGGACAGACGCTGCTGGTCGGGCCCGGCGGCTCACTCGATCGCTATGACTGGCAGCAGATCGCCGACGCCAGGTGGAGTCACCTGGTCCTGATCGGGCCGAGTGGTGACGCTCTGGACATTCTCGCGCCCGGAGTCAAACCCACCGGAGACGCGCTGGACCTGCAGAGTCGTAAGGCGGACTGTGACCTCCCAGCCGCGGCCAAAGCGGGGACAGCGACAGTCAGCGGGTACACGTACAGCGCACCCGACAACGCCATCGCCTGCTACGGCGACGGCATCAACAACACCATCGTCCGGCTGGACCTCGACGGCCGCACAGTCGACGTGATCGGTACGCCGACGTCGTTCACCAACGCGCGACTCGCGGACGACGGGAACGCCGCGCTGGCGCTGAACCTGATCGGCACGCACCAGGACCTCACGTGGTTCCTGCCGCAACGGGACACGTCCGGCAGCGGTCCGGTCAACCAAGACGCGCCACCGCTGATTCCACCGGACGTGCGGTACATCGCGTGGGCGCTGGCCTTCACAGTCCTGGTGGTGGCGCTGTGGCGGGGCCGACGGCTCGGTCCGGTCGTGGCGGAGCAGTTGCCGGTCATCGTGCATGCCGCGGAGACCACTGAGGGCCGTGCGCGGCTGTACCGGCGTTCACGCGCCCGGGACCGTGCCGCGGCGGCACTGCGCGAGTCCGCGCTGGGGAAGCTCCACAAGGCCCACGGCATTCCCCGCCGGGCCGAACCGTCCGCAGTGGTCGCGACTGTTGCCGCCCGCACCGGTCGGGACCCGGCCATGCTGTACGAACTGCTCTACGGGCTGCCGCCACAGTCCGACGCCGCTCTGATGTCCTTGTCCTTTGAGCTCGACGTACTGACGCAGGAGGTACGACACCCGTGACGACTACCGAGGTCTCCGCGGACCAGGCCCGGCAAGCGCTGGTCGCGCTCCGGACCGAGATCGGCAAGGCGGTGGTCGGCCAGGACACCGCGGTGACCGCACTGGTGCTCGCACTGCTCTGCCGCGGCCACGTGCTGCTCGAGGGCGTCCCCGGTACGGCGAAGACGCTGATGGTGCGCGCACTGTCCACAGCGATGCGTCTGAACACCAAGCGGGTCCAGTTCACGCCGGACCTGATGCCGGGCGACGTGACCGGGTCACTGGTCTACGACGCGCGGACGAGCGAGTTCGAGTTCCGGCCGGGACCTGTGTTCACCAACATCCTGCTGGCCGACGAGATCAACCGGACGCCACCGAAGACCCAGGCCGCGCTGCTGGAGGCCATGGAGGAGCGGCAGGTCACCGTGGACGGCGAACCGCGCCTCCTGCCGGCGCCGTTCGTTGTCGCCGCCACGCAGAACCCGGTGGAGTACGAAGGCACCTACCCGTTGCCCGAGGCCCAGCTGGACCGGTTCCTGCTGAAGGTGACGCTGGACATCCCGCCACGGGACGCCGAGATCGCCGTACTCGCCCGGCATGCACAGGGCTTCGATCCGCGGGACCTGGCTGCCGCTGGGTTGCGTCCCGTGGCCGGTCCGGAGGATCTGGAGGCTGGACAGCGCGCCGTACGCCGGGTTGCGGTCCGCGACGACGTACTGGCTTACGTCGTGGACCTGTGCCGCGCCACTCGCCAGTCGCCTTCTCTGCAGCTCGGTGTCTCACCGCGTGGGGCCACAGCGCTCCTCGCGGTCTCTCGTGCGTGGGCGTGGCTCTCCGGCCGCGACTACGTCATCCCGGACGACGTCAAAGCCATGGCACGTCCCTGTCTGCGGCACCGGGTCCAGGTGCGCCCGGAGGCCGAACTGGAGGGCGTCAACGCCGACGCGGTCCTGGAAAGCGTGCTGGCCACCGTCCCGGTCCCCCGCTGATGGTTGTGACAGGCCGGGCCGGGCTACTGGCGGCGGCTGGGGTGGTTTTCGTTGCCCTGGCGGCGCCGTCGTGGGACGGGGTCGGTCTGGTCGTTCTCGTGGTGCTGTTGGTCTGTTTGGTGGACATCCTGCTGGCAGGCTCGCCACGTCGGCTGCAGTTCAGTCGCGACGGAGACCACGCCGTACGGCTGGGCGAGCAGGCTGTTGTGCAGTTGCTGGTGACCAACCCGGGACGACGCGTACGCGGGTTGTTGCGAGACGCGTGGCCGCCGTCGGCCGGCGTACTGGATCCGCCACACAAGCTGGATCTCCCGTCAGGCGAGCGTCGGCGGCTGGTGACGCTTCTGGTGCCGACGCGGCGGGGAGATCGCCAGGCGGCGCGAGTGACGGTGCGGTCGATCGGTCCGCTCGGGTTTGCTGGACGCCAGGGGTCGCATCGGGTGCCGTGGACAGTGCGGGCGTTGCCACCGTTCAACAGCCGTAAGCATCTGCCGTCCCGGTTGGCGCGGCTGCGCGAGCTGGACGGGCGTACGGCGTTGCTGGTGCGCGGCCAGGGCACCGAGTTCGACTCACTGCGGGACTACGTGCCCGGTGACGACGTACGAAGCATCGACTGGCGGGCGACGGCTCGGCGCGGGAACGTCGTACTGCGGACCTGGCGCCCGGAGCGGGACCGCCAGGTCGCGATCGTCATCGACTCCGGCCGCCTGTCCGCGGGGCGGGTCGGCGACGCACCACGGCTCGACCACGCGATGGACGCCGCTCTATTGCTGGCCGCACTGGCCACTCGCGCCGGCGATCGGGTCTCCCTGCTGGCCTGCGATTCCGCAGTGCGGGCCGACGTACGCCGTCCTGCGCCGGAGGACGTGCTGCCGTCGTTCGTGAACGCTCTCGCGAACGTGGACGCCGAGCTGGTGCAGACGGACTTCCGGGTCGTTGTGTCGCAGGTGCTGGAGCGACTGGGCCAGCGTTCGCTCGTAGTACTGCTCACTGGGCTGGACCCGGCGGTCATCGAGGAGTCACTGCTGCCCGTCATCGGTCCACTCCTGCGCCGTCACGTAGTACTGCTCGCTTCTGTCGCCGATCCACGGCTGGCCGAGCTCGAGTCCACCCGCAGCGACCTGCTGGAGGTGTACGGCGCTGCGTCGGCTGCCCGTACCCGTCTGGATCGAGAGCGCGCCACAGCGACGCTGACGCGAGCCGGCGTCACCGTGGTGGACGAGAACCCGGACCAGATCGCTCCGGCCCTGGCAGACACCTATCTGGCGCTCAAGAAGGCTGGACGACTGTAGCTACAGGGCTGCTTCGAAGGTCTGTCTGTTGGCCGTGATGAAGGCGTGTTCACGGCGGGACCATGCGATGCGTTCGGCTGCGTCTGCGGGGTCGCACGGGGTCTGCTGCCAGAACGTCACGTTGTGGAGCTGGGCTACTTGGGTTGCCGGAATGACGGACCGGCGTTGCGACGAGGTCAGGCCGTAGGCGTCCGCGAAGACTCGGACCTGGTGGGCCTGGCGGTCCGGGTCGGCGTGTTTCGAGGCGATGCACCAGGTCCACGCGGCGTACCCGATGTCCTCCAGGGGATCGCCGGGGGCGGCCAGGTCGAAGTCGATGATGGCGGCCGGGAGGTCCTGGTCGAACACGAAGTTGTTCGGCGCGGCGTCGTGGTGACAGACCACAGGTGAGGCGCCCGCCAACGCAGTGCCGGCGGTGGCGTCGTGGAAAGCGCGCAGGAGCGCACCGGCCGCGGCGACCTGGACGTCGGACCAGCGCTGGAACCTGGCGGGCACCCAACCATCGACGTACGTGAGGATGTCGCGGCCCGACTCATCCTGACCGAGGTACTTCGGGGCCGCGGTGAATCCCCGCTCCGCCAGGAGTTCGAGAAGCGCGGCCGTGAAGGCGGAGGCGGCCGACCCGGGGCGGCGCACCGTGTCGTCGACGCGCACTACCCCGGCCGTCATGCGACCTCCGGCGAGAGGTTGTTCGGTCATGCCATCGTCGGGCGGGCCTGGAGGAACGTCCAGCGGTGACCTTCGAGATCCTCGGCCTCGTAGCTGCGGTAGCCGTGCTCGTGGATGTCCTGCAGGATCTTCGCGCCCTTGTCGCGCGCGTGGGCGAAGTGCGCGTCGAGATCGTCGACGTACACCCAGACATTGTGATCGGTCGTGCTCGGCCGCGGCTCGGTGCGTTCGAACAGGAGCACGGCGGCGGATCCGACGTGCAGCTCGATCCACATCGCTTGCTCCCCCTCGGCAGGCAGCGTGTCCCACGAGTCGAGCGCGAACACCTCGTGCAGCCAGCGCGCCGCGGCGGCCGGATCTTCGTAGTACAAGGCGATCGAGAGCCGGCCGATCTCGCGCGGCGACCCGGCAGCGCTCGCCCGCCGCGCGACCCAGTCCGGCAGCCAGCGGATGACGCGCGGCCAGAAGTAGAACGCTTTCCCGCCCTCGGTGACCAGCGACTGTACGACGGTCACTCGCGTCCCACCGTCGATCGCCTCGAAGTCGACCCGGGTCTCGGTGTCGTCGACCGAGCTGCGATAGCCGAGCCGCACACCGGGCTCCCAGTCGGTGATGATCGCGAGTTCGAGGGCGTCGTCGGCGTACACCTCGAGCACCCGTCCACCGACGCCGGGCTCGATCCGCATCGCGGTCACGCGGCTGGAGTCGAAGAAGTTGATCGGGTTCCGCAGCCACCACTGGTCGATCTCCGCGGTGAACGCCTCGAAGGCGGTCGCGGGGTCGACCGCGACCTCGACCGAGGCGGTGGCCGAACGTGGCACGGGCGTGGTGGTCATGATGACTCCTTCTGCTCGACATGCCGTTTGAACGAGCCCAACTGATTGCGCCAGTGCGCCTGGACCTGGTCGAGCCAGGCCTGGACAGCGACTACGGGCTCGGGGTTGAGGCGGAACAGCCGGACCCGGGCGTCGCCGGGGACCCGTTCGTCCTCGACGAGGCCGGCCTCCAGGAGAAGCTTGAGGTGGCGACTCATCGCGGGCGACGACGCACCGGTCGCCGCGGCCAGCTCGCCCGCGCGCCGCGGGCCTTCCCCGAGCAGCTGCACGACCTGCCGCCGCGTCGGGTCCGCGAGCACCTCGAAGACCCGGTCGACCTGCTCTTCCGCCATACCGCAATAGTTCTACTTCTTGTTAACTATTGTCAACCGTTGAAACTAGTGCCGCGGCCAGATGACACGCGACCTGCGGCGTACTGCTGGCCGGGAGGATCTCGAGCAGCGTCGTGGTGCAGGCTTCGATACCGTTGCCAGCAGCCACCAGTTGGCAACGCGGGTGGAAGCGGCAGCCGGTGGGGATGTGGGTGGGGTCCGGGGGCTCGCCGGTGAGGACGATGCGTTGCGGGGACTCGGGGAGGACCGACAGCAGCGCGCGGGTGTAGGGGTGCTGCGGGTCGGTGAGGACGGCCTCGGTCGGGCCGGACTCGACGATGCGGCCGAGGTACATGACGGCGACCCGGTCGGCGATGTTCCACGCGAGGCCGAGGTCGTGGGTGACGACGAGTGCGGACAGGCCGAGGTCGTCGCGGAGCCGGAGCAGGAGCGAGAGGATTTCGCCGCGGACCGAGGCGTCGAGGGAGGCGACGGGTTCGTCGGCGATCAGCACCTTCGGGTCCAGGGCGAGCGCGCCGGCGATGACCACGCGTTGCCGCTGGCCGCCCGAGAGCTCGTGGGGATAGCGGTGGAAGAAGCGCTCGGGCGGGCGCAGGCCGGCTCGGGACAAGGCCGAGGAAACGACCGATTCCTCGTCCGCGAGGCCGTGGATCCGTGGGCCCTCTGCGACCGCCTCATAGACGGTATGGCGGGGGTTCAGCGACCCCATCGGATCTTGCAGGACCAGTTGTACCTCGCGGCGGAACGCGCGCAGGGACCGGCTGGAGTAGCTCAGCGGCGTGCCGTCGTACGTGATCTGGCCCGACGTCGGGCGTTCCAGGCCGAGGAGGGTACGGGCGAGGGTGGTCTTGCCGCAGCCGGACTCGCCGACCAGGGCGACGATCTCGCCGGAACCGATCGACAGGTTGACGCCGTCGACGGCGCGGGCCCGGCGGCCGCCGCGGCCGGAGAACTCGACTGCGAGGTCTGTTGCTTCGAGCATCGTCATTCCCCCACTCGGACGCAGGCAGTGGATCGCTCCGCGCCCGCGGGCCGGAGATCGACATCGACGGTCGCGCAGGTGTCGAGCGCGACCGGACAGCGCGGGTGGAAGCTGCAACCTTCAGGCAGCTTCTGCGGATCGGGCGGATCGCCGGCCAGGCCCCGCGGCGCGAGCCGGGACGACGGGTCGCCGACGGTCGGGAACGCTGCGGCGAGCGCCTTGCTGTACGGGTGCTCGAAGGAACCTGACGAAGGACCGAGTTCGACCAGGCGACCGGCGTACATGACGGCGAGCCGGTCGCAGACGTCGGCGAGCACCGACAGGTCGTGCGAGATCATCAGCAGCGAGATGTCGTGCTCGGCGATCAGCTGGCGGATGAGGGCGAGGACCTGCGCCTGGACCATCAGGTCGAGGGCGGTGGTGGGTTCGTCGGCGATGATCAGTTGCGGCGAGCAGGCCAGCGCCATCGCGATCATGACTCGTTGCCGTTGGCCACCACTCAGCTCATGGGGATAGCTGCGAGCGCGCCAGGCTGGCAGACCGACCTGTTCGAGGAGCTCGCGGACCCGGGCGTCCGCGGCGGCTCCGGAGGCCAGCCGGTGGACAAGCAGCGGTTCGGCGATCTGGTCGCCGATTCGGCGGACCGGGTTCAGCCCGTGCTGCGCGCCCTGGAAGACGATCGACGCCGACGACCACCGGACGGCACGCAGCCGGCCCCACTTCATCGTCAGCACGTCCTCGCCGTCCAGCAGGACCCGACCACCGACGACGGCCGTGCGCGGCAGCAGTCGCAGCAACGCGAGCGCGACGGACGACTTCCCCGACCCCGACTCCCCCGCCAGCCCGACCGCCTCGCCGGCGGCCAGCGCCAGCGAGACGCCACGAACGGCGGGCACCTCACCGGACCCTGCTGCCGCGCCGCCGATCCGGTAGGTCACCGACAACTCTTCGAGACTGAGCATCACACCGCCCGGGTTCGCAGTCGGGGATTGAGCACGGACTCCAGCGCCCTTCCACACAAGGTGAACGCCATCACCACGATGACGATGCACAGACCCGGCACGAGGATGTACCACCACGCCCCGGCGGTCGCCGCGCCCCAGTCGTAGGACCCCCGCAGCATCGTTCCCCACGAGGTCTTGTTCGCACTCACCCCGAGGAACGCCAGCGTCGACTCGGTCACGATCGCGCTCGCCACCTCCAGCGTCGTACTTGCCAACAGCAACGGTGCGACGTTCGGCAATACGTGCCGGGTGGTGATGTGCCAGTGCCCGGCACCGAGCGCCAGCGAGCGTTCGATGTACGGGCGGGCCTCGACGGCCAGCGTCTGCGCGCGGATCAGCCGGGCCGTCGACGGCCACGACGTCACGCCGATCGCGATGATGATCGTCGCCGTCGAGCCACCGAGGATCGCCGCCAGCACCAGCGCGGTGACCAGCGACGGCAGCACCAGGAACCAGTCGGTCACCCGCAGGATCACGGCGCCGAGCCAACCGCGGAAATGTCCGGCAGCGATTCCGAGCACGGTTCCGATCACCATGCTCAGCAAGGCCGCCAGGAATCCGATCAGCAGCGATGTCCGCGCGCCCCACCAGATCATCAGCAGTACGGAACGTCCGGACTCGTCCGTTCCGAGCGGATCGCGCAGGCTCGGCGGCGCCAGTTTCGCGCCGGTCCCGCTGACCACGTTCGTGACGCCGGAATCGATGAACAGCGGCGCGATCAGCGCGAGCACGACAGCGAGCGCCAGAACGACCAATCCGGAAACGCCTGCTCGGTGTTTCCGGAAATCCGTCCAGAAACGACCGGCGGCGCGCCGACGACGTACCCAGGCGACGGTGCTCATGCCGACCTCACCCGTGGGTCCAGGAAGTGGTACACGACGTCCGCCAACGTGTTCATCACGATCACCGACACCGTGATCAGCAGGAACGTTCCTTGCATCAAGGTGAAGTCCGGAACCCGGATCGCCTCGTAGAACAGCTGCCCGAGCCCCGGCCAGCTGAAGATCGCCTCCACCGTCACCGCACCACCGACGACGAACCCGATCCGCATGAACACCAACGTCACGGTCGGCAGCAGCGCATTGGGTACGGCGTGCTTCCGGCGTATCTCGTCATCGCGCAGACCCTTCGCCCGCGCGGTCGTGATGTAGTCCTGACCGACCTCGTCGAGCACCGACGAGCGCATCACCAACAGGTACTGCGCATAGACGACGGCGACCAGCGTGAGACACGGCAACACCATGTGCTGCCCGACGTCCAGCACACCCGCGAACCCGTCCGGCTTGTCGACACTCGAGCTCCCGCGGGTCGGGAAGATCCCCGGAATCGGTCCGATCCCGGCCGCGAACACCATCAGCAGCAACAGCCCGAGCCAGAACGTCGGCACCGACCACAGCACCAGTGAGACCGCGGTGGACAACTTGTCGAACCGGCTGCCCGGCTTCCACCCGGCGCGGGCGCCCTGCCAGAGACCGAGGCTCACCGCGAGCACCAGCGCCGTCCCGGTGAGCAGCAGGGTCGACCCGATGCGCTCCCCGATCAGGTCGAGGACCGGCCGCTTGTACTCGTACGACGTGCCGAGGTCGAACTGCAAGGTCTGCTTGACGAAATGCACGAACTGCTCAGGGATCGGCTTGTCCAGACCGAGCCGCGCACGCTCCAGATCCAGCTGCTCGGGCGTCATGTTCCGGCCCTGCGCGAGGGCCCGGACCGGATCGCCCGGCAGCAACCGGAACAGGAAGAACGTCGCGACGATCACCATCGCGATACTGAGCAGGGCCCCGCCCGCCTTGGTCGCCGCGTACCGCAGCAGACCGTGGCGGGCCGGAGTCTGCTCGACCGCTTCGATCGTGGTCGTCATTCGCGCTCGTCGGCCGCGCCGCGCCGCCGACGCAGTACGAAGAAGCCCACGATGGCGAGGACAGCGACACCGCCGGCGACACCGGCGATCACACCGCTGCTCGTTCCGCTAGCGTTTTCCGACTTTCCGTCCTTCGACACCGCCTCGACGGTGTAGAACGGCCAGTACCCGGAACCGCCGTACAGCAGGCCCTTGTCCTCGGGAATCGGCGTGATGCTCGCGATCCGGTCCTTGCGGTAACCCTCGAGGTCGTTCGGGTAGTACAGCGCGATCACCGGAGCGTCGGTGTAGAGCCGTTCCTCCATTTTCTTGATCGTTTCCGCACGCTTTCCGCGGTCGAGTTCCTTCTGCTGCTGCAGGTACAGGCTCTCGTACTGCGGATCGCAGTAGAACGACTCGGTTCCACCACCCTCACCGGTCGCCGTCGGGCGCCGGCTGCACAGGTGCGTGCCGAGCACTTCCTCCGGATCCGGGTTCACCGACCAGCCGCTGATCGCGATGTCGAAGAGCGCCGTCGTACCGGTTTCCTCGGTGAACTTGCTCGAGTCCAGCCGCTTCGTGGTCAGCTGGATGCCGATCTCCTTGAACCAGCCGGTCAGGTACTCCGCGAGCTTGTCCTCGATCGGGGTGTCGGTGTGGATGCTGAACCGGAACTGCAGTTTCCGCGATCCGTCCGGCATCGTCCGGACACCGTCCGCGCCCTTCTTGTAGCCGGCGTCGTCGAGGATCTTGTTCGCCTTCGCCAGGTCGAACGAGACCTTCTCGTCGCGGCTCGCCTCCCAGAAGTAGTCCTTGTACAGCGGCGGGATGATCGATCCGTCGGCCGGTTTCGCGAGGCCGCCCTGGACCTCGTCGACCAGCTTCTGCTTGTCGATCGCGTAGTGCAGCGCGGTCCGCACCTTCGGGTCCTTCAGTGCCGGATGCCCGTCGCCGATCGGCTTGTTGTCGCTCGTCGTCGCCCCGTGGTTGATCTGCAGGTACGTCGCCCGCCGGCCCTGCGTGTTCCACTGGACGATGTTGTCGTCGCCCTTCAACGACTCGAAGTCCGGCGGGTTCAGCCGGCCGATCAGGTCGATGTCGCCCTTCTTCAGCCCGACGATCGACGCCGCCGGGTTGTCGTAGAAGATCACCTGCAGCTCGTCGATCTTCGGCCGTCCGCGCCAGTAGTCCGGGTTCGCCTCCAAGCGCACGTACTGGTCCTTCTTGTGCTCGACCGCGATGTACGGGCCGCTGCCGACGGTCGGGTACGTCTCGCCGTCGTACTTCGCGATGTCCTTGACCTTCTCCCAGACGTGCTTGGGCATGATCGGCACCGGGTTGTCGAGCATCGACGCCTGCGGGGCCTTGAGCTTGATGGTCAGCTCCTGGCCGTTCGCGGAAACGCTCTGGAAGTTCTCCACCGCCGGGCCGTTGCCGGTCTTCGCACCGTCGTCGGTCATCATCTTGTTGAACGTCCAGGCCGCGTCCTCGGCGGTGATCGGCTGTCCGTCCGACCACTTCGCCTGGCGGATCTTGAACGTCCAGGTCAGCCCGTCCGGCGACGTCGTCCAGGACTCGGCGAGGTCCGGGCTGGGTTGCAGGGTCTTCGAGTCCGGCACCGTCAGGAAGCCGTAGATCAACCGCTGGATCGACCCCGTCACCAGCCGCACGGCGAGGAACGGGTTCATCGAGTCCACCGACTGGGTGACACCGATCTTGATGACCTTCTTCGGTTCGGGATCAGCGGCCGCCGCCGTCCCCGGAACCATCGCCAGCAGACACAACGCCGCCAGCACCGCCAACAGCTTCCTCATGGGCCGCCCCACCTTCCCCAGCCGGTGTTGGTGTTTGAGGAAGAACCCACACCAGCGAGCCCACAGGTGTCAACGAGATACGAAACTTTGTCACATTGAAGTAATCAACTTACGGCCGCCGAGCACTTTCCGGCTATCACCGGAAGTTGCCGTCCCACCTTCGGCGGCGCCAAAGCCCGAGTCGTGGCGTGTGGCTCGCCTCCCCTGCGTCGAGTCGTGGATCTGTCGGCGTGTCGCCCAGCCGGTCCCCACGACTCGACGAACAACCGACCGAGAAAGGCCGGGGCGGAGCGCGCGGGCTGAGCGCAGTACATGGGTTCCTGCACTTGACTACACGGTTGTGTAGTAGTTTGCTTTTGTGTGTAGTGGGAGGAGAGGGTGATGGATCGACCGGCGGATGACCTGACGGCGCGGGCGCGGATTCGGGATGCGGCGATCAGGCTGTTCGGGGAGCGTGGGATCGAGGGGGCCTCGATCCGGGACATCGCGGCCGAGGCCGGGGTGTCGTCGGGGTTGGTGCGGCATCACTTCGGGTCCAAGGAGTCGCTGCGCGAGGCGTGTGACAAGTACGCCAAGGAGCGGATGGTCGAGATCGGCGCCGAGCTGACCCAGAACAACGACCTCACCGGGCTCGACCCGCTGGCTCTGCACCCCCGCGCGTTCCCGCTGCAGTTGTACATCGTCCGTTCGATGATGGACGGCTCGGAGACCGCGACTGCCCTGTTCCTCGAAGGGGTCGACGCGGTCGAGGAGTGGACGACCAGCTACGGCATCGACCCCAAGGACCGGCGCGGGTACGCCGCCGCGCTGGCCGCGATCAAGCTCAGCGTGTTCGTGTTCCGCGATCAGGTCTCGAAGGCGCTCGGCGAGGACATCACCACCCCGGCGGGCTACAACCGGATCGGCCAGGCCCTGATGGAGGTCTTCACGATCCCGCTGCTCACCCCCGAACAACTCGAGAAGATCCAGCAACGCTCTGAGGAGAAGTGATCATGCCGGCTGCGATCAGCACGGAAGGTCTGGTCAAACGGTTCGGGCGCACCCACGCCCTGGACAGTCTCGACCTCACGGTGCGAACCGGTGAGGTGCACGGGTTCCTCGGCCCGAACGGCGCCGGGAAAACCACCACGATCCGGATCCTGCTCGGGATGACGCGGGCCGACGCCGGCGTCGCGCGGGTCCTCGACGGCGACCCGTGGTCGGATGCGACCGAGCTGCACCGGCGGCTCGCGTACGTTCCGGGTGACGTCACGCTGTGGCCGAACCTGTCCGGCGGTGAGGCGATCGACCTGCTGGGCCGGATGCGCGGTGGCGTGGACAAGAAACGCAAGGCCGAACTGCTCGAGCGGTTCGACCTGGACCCGCGGAAGAAGGCGCGCGCGTACTCGAAGGGCAACAGGCAGAAGGTCGCGCTGGTCGCCGCGTTCGCGTCCGACGTCGAGCTGCTGCTGCTCGACGAGCCGACCAGTGGTTTGGACCCGTTGATGGAGGAGGTCTTCCGCGAGGTCGTGCAGGAGGTCAGCGACCGCGACGGCCGAACGGTCCTGCTGTCGAGCCACATCCTGTCCGAGGTCGAGGCGCTGTGCGACCGGGTGACGATCATCCGGGCCGGCAAAGCGGTCGAGAGCGGCTCCCTCAACGAGCTCCGGCACCTGACCCGTACGTCGATCCAGGCGGAGCTCGTCGGCCCGATGGACGGTCTCGCGCAGCTGAACGGCGTACACGATCTGCAGATGGACGACGGTCGGGTGCGGTTCGACGTGGACACCGACGAGATCAACCCGGTACTGCGGCGGTTGACCGAGATCGGCGTACGGAGTCTGGTGAGTCAGCCGCCGTCGCTCGAGGAACTGTTCCTGCGGTTGTACGAACCCGAGACCGTGCGATGAGAGGCCTCGTGGGGACCGGCGGGCTGATCCGGCTGATCCTGCGCCGCGACCGGATCGTGCTGCCGTTGTGGATCGTGCTGCTCGTCGCGATCTCGGCCAGCTACGTCAAGGAGTACGGCGACCTGTTCCCGACGCCCGAGTCCCGGGTCAAGTACGCGAGCAACGCCGGCTTCATCACCTTGTACGGCGAGCTGTCCGGATCGAGTCTCGGTGAGTTCGTCACCTGGCGGCTCGGGTTCGTGCCGGTGATGGTCGGGCTGATCAGCCTGCTCACGGTGATCCGGCACACGCGGGTCGAGGAGGAGACCGGGCGTCGCGAGTTGCTCGGGGCAACGGTCATCGGGCGGTACGCGCAGCTGGCCGCGGCGCTGATCGTGACGCTCGGCGCGAACGTCGTACTCGCTGTCCTGCTCACGTTCGCGATGCACGGCCAGGATCTGCCGATGGCGGGATCTGTCGCGATCGGCGTCGTCTACGCCGGCACCGGATGGTTCTTCGCGGCGGTCGGTGCGGTCGCGGCGCAACTGACCGCCAGCGCGGGGACGGCGCGCGGGATCGCGATCGGCGTGCTCGGCGGCGCCTACGTACTGCGGGCCGCGGGCGACACCAGCGCGCACACCGACGGTCCACTCGCCTGGCTGTCGTACCTGTCGCCGATCTCCTGGGCCCAACGGATCCACCCGTACGCCCAGAACCGTTGGTGGCTGGGCATCTTGGTGCTGGCGGCAACGATCGCGCTGGTGGCAGTCGCCGCCTGGCTGTCCACGCGCAGGGACATCGGCGGTGGGCTACTGGCCGACCGCCTCGGTCCGGCGGACGGCGCGATCGGCTCGCCGCTCGGGCTGGCATGGCGGCTGCATCGCGGACTGCTCGCGGCATGGACGGTCGGATTCGCCTTGCTGGGCTTGCTGTTCGGTGGGGTGGCCAAGGGCGTCGGCGACATGATGCGCGACGACCCGAGCATCCAGGAGATGTTCCGGCGGATGGGCGGGGCGGCCGGGTTGATCGACTCGTTCCTGGCCGGTGTGATGACGCTGGTCGGGCTGATCGCCTCGGCGTACGCGGTCCAGGCCACGCTGCGCCTGCGGGTCGAGGAGAGCAGCGGCCGGGCCGAGCCGGTGCTGGCGACCGCTACGAGTCGCTGGCAATGGGCGGCGAGCCATCTCGTCTTCAGCCTGCTGGGTCCGGCGGCCGCGTTGCTCGCGGCGGGTGTCGCCGAGGGGCTCGCGTACGGCGTGGCGATCGGCGACGTCGGCGGCCAGGTACCCCGATTGGTCGGTGCCGCGCTGGTCCAGCTGCCGGCGGTGTGGGTCCTTGCGGCGATCGCGCTCGCGATCTTCGGGTTCTTCCCGCAGGCGTCGATGGCATCGTGGGCTGGCCCGGCAGTCTGCATCCTGATCGGGCTGGTGAGCGCCGGTGTCGCGACGGCCGGCTGGATCCGTGACATCTCTCCGTTCACCCACCTCCCGTCGCTTCCGGGCGGTTCCGTGTCGGCGGGTCCGCTCATCGTCCTGCTCGCGATCGCCGCGGTCGTGGGGTTCGCAGGTCTGATCGGTCTGCGCCGAAGAGACTTGCCGGCCTAGGCAGGTCACCGGCGGGCGTTGCGGGACCAGATGAAGCAGTAGCCGCCGAAGGCCGCGATGCCGGCTGCCAGCACCGTCAGGAGGACGGAGCCGAACGGCTGCTCCTTGATGGTGTGCAGCGCGGTGTCGAGCCCGCCGGCCTTCTGCGGGTCGTAGGCGATGGCGGCCCAGCCGAACAACGCGCCGACGACCAGGAACGCGAGGCCCTTTGCGGCGTACCCGATCCGGCCGAGCAGGATCGTCAGGTCGGACACACCACCCGCGAGATCCTCGGTGAACTTCTTCGTGATCGCCTTGTGCAGCTGGCGGACGCCGATCCCGATGATGACCAGGCCGATGACGACGATGACGACCCGTCCGGCTCCGTGCGCCATCAGCCGGCCCGACATCGTCTCTTGCTGATTCGTGCTCGAACCGCTGGAACCGACACCGACCTTGACGGCGCTGATGCCAAGGAACAGGTACACGACGGCCCGGCCGATCGACGAGATCTTCTTCTCCAGCTCGAGGTGACCGTAGACGAGCTCCAGCACCCGCCACAGCACCAGGGCGAACATGCCGCCGGCGGTCACCCACAGCAGTACGCCGCCGAGCGGTTGGTCAGCCAACTCACGCAGAGCACCCTGCTGCGTCGCCTCCTGTGACGACTTGCCCCAGGCCAGCTGCAGCGCGATCCAGGCGATCAGCAGGTGGACGACGCCGTACGCCATCAGGCCGACGGTGATCGCGACGTCGTACGCGCGGCTGTGCCTCACTTCGGTGGCGGTACTCACGATCGTTCCGGTGCCCACCACGGAAACGGTCAGGCGGAGACGGGTGCGCTCGCTTCGCGGTCGGCTTCGTCGATGTCGCCGTACTCGCCGTGGCGGTAGGCGCGGCGGCCGAGGGTCCAGACGTAGGTGAAGAAGGCCAGTTCGGCGAGGATGCCGATCGTGACGCGGACCGGGGCGGGCAGGAACGGCGTCACGAACGCTTCGATCAGACCGGTGACGAGCAGGACCGCGCCGAGACCGATGGCCATCCCAACGGTTGCGCGGCCGGTCTGGGCGACCGCCTGCATCCGGGTGCGCGGACCCGGCACGATCCACGACCAGCCGAGGCGCAGTCCGGCTGCAGTCGCGACGAAGACCGCGGTCAGCTCGAGCAGACCGTGCGGAGTGATCAGACTGAAGAACAGACCGCCTCGGTCGTTGCTGATCATCAGACCGGCGCTGAGACCCAGGTTGAACGCGTTGTCCCAGAGGATGAAGACGGACGGGATCAGCAGGATGCCCAGCGCCAGTACGGCGGCACTGATAGTCGCGTTGTTGATCCAGACCCGGAGCGCGAAGTCCTGCGCCGGGTTCTCCGAGTAGTAGGACTCGAAGTCGTGGTTGACGAGCTGTTTGATCTGGTCCGGTGTGGCGACCGAGTCCAACGTCTCCGGATGCGCCAGCACCCGCCACGCGGTCCACGCAGCGACCAGGTAGAACAGCAGCCCGATGGTGACCCACCACCGCCTCGACGCGTACAGCGCGGCCGGAAAGGTCACCAGGAAGTACTTCGAGATGTCGCGCCACACAGGAGCCTGCGCACCCGTCACCGCACCGCGGGCGTCGGCGATCAGACCGGACAGCCGGCCGATCGACACCGGGTCCGCACCGGCGGCTCGGAGCGCGGCCAGGTGAGTGCCGACGCGTTGGTAAAGCGTGACGAGTTCCTCGGCCTCCGCACCGGACAGGCGGCGCTGGCGCCGGGTCAGGTACGCCAGGCGGTCCCACTGCGGCTGGTGCACCGAGACGTACGCTTCGACGTCCACTGCCGCACCTCCTCCACCCGGATGACTTCCTGCGCTGGCAGACTAGCCGGACCGGGTGTCTACGGAGGAGGGGGGCGACAACGTGTCTCAGCTGGTCACCGGTGAGGCGGTCGTCCTCCAGGTGCGGATCGCGCGGATGCCGACGCGGGCGCTGGCCTGCGCTATCGACATCGCGCTGCAGGGCGCCGTACTGGTGGCGCTGATCTCGCTGCTGGCCGGGTTCCTGCTCGGGGGCGAGGCCAGTGAGGCGCTGGGGGTCGCGCTGATCTTCATCGTCGTACTGCTCGTCGTGGTGGGCTATCGGGTGGTCATGGAGACGCTGACCCGCGGGCGCACGGTGGGCAAGATGGTGCTCGGGCTGAAGGTGGTGCGCGACGACGGGAGTTCGATCCGGTTCCGGCACGCGCTGGTCCGGACGCTGATGTGGTTCTTCGTCGACTTCGCCCCGTGGTTCGCGGCGTGCCCGGGGATCGTGGCGAGCCTGATGAACAAGCAGGGCAAGCGGATCGGGGACATGGTCGCCGGTACGGTCGTCATTCGCGAACGGCACCAGCCGATGGCGTCACCGCCGCTGTTCGTCCCGGCCCAGCTGGTGCAGTGGGCGCAGTCGCTGGAGCTGTCACGGCTGTCCGACGAACTGGCGAACGCCGCCCGCGACTACCTGGCGCGCTACACCGAACTCCTCCCCGGTGCTCAGATCGCCATCGGCGAGGCGCTCGCCACCCGCGTCGCCGCCGTCATCGCGCCGCCCCCACCGGGCCCGATCATCGCCCCGGCCTTCCTCTCCGCCGTCCTCGCCGAACGCCGGCGCCGCGAACTCCACCGGCTCTCCACGCAGCGCCCACTCAACACCGGCCCGTTCGCTCCCGCGTTCGCACCGGCGGCCACGCCGTCGTACGCGATCCCCGCGGGACCCTTCGCCCCGCCGAGCCCGTACGGCGTGCTCCCGCCGGCCGCGCCCGAGCCGGGCCCGTTCACCCCACCACCGCCGCCGAACTCCCGGCCGGCCGCCGTCAACGCCCAAGGCTGGGCGGCACCCGGCAGCAACGACGCCACCCAGTGGTTCTGAGCGGGTTATTGTTGCAGGCCGGGAACGCCCCGCAGGAAGCGGGGCGTTCGCGCTGTGCGGGACTCAGTAGCGGTAGTGCTCTGCCTTGTACGGTCCCTCGACCGGTACGCCGAGGTACGCCGCCTGCTCCTTGGACAGCTCGGTCAGCTTCACGCCGAGCGCGTCCAGGTGCAGCCGCGCGACCATCTCGTCCAGGTGCTTCGGCAGCACGTAGACCTCGGTCGGGTACTCCGCGGTCCGCACGAACAGCTCGATCTGCGCGAGGACCTGGTTGGTGAACGAGTTCGACATCACGAACGACGGGTGCCCGGTGGCGTTGCCCAGGTTCAGCAGCCGGCCCTCGGACAGGACGATGATCGTGTGGCCGTCCGGGAACCGGAACTCGTCGACCTGCGGCTTGATGTTGATCCGCTCGACACCGGCGGTCTTGTACAGCCCGGCCATGTCGATCTCGTTGTCGAAGTGACCGATGTTGCCGACGATCGCCTGGTGCTTCATCGCCGCCATGTGGTCGGCGGTGATGACGTCCTTGTTGCCGGTCGTGGTGACGAAGATGTCGGCGATCCCGACCACGTCGTCGACGGTCGAGACCTGGTAACCGTCCATCGCCGCCTGCAGCGCGCAGATCGGGTCGATCTCGGTGACGATCACCCGGGCGCCCTGACCACGCAGCGACTCCGCGCAGCCCTTGCCGACGTCGCCGTACCCGCAGACGACCGCGACCTTGCCGCCGATCAGGACGTCGGTGGCGCGGTTGATGCCGTCGATCAGCGAGTGCCGGCAGCCGTACTTGTTGTCGAACTTCGACTTGGTCACCGAGTCGTTCACGTTGATCGCCGGGAACAGCAGCGCGCCGGCCTTGTGCATCTCGTACAGCCGGTGCACGCCGGTGGTGGTCTCCTCGGTGACCCCCTTGATGCCCTGACCGATCGTCGTCCACTTGTCCTTGGACTCCGACAGCGAACGGGTCAGCAGGCTCAGGACGACGCCGTACTCCTCGGAGTCCGCGGTCGACGGGTCCGGAACGGCGCCCGCCTTCTCGAACTCGGTGCCCTTGTGGACGAGCATGGTGGCGTCGCCGCCGTCGTCCAGGATCATGTTCGGGCCTTCACCCGGCCAGGTCAGCGCCTGCTCGGTGCACCACCAGTACTCCTCCAGCGTCTCGCCCTTCCAGGCGAACACCGGGACACCGGCCGGCGCCTCCGCCGTACCCTGGCCGACGACGACCGCGGCGGCCGCGTGGTCCTGGGTGGAGAAGATGTTGCAGGACACCCAGCGCACCTCGGCGCCGAGCGCCACCAGGGTCTCGATCAGTACCGCGGTCTGGATCGTCATGTGCAGCGAGCCCATGATCCGGGCGCCGGCCAGCGGCTTGCTCTCGCCGTACTGCGCGCGCATCGCCATCAGACCGGGCATCTCGTGCTCGGCCAGCCGGATCTCCTTGCGCCCGAACTCGGCGAGACCGAGATCCGCCACCTTGTAGTCGAAGGTCATACCGCTCCCCTGAAGACTGTGCCCTGAATTGTGATTGCTTCCGACCTGAGCCTAGAGGGATGAGCCACGCGGTTTGATCGCTCCAGGCGCGAAATTGACACCGGAATGTCAGGATTGATGCTATGCGCATCGCCGAGGCCGCTCGCCAACTGGGTACCACTCCGCGCATGCTGCGCTACCGGGAGGCACTCGGGCTGCTCCCGCGCTCCCGGTCGGAGCACACCGCGCAACGCCAGTACGACGACCGCGACCTGGCCGCGGTACAACTCGCGCTCGACCTCGAACGCCGGTACGACGTGACGCCGGCCGCGCTCGCCTTCGCCCTGCGAGCCCTGGCCGAACCGTCCGTCGCGGCCGACATCAGGAACCTCGGCTACCGCACGGGGCGCCTGACAGCACCACCCACCCAAGCCCAGATCGACCGCGACCGGGCGCTGCGCTGGCTTGGACGCAGCGGCGTCCTGCCGGAGAAGCCTCGCTAGGAAAGGAAGGAAAGAAGGGAGGGGAGGGGGAAGCCCCGCCGTGGAAGGTCGGCGAGGCAGCGGCGGCGTTAGTGGGACGGGGCTTCGGGGACGGCGGGGCGGTCTTCGCGGACGTAGTTCTCTACGTAGATGTCGGGCTCGAGGTAGATGTGCTGGCTCATCGGCTCCGCCTCGCGGATGGCGTGCTCGGCGGCGTTGATGGTGTTGGCGACCACGGCGGCGTCGGAGGTGGGCTCGACGGCCAGCTTGGCCGCGACCAGCACCTCCTCGGGGCCGAGGTGCAGCGTGCGGATGTGGATCAGCCGCGTCACACCGGGAGTGTTCTCGATCGCGGCGACGATCCGCTGCTGGGACTCGCGGGTCGCGGACTCGCCGAGCAGCAGCGACTTCATCTCGATCGCCAGGAAGATCGCCACGCAGACCAGCAGCGCACCGATCGCCATCGAACCCAGGCCGTCGAACACACCGTTGCCGGTGGCAAGCGTCAGGATGACGCCGAACAGCGCCAGTACCAGTCCGGTGAGCGCGGCGAAGTCCTCCAACAGGATCACCGGCAGCTCCGGGGCCCGGGCGTTCCGGACGAACCGCACCCAGGAGACGTTGCCGCGCAGCTTGTTCGCCTCGACGATCGCGGTCCGGAACGAGAAGCCCTCCATCACGATCGCGATCAGCAGCACCGCGACCGGGACCCACTTCCAGTGCTCGATCCCGTGCGGGTCGTGCACCTTGTGGTAGCCCTCGTACAGCGCGAACAGACCACCCACGCTGAACAGCACGATCGACACGATGAACGAGTAGACGTACCGCTCCCGGCCGAACCCGAACTGGTGCAGCTCGTCCGCCGCACGCTTCGCACGCTGCCCACCGACCAGCAACAGCACCTGGTTGCCGGCGTCGGCGAGCGAGTGGATCGCCTCGGCGAGCATCGACGCCGACAGGGTCAGAGCCCAGGCGGCGAACTTCGTGATCGCGATCCCGGTGTTCGCCAGCAAAGCCGCGACAACGGCCTTGTTCCCGCCACCAGCCATGGTGTTCTGATCCTCCGAAGTGTCAGCGTGCGGACACGACGAAGGCCGTGCCGGAACCACGCAAGATACAGGGTCCGTCGGGTCCAGCAGCGAACGCGGACTGACCGGCGGACAACTTCACAGCAGATTCTTGGTCGGCAACCTCGATCTGCCCCGACACACAGCAGACGATCCGCGGACCCACACCGTCGACGGTCCGCTCGTCGTCGTCCAGATCGACGCGGTGTACGGCGAAGTACTCACACCCGGTCTCGTAGCCGCCGTCGTCACCGGCTGTCAGCACCGGGTCCGCGAGCGGCTCGAAGTCGACCACCGACACCAGCTCCGGGACGTCGACGTACTTGCTCGTCAGCCCGCCCCGCAGCACGTTGTCCGAGTTCGCCATCACCTCGAACCCGAGCCCGCGGATGTACGCGTGCACGTTCCCGGCCGGCAGGTACACCGCGTCGAACCGCTGCAGGCGAACCCGGTTCAGCAGCAGGGCCGCGAGTACGCCCGGATCGTCCGGGAAGTCCGCGCACAGCTTCGCCAGCGTCTCCCGCTCGAGCGCGAACGCGTCCCCGGCGTACTGCGCCACGGCCTCGCCGAGCGCACCGACCAGCGGACGGATCGTGTCCCGGTCGGTGCTCATGAAGTCGGTGAACGCCTCGCGGAGCTTTCCGTCCCGGAGCTGGTCGGTGAGCTTGTCGAAGCCCACCGGTGCGAGCGCCTCGAGCAGCGCGACGGTCTGCGCCAGCGGGCGGAAGCCGACCAGCGCGTCGAACGGCTCGAGCGCGATCAGGATCTCCGGCTTCGGCCAGGCGTCCTTGTAGTTGCGGTCCGCGGCGTCGCGGGGAATCCCGGCCGCCTCGTCCCGCGCGTACCCGTCGATCGCCTGGTCCCGCGAGGGGTGTGCCTGGATCGACAACGGCTGCGCGGCCGCCAGCAGCTTCGCGAGGAACGGGAACCGGCCCTCGAACCGCTCGGCCGTCTCCTCCCCCAGCACAGCCGCGGGGTCGAACGACACCGCGTCGTACAGGGTGTCCCCGGACGGCAGCACCGACGGCGCGGACTCGTGCGCGCCCATCCACATTTCCGCCTGCGGCTCGCCGGTCGGCTCGACGCCGCGCAGCTTCGGTAGCGCGGTCGGCGAACCCCACGCGTAGTCGCGGATCGTGTTCTGCAGCGGGACTACCACGCCATGTCCTCCGAGGGATTCCTCGGCTCGACCGGATCGTCCACGGTCGGCATCCCGTGCCGGCCGAGGCCGATCCCGAGGTACGCCGCGGCGTACCGGCCCTGCTGGGTCAGAGCGGCGTACCGCGCGACATCCGTGCCGTCGGCCTGCCTGATCGTGTGCACGCGGACGTCGTGCGCCTCCGCCTTGGACTCCAGCTTGCGGCGTTGCTCGGCGACACCGGCCTCTTCGGTCCCGTCGTCCAGGATGATCAGCGCCGGCCGCAGCTCCGCCGGCTTGTCGAACGGGTCCGCGAACAGATCCCGTGGCGGCTGGTTGAGCACCGGAAGCAGGTGGCCCGCGTCAGCGGCCAGCGCCGGCCGGCCACTGGCCAGCCGCAGCGCCTCAACCACGCGGCGAGCTGCGCGCGCGGCCAGCACGGAGCCACCCCAGACGAGCGGCAACGCGTCCGCCAGCACCAGCGCGAGGTCCTTCGCCGGGTTGGAGGACACGTCGTTGTTGGGCGAGCACTCGATCGCGACGTCGTCCAGCAACGACGCTACGGCCTTGTGATCCACCTCGGGACCAAGCTCCATCTGATGCAGCGCCTGCAGTACGGCGACGGCGGCGGCCAGCTGGTCGTCGGACTGGGACGGCAGCCGGATCGCATGCCGCAGACCGGCCGACGCGATCGCCACCGGAGAGTCCACCGGCGCAGCCACCATCAGCCCGCAACCACGGCGTACGGCTTCGCCCGCGGCCGACACCGCATCCGTGTCCTCGGCGGCACCGCCGAGGACGACGACCAGGTCCAGCGGACCGGCCCAGCCGGGCAGACCGGGGCCCGGCCAGGCAAGGAACGGAACCGGGCAGACCGGCTCGAGGACGGCCCGGACGAGCCGGGCGTCTCGTCCGGCCGCGACCACGGCCCGCGGCCGGAAGCCGTCGGACTCCAGCGCGGACAGCACGTCCTCGGACGCTTCGAGCTCGGCCCGGATCCGGGCACCGGCCATCGCCAGCCGGCGCAGCAGACCGTCCGCCGCCTCGAGGGCGGCCGGGTCGTCCAGCCGGGTGTCGTCGAAGACGCTCATCAATTCTCCGTGGCCGCCGGTTCGCGCGTGTCCCGGGCCTCGTCGATCAGCAGCACCGGGATCTCGTCACGCACCGGGTACGCCAGCGCGCAGCCGGCGTTGGTGCAGATCAGCTCGTTCGCCTCGTCGTCCACGCGGAACTCCGAGCGGCACTTCGGGCAGACCAGGATGCTCAGCAGGTCCGGGTCCAGATTGACTGCCATTCAGTTCTCCTCCACCGATGCGCCGGTGATCAGGGCCAGTACTTCGTCACGGACGCGCTCCATCGTGGCCTGGTCCGCCGCTTCGGCGTTCAGCCGCAGCAACGGCTCCGTGTTCGACGCACGGACGTTGAACCACCACTGTCCCGCTGACACGGTCAGCCCGTCCAGATGATCGACGGTCACGCCGTCGACGCCAGAATACGTATCTTCGATCGCCGCGACCGTCGCCGCCTGGTCGTCGACGGTGTTGTTGATCTCGCCGGACGCGACGTACCGCTCGAACTCGGCGAACAGCTCGCTGGCCGGCTGGTCCTGCTCACCGAGGGCGGCCAGCACGTGCAGTGCGGCGAGCATGCCGGTGTCGGCACGCCAGAAGTCGCGGAAGTAGTAGTGCGCCGAGTGCTCGCCGCCGAACACCGCGTCGGTCTCGGCCATCTTCTGCTTGATGTAGGAGTGCCCGACGCGCGCGCGGACCGGCGTACCGCCGTGCTCGGTGATCAGCTCGGGGACGGCCTTGGAGGTGATCAGGTTGTGGATGACCGCCGAGCCGGGGTGCTTGGCGAGCTCACGGACCGCGACCGCGCCGGTGATCGCGCTCGGGGAGATCGCCTCGCCCTTCTCGTCCACCACGAAGCAGCGGTCGGCGTCACCGTCGAAGGCGAGGCCGAGGTCGGCGCCGGTCTCGCGGACCTTGGCCTGCAGGTCGACCAGGTTCTTCGGGTCCAGCGGGTTGGCCTCGTGGTTCGGGAAGTTGCCGTCCAGCTCGAAGTACATCGGGACGATCGTCACCGGGCCGCCGGCGAAGACCGCCGGGACGGTGTGGCCGCCCATGCCGTTGCCGGCGTCGACGACGACGGTCAGCGGGCGGATGGCGGACAGGTCGACCAGGTCGTGCAGGTGGTCGGCGTACGCCGTCAGCAGGTCCTTGTGGGTGACGTGCCCGCGGGCGGGACCGGTCTCGGCGTTCTCGGCGAGGGCCTTGGCGACCAGGTCGGCGATGTCCCGCAGGCCGGAGTCGGAGCCGACCGGTGCGGCGCCTGCGCGGCAGAGCTTGATGCCGTTGTACTTCGCCGGGTTGTGGCTCGCGGTGAACATCGCTCCCGGCAGGTCGAGCCGGCCGGACGCGAAGTACAGCTGGTCGGTGGAGGCCAGACCGATGTCGATCACGTCGGCGCCGGTGCTGGTCACCCCCTCGGCGAACGCCGCCGCCAGCGCCGGGCTGGACGGCCGCATGTCATACCCGACCACGACCGCACCGGGTCCACCGAGCACGTCCAGCACCTCGACGAACGCGGCCCCGGTCGCCCGGGCCACCGACTCGTCCAGCTGGTCGGGCACAACCCCCCGCACGTCGTACGCCTTGAAGATCGCCGCAACGTCAACCATGCGTGGACCCTATCCGGCCCACCCCACAACCCCCACCTCAACCCGTCGAGAGCCGCACGGTGAGTTCGCGGAGTGGGCCGTCGGGCTCAGGCCTTCTCGAACCAGCCGATGTCCTTGCGGTGGTGGACCGTCGGGAGCTGGCGCGGGCTGCTCGGGGCGGCCCACTTGGTGGCGTTGGCCAGGATCTGCTGGATCTCCGGCTGATGGTACGTCGGGTACTCCTGGTCACCGGGGCGGAAGTAGAACACCCGGCCCTGGCCGCGGCGGTAGCAGCAGCCGGAGCGGAACACCTCGCCGCCGGTGAACGAGCTGACGAACACCAGTTCGTCGGGCTGCGGGATGTCGAACAGCTCGCCGTACATCTCCTCGCGCTCGATCACCAGCGGGTGCGGGACACCCTGCGCGATCGGGTGCCCGGCGGCGACCGTCCAGATCAGCTCGCGGTCGTTCTCGGCCCGCCAGTCGAGTGAGCAGGTGGTGCCCATCAGCCGGATGAAGATCTTGCTGAAGTGCGCCGAGTGCAGCGCGATCAGACCCATCCCGGACAGCACGTGCTGCTGGACCCGGTCGACGATCGCGTCGTCGACGTCGCCGTGCGCCGCGTGACCCCACCAGGTGAGTACGTCGGTGTCGGCGAGCACCTCCTCGGTCAGACCGTGCTCGTCCTGCTGCAGCCACGCCGTACGGACGACGACGTCCTGCCCGAGCTTGTCCCGCAGCGCCGCCGCGATCGTCTCGTGCATGGTGTCCGGGTAGACCTTGCGGACCGACTCGTCGCGGCCCTCGTGGACGTTCTCGCCCCAGACGGTGACGCGGATCGGACCCTTCGACTCAGCCATGGAGTACCACCTCTCGGCCCGCCTTCGCGGAGGCGTAGCAAGCGTCGATGACTTCGGTCCGGAGCAGCGCCTCGGACCCGTTCTGGCCTTCCCACTCGCCGCTGCGGACGATCCGGACGAACTCCCGGACCACCGCGCGGTGGCCGAGCCCGGCGCCGGTCGCCGGCTTCACCTCGGCCGGGATGCCGGCCACGTCGGTGAAGATCCGCAGCGTGTCCACGGTGGTGTAGTTCTGTACCTCGATCTTCGCGCCGCCCTCGGTGCCGAACAGCTCGATCCCGAAGTTGTCGCCCGGCGCGCGGTACGTCGCCCAGCTGGTCTCCAGCTGCAGCGCGCCGCCACCCTTCAGCCGCAGGTACGCCGTCGCCAGGTCCTCGACCTCGAACTTCGAGCCGAGCGTGTTGACGGTCGGGCGGTCCGGGCTGCTCGAGCTGCCCTTGCCCTGCGGACCGAGCTCGGCGAACGTGTCCGCGGACACCGTGGTGATCTGCGGCTCGCCGAGCAGGTGCAGCGCCATATCGAGGATGTGGACGCCGAGGTCGATCAGCGGACCGCCGCCGGACAGCTCCCGGTTGGTGAACCAGCCACCCATGCCGGGGATGCCGTTGCGGCGCATCCAGTGCGCCTTCGCGTAGTAGATCCGGCCGAGCTGACCCTCGTCGATCTGGTGCTTGAGGGCTGCGACGTCACCACGCTCGCGGTGGTTGAAGACGACCTTCAGCACCCGGCCGGCCTTCTTCGAGGCCTCCACCATCACGGTGCCCTCGGCGACCGTCCGGGCCAGCGGCTTCTCGGACAGGACGTGCAGACCCTTCTCGAGCGCCTTCAGCGCGATCGGGGCGTGCAGCTGCGTCGGCGTACCGATGCTGACCGCCTCCAGCCCCGGCGTCTCGAGCAGGTCTTCCCACTTCTCGTACAGATGCGGTACGCCGTGCTTCTCGCCGAGGCTGGTCAGCGTGTCCTTCTCCAGGCCCGCCAGCGCGATCACCTCGACATCCGGCAGCTCGGAGAACGCCTCCAGCGCCGTCCGACCGGCGAATCCCAGGCCGACCACACCGACCCGCAGTTTTTGATCGTTCACAGACACGATCCTCTCCCGATGACAACGAAGGTCACAAACCTCAATCCACAGTACGGAACACGTTCCAACATGTGCGAGGGGGGCGGCCTGTCGCCCACCGGGTGAGACGCGGAGTCAGTCCTCGTCGGTGTCGAAGTCCGGGTCGATCTGCTCCGGTGACAACGCGAGCACGTCGGCCAGCTCGAGCACCAGTGCGGAGCGGACCAGCCAGGCCAGGCTCGCCCCGGACCGCTCGGCGCGGAGCTCGATCGGCCGCCGGAAGACGACGATCCGGTACGGCTCGTGGGAGGTCCCGCCGGTCGCATGTGTGAGCGGGATCTCGGTCGCGTCGAGGTCCAGGTTCGGGACGTCCTCGATCGCGAACTCGACCCGCGCGATCACCTGCGGGAGCCGCTTCTCGAGCCGTGTCACCTCGATCGCGACCACCTCGTCGAACGAGGCCGCGAGCGAGCGCTGCAGCGGCAATCCACGCGGCGCGAACTTGCTCGGCCGGCTGATCGGGCCGAGCATGCCGCGCCCGTGGCGGTCGATGTGCCTGCGATGACGGCGAGCCTCGGTCACGCGCTCAGCCTAGTGGGGGTAACGTCTGCCCGTGAGCATCGCCAGGATTTGTTCGCGCGCCGGATGTCAGAAGACGGCTGTGTCGACGCTCACCTACGTCTATGCGGACTCCACGTGCGTCCTCGGCCCGCTGGCGACGTACGCCGAACCGCACTGCTACGACCTGTGCGCGGACCACGCCGACCGGCTGACCGCTCCGAACGGCTGGGAAGTCATCCGGCTCGCTCCTGACCCGGCAGCCGCCGGACCGTCCTCGGACGACCTGGAAGCCTTGGCGAACGCGGTCCGCGAGGCTGCGCGTCCGCTGCCGCCCCGCGAGCCCCGCACGGGTACGCCGGGCGCACCTGTCGAGGTAAAGCGCCGAGGTCACCTGCGGATGCTGCAGGACCCCGGCGCCAACTCCTCCGAAGGCTGAGCTACCGCAGCGCGGCGCTGACCTCAGGCTGCGCACCCAGCTGTGCACGGAACACCAGCGACGTCGACAGCGGCCACACAGCCACCTGAGGTACGTCCTCGTCCTTAGGCTTCGCCGCCGGCATCAGTGTGACGCCTGCCACGACCGTCCCCCGCGTCTGCTGCACCATCAGGTACGTCGCGCGCGGCTGCGCGGGGAACGCGATCTGTGTCGTCGCGCCGGCCACAATGTCCAGCGCCCGCGTCGTCAGCACCCGTCCGCGCGCGTCCCGCAGCTCGAACTTCACACTGCCCGTCTTACCGGGCGCGGTCACCTGCAACATCGCAGGCTGCTGGTGCGCCGGCAACACGAGGTACGCCGGTCCGGTCAGCGCCTCCGCCGACCCGATGGACGCGAACTCACTGCGGCTCGCGTCAGTGACCCGCAGCGACGCGGTCACCGGCTGGTCTGACGTGATCGTGACCCCACTCGCGTCACCGTGCAGCACTGGGTCGAGCATGAACGTCTTCACCGAGCCGGCCGCGATCTGGACGGTCTCCAGACCGGCAGGCTTGAACGGACCATTCGGGCCGTTCACGGTGAGGCTGGCGGTCGCCTGCAGGTCCGACGGGTTCGCCACCGACAGGATCCGCAGACCGCCACCGGCCGCCACCGCCGGCACGAACACCTTGGTCGCGGGCGCGGCCGACGCGTTCAGCCAGTCCACACCGACCGGCTGACTGCCGTTCGACGCGTTGGAGCGGACAGCGGCAGCTACGCGACCACCTGTCGACTCCACGTGCAGTGCGATGTCGCGGAGGTTCGGAGCGACCTCCTTGAGGAACAACGCGAAGAAGCCGTGTGCCGGGACCACGATGCCGCGGGCGGCGGGCAGGTCCTGCGCCCCGGAGCGCGCGAACACGCCGACGTTCACCTCCGCGTTGACGCTGTCCAGATTGGTCAGCACCAGGACGTCGCGCCGGTCACTCGCACCGGACGCCCCGACGAACCAGAAGTCCGAACCGGGCGCCTGGCAGCTCACGCTGGCCATCCCACGGTTCACACCCTCCTGTGCGGTCGTCGTACTCGTGCCGACCGTGCCGGCGGCGAGCGGACCGGTGCCCTGGATGGACAACGGCTCCGGCTTCACCGCCGGAGCGCTCGAAGCGATCGTTCCGCGGGTCAGCAGGGAACCGACCGGGTCGCCAGTGGCGGGCAGCGGCGCGATCGTCAACGGGTCGGCGTCGCCGGACGCGATCGGAGTACCTTCGGGCAGCGTCGGAGCCACCGCGTTCACCACGCTGGCCATCTTGCCGCCGGGTGACAGCACCGGGCACGACAGCGCCGTACGGTTCACCACCGCACGGGACGGCTCGGTCACGGCCGCCTGCGGGCGGGTGTCCGGCGACTTGGGATGGGTGACCACGCCGAGCCCGGCCAGTACCGCCATGGCGGCGACGACGGCCCCGATCCGCAGCCGCGGGTCGGACAGCAACCTCACCGGGGGTCCCTCCTCGCGTGTGTTCCTTGCGGTACGGCGACAGTGCGGCGGACCGTCGGCAGACAGAACACCAGTGCGATGATCCAGGCGATCAGACCGAGGATGCGCCACGCCGTGTGGGTCTGGTCGACCAGTGGGGTCTTGCCCTCGATCTTCGACCGGTCCACCAGCCAGGACGCGTCGCCGTCGCTCGCGCTGGCTCTGGTCAGACCAGGCAGCGAGTCGAGCGTGGCCTGCAGCGTGGTGTCCACCGGACCGGGCAGGTAGACGTAGTCGATCGCCAGACCGGCCAACTGCCTGCCCTCCTCACCGCTACCGCCGCCACCGAGGGTCGCCAGTACGTCGGCGATCGGTTTGGTCTGCGCAGCGGTCGGAGCCGCCTCGAGCGACCCCATCCGCGGTCCGCCGTCCTTGACCAGTGAGAACCGCATCTGGCCGTTCGGCGCCTTGCGCACCACCAGGATCGAGTTGTTGTCCGGCGGGTCCTGCGAAGACACGAGGTACGCCGGGAGGTCCTGAGCAGGCCCCCGCCACAGCGGACCGTCACTTCCACGCACCAGCCAGAAGCCTGCGGTCACGACAGTCGTCAGCAGGACGACGCCGAGCACGCCCTGCACGATGATCTCGGTGGACTTGCCGACCGAGTCCCACGCGACCGTCACGGCGATCACCCAGCCGGCGGTCATCAGGAACATCAGCGGCCCGCTGCCACCACCCAGTCGGCTCGCGACCAGCGTCCCGGCCAGACCGGCCAGTGCGGCGAACCAACCGAGCAACTCGTACCGGTTCCGCGACTGACGCAGCAGACACAACAGCGCCACCAGGATGAGCGGTACGGCGAGCCACCAGGGCGTCGGCGCACCGATCGGCGTACCGGTGAGCAGATGCGGGAGGCTGTCGCCCGGACCGACCGCAGCGGTCGGCGGACCGCCCGCCTCCTGGCCCAGCTTCGACGGGTGCAGCACCAGGTCGATCGTCCACGGCAGAACGAGCACGAGCCCCAGTACGACGGAGAACACCAACTGCCGGCCCTGTCGCCGCCAGCCCAGCCCGAACACGGCGCCGAGAACGAGCAGGACGGCCATCAGAAGACCGAGCGCCGGCGTGAACGCGATCAGCACGGCCAGGCAGATCCCGGCGAACCACGCGGCCCGCCAACTGCCCTGGATCACCACACGCCGCCGCCGCGCGACGGTGTGCACGGCAGCCCCGAGCAACGGCAACACGATGGCCGCCACAACAGTCCCGAGCCGCCCCTGCGTGATCGCCCCGTTCATGAACACGGCCAGCCCGTACGCCGCTGCGCCCCAGGCGCGCGCCACACGGTCGACGACGAACGATCGCAGCAACGCCCAGGCCGCCAGGCCGGCCAGCGGCACCGCACCGAGCAACAGCAGGTTCGTCGCACCGGTCGGGCCGAACATCACCGTCGAGAACGCCCACATCTGCGCCAACCACGCAGGTGGTGTCACGCCTGGCGGAGCGGACGCGGCCGCGTGCCACAGGGCCGCGAGGTTCTCCTGTGCCGGAAGCAGGAGGTTGGACCGGAGGACGCCGCCACCGATCAGGTCGCGCGCAGAGATCAGCGCACCGATAGCCAGCACGACCCAGGCGACCAGGAACGGCCGCCGGATCAACTGACGACGCCAGCGCGGCTGGTCGACCGCTACGCGGGCAGTGGACTTGGCCCGGCGAGCAGTGGTGACGACCTGCTCTTCCGGTTCGTCCGCCCAGGCTTCACGGATCCGCTCGGAGATCGTGCTGGTGGTTTCCTCCAGGTTGTGCCGCAAGGCGTGCACGGACCGGGAGAACAGGCCCTTGATGTCGTCGTACGGGACCTGGTCGAGGTTTTTGCGGTTCTTGCGGGCCGTTGTCCAGCCGCCGGCCAGGAGCGTGCCGAGCAAGGCGGTCCACTCGTCGACCGCACCTGACGGTGTCTTGCCGAGCAGGAACCAGATCGACCGCATCACGGTGCCGAGGAGGAACCGGAGGATCAGGAGGGGCAGCAATTTGCCCGGTGCGTTCGCGAGAACCGTGTAGTACGCGTGGGCGCGGTCCAGTTGGTAGGCGTGCCGACGAGTGCCGGCCAGCGCCCGCTCACCGGTCGCAGCGGCCTGCGCGTGATAGACGACCGCGTCCGGCGCGACTCCGACCTGGTAGCCGGCGCGACTGGCCCGCCAGCCGAAGTCGATGTCGTCGCGGAACATCGGCAGCCGCGGGTCGAACCCGTGCAGCGATTCCCAGACATCGCGACGTACCAGCATGCCGGCCGAACTGACCGCGAGCACGTTCCGCGGGTGGTCGTGCTGCCCCTGGTCGAGCTCGCCGTTCTCGATCCCGGTGTCGCGGCGGCCGCCGAGCGACGTGGTGACGCCGACCTCGAGCAGTTCGCGATCCCGCGGCCAGAGCCGGAGCTTCGGGCCCCAGACGCCGGTGTTCGGCGACATTGTGGCCTGGAGCAACAACTTCTCCAGGGCCTTCGGTGCCGGCGCGCAGTCGTCGTGCAGCAGCCACAGCCACTCCACCACGGGCATGTGCCCGTCGTCGCCGTACGGGCCGACGGCACTCGGGATCGGCGCGAAACCGTGCGTCTCCAGGCCGCGGGCCACGGCCAGGCCGAAACCGGTGCGCGCCGAGAGGCTCACCACCGGCTCCACACCAGGCATCGCGGCGAGTAGTTCGGCGGTGTCGTCGGTGGATCCGGTGTCGACCGCGATCAGCCGGTCCGGACGTGGGTTGAGCGCCCACAACGCCTCGGACAGACGCGGCAGCCAGGCCGCGCCTTCGTGGCCGACCACCACAGCGGTGACGACATGGCGGACCCGCGGACGACCCATGGCGTCGTCGATGTGATCGGTCGGGAAATCGACGGAGTCGAAGAATTCCCAGCCGGCCGGAGCTTCTTGTTCCATGCGGAGCTGTGACACCTCGATGCTTGCGGACGGTCACCGTGACCGCAGTCCCGGCGAGGAATCACCATACAGCCGCCGTCGGAGTGTGTGGAAAGCCGCGGGCCCCGGGGGTGATCACCCCGGGGCCTCGCGGAAGTCCATCGTGAAGTTGTCGCTTGCGTTCGGACCGTCAGACGGCCTTTTTCTTCAGCTTGCGGCGTTCCCGTTCCGACAGGCCGCCCCAGATCCCGAAGCGCTCGTCGTTCTGCAGCGCGTACTCGAGGCACTCGCCCCGGACATCGCAGCCCAGGCACACTTTCTTGGCCTCGCGGGTGGAACCGCCCTTCTCCGGGAAGAAAGCCTCTGGATCGGTCTGGGCGCACAGCGCCCTTTCCTGCCAGTTCGGCTCCTCCTCGATCGCCTCACCGTCGACAATCGCCATCAGGCCCTCTGTCACGGTACGACCTCCTCGACCCTGTTCGTTCCCCTGTACATGTGGGTTTGCGGTCCACATGCCTGACCTCGTCCGTCCTGCGCTCTGCAACGGTCCCCGATACCGAGTGTCCAACGAACGACACGGTTGAAATTACATTCCTGCAATCCACGAAAGTCAAGCCGTGCTCTGCTATTGGGATCATCCGCAACATGGCCGCAAAAGAACGAGAGGCCTGTAGATGCAGGCCTCTCGCGCTGTGTACCCCAGATTCAAACGCCCTCCTGGCGGATTTTCACACCCGGCCAGGAGAGGGCTTTCCCTTCCAGATCAGGAAGGTTGCGACCACCAGCCCTGCTGGCCCTGCTGCGGGTTCTGGTCGTTCTTGTCCGGCTCGACCCGCGGATCGACCCGGGTCTCGTCGCCGGCCTCGGTCTGCGGCGCGGGCGCCGGAGGCTCAGTGCCGCTCGGCTGCGGCTCCGCTGCCGGCGTCCCCTCGGCCTGCCAGGCCTGCTCCTGCTGCCAGGCCTGCTGCGCCTGCTGGGCTTCGCTCGGCTCGTGCGAGCCCTCCTCGACGACCGCGGCACCCTGAGTGCCCTGGTCCTGCTGGCCCCACTCCTGCTGACCGGGCTGCTCCTGCTGGCCGGCCGGCTCGTGCTGACCGTGCTGCTCCTGCTGGCCGTACTCCTGACCGGACCACTGCTGCTGTCCGGCGTCGCCGGCACCCCATTGGTGCTGCTGCTCCTGCGGCCACTGCTGGCCCTGACCCTCGTCGTGGCCACGCCACTGCTGCTGGCCCTCGGAGCTCCACGCCTGCGTGGGCTCAGCTGCCTGCTGGCCCTCGGCGGACCAGGCCTGCTCGCCCTGCTGACCGGAGTGCTGCGCGGAGTGCTGACCGGGCTGGGCCTCGGCCTGACCGGCCGACCAGTTCTGCTGTTCGCCCTGGTTCCAGCCCTGCTCCTGCGGCCACTGCTGCTGGTCGCCCTGACCCGCCGCATAGCCACCCGCAGCGCCGGCCGCCGGGTAACCGCCGTACTGGCCCTGGTCGTGTCCCTGGTCGTACTGGCCGCCGTACTGACCCTGCTGGCCCTGCTGACCCTGCTGGTAGCCCTGCTGGCCGTACGGCGCGGTCTGGCCGTACTGCTGGCCCTGCTGACCCTGCTGCTGGAACTGACCGGGCTTCGGGGCGCGGACCGGCGCGGGCATCGCCTGGAACGTCTTCAGGATGTAGAAACCCGCCGCGGCGTACAGGGCGAGCGCCCCGAGCGCGGTCAGGAAGTTCGTGATGTTGACCCCGGCGGACGCGCCGCTGTTGAAGGTCGCGAACCCGGCCAGCAGCACGACGAGAGCCAGCACACCCGTGATCACGAGCGCGACCAGCGCGACGAGCCGCGCGTTCGGGGTCCGCTCACCCTCGTTCACCAGCCAGACCGCGCCGACCAGCGCGATCAGCAGCGCCAGCCCGGAGGTCTGGAACGGGCCGATATCCCGGAACGCACCGGCCGAACCAGCGACGAAACCGGAGCCGGTGACGAACAGCTGGAGTAGCGCCGACAGCGCGAACAGGGCAGCGAAAGCGAGCAGAATATACGCGACCGGCTCTTTGAGCTTCTTGGTTGCGTCGGTGACCACGAGGGCTCCTCGGATGTTGGGGGGCCGTACAACTGAGCTGTGCGGATGCATCTGACCCTCCGCAGCATAGTCGTGCGGTGGTCCGCCGCATTGACGACTCGTGCAGACTCTTCCCATGCGATTGACAGTGCTGGCCGGTGGCATCGGCGGTTCCACCTTCCTGCGCGGGCTGCTCAAGGCCCGGCCGGACGCCGAGATCACCGTCGTGGGGAACACCGCCGACGACATCACCCTGTTCGGGCTGCGGGTCTGCCCCGACCTCGACACCGTGATGTACACGCTCGGCGGCGGGATCTCCGAGGAACGCAAATGGGGCCGTGAGGACGAGACCTGGGTGATCAAGGAGGAGCTCGCGGCGTACGGCGTGGAGCCCACCTGGTTCGGGCTCGGCGACCGCGACGTCGCGACGCACCTGGTGCGTACCCAGATGCTCGACGCGGGCTACAGCCTCACCGCGGTCACCGAAGCACTGTGCAGCCGCTGGAAACTGCCGGTCCGGCTGCTGCCAATGAGTGACGACCGGATCGAGACCCACGTCGTGGTGGACGACCCGGAGAACCCGGGACGCCGCAAGGCGATCCACTTCCAGGAGTACTGGGTCCGCTACCAGGCCGAGGTCCCCGCGCACCAGATCATCGCCGTCGGCCAGGACAAGGCCAAGCCGGCGCCGGGTGTCCTGGAGGCGATCGCGGAGTGCGACGTACTGATCGTCCCGCCGTCCAATCCCGTGGTGTCGGTCGGCACGATCCTCGGCGTACCCGGGATCCGGGAGGCGGTCCAGGCGACGGCCGCGCCGGTCATCGGGCTGTCGCCGATTATCGGCACCGGTCCGGTCCGTGGAATGGCGGACAAGGTGCTGGCCACGGTCGGTGTCGCCTCGACCGCCTCGGCCGTCGCGCGGTACTACGGTTCGCGATCGTCCGGCGGTGTGCTGGACGGTTGGTTGATCGATACCTCGGACGCGATCCAGGCGGATTCGATCGCCGGAGCCGGAATCAATGTCCAGGCCGTCCCGTTGTGGATGACGGATGAGACCACGACCGCCGCGATGGCTGACGCGGCACTGAACCTCGCGGAGGCCGTACGGCGATGAGGAAGCACCTGGAGATCTTCCCGGTGACCGGACTGCCCGAGGTGGCGGCCGGGGACGACCTGGCCGCGCTGATCGCCGACGGCGCCGACTTGCGCGACGGCGACGTCGTCTCGGTGACGTCGAAGATCGTCAGCAAGGCGGAGGGCCGGTTGACGCACGGCACCCGGCAGGAGGCGGTCGACGCCGAGCTCGTCCGGGTCGTCGCGCAACGCGGTGAGACCCGGATCGTGCAGACCCGCCACGGCCTGGTGATGGCCGCCGCGGGCACCGACACGTCCAACACCGCGCCCGGCACCGTGCTGCTGCTCCCCGTCGACCCGGACGCGTCGGCGCGCGAGCTGCGCACCGCGCTGAAGGAGCGGTACGACGTGAACGTCGGCATCGTGGTGACGGACACACTCGGCCGCCCGTGGCGCAACGGTCAGACCGACCTCGCCATCGGTGCCGCCGGGGTGCGCGTGGTCGAGGACCTGCGCGGTACGACGGACAGTCACGGCAACGTCCTCGCGGTCACCGAGCCGGCGCTGGCCGACGAGATCGCGAGCGCCAGCGAACTGGTGAAGGGCAAGGCGGACGGTGTTCCGGTCGCCGTACTGCGCGGGCTGGACGACGCCGTACTGCCGGTCGGCGAGCGCGGTCCCGGGGCGCGGGCGCTGGTGCGGGACGCGGAGTACGACATGTTCAGCCTGGGTACGCGGGAGGCCGCGCGGGCCGCCGTACTCGATCGGAAGGCGCCTGCCGGTCCGCGGGAGGTCGATCCCGCCGTGTGGTCGGGGTTGCTGGCCGAGGTCGACGACGTACGGCTCGAGGTGGGTGACAACGCTGTCACGGTGTTCGGTGAGGAGCCGGTGACGGTCGGGGTGGTGGCCGAGCGGCTCGCCGTCCTGCTGCACGCCGAGGGGTACGGCGTCGCGGTGCGGCCCGGGCCCGGAAGCGAGGCGACGGTCACGTTCGGCTCACGGTCTGCCTAGATTGGCAGTAGTTTTCTAGGCAACTTCTTAGGGTCACCTCGTACACTGCCATCGCACGGCGGCGCGGTGGCCGCCCTAATCCGGGAAGACCAAACACTGTGGGTAAAGCGTCGTCGCAGAAACAGTCGCGCCGCGAGATGATCGAGAAGATGCAGCGCGAGCAGGCCCGCTCGGACCGCCGCCGCACGATCATCATCGTGGTGTGCTCCATCGTGGTCGGCCTGGCCATCATCGCCTACCCGGCGATCAAGCTGATCCAGGACTCCCGGACCAAGAACCAGGCGCTCACCGACTTCGGCGTCGCCGCCTCCGCCGCGTCCTGCGACCCGGCCACCAACGACGCCGCCGGCGGCACCCAGGACCACCGCCCCGACGGCGAGAAGATCATGTACTCGGTGTCGCCGCCGTCGTCCGGCCCGCACTACGCCGTCTGGGCGCCGTTCGACAAGAAGTTCTACTCGACCGGCGACCGGCCCCCGGTCGAGAACCTGGTGCACAACCTCGAGCACGGCTACACGATCCTCTGGTACCGCGACACGCTGCCGAAGGACCAGATCGACCAGATCGAGAAGATCGCCAAGGCCCAGCTCCCCGACAGCGCGAACGGCAAGTTCATCGCCGCCCCCTTCAAGGAGTCCGACGGCAAGGCCTGGCCGGCCGGCAAGAACCTCGCCTTCGCCCACTGGAGCGGCCCCGACGCCTCCCAGAAGTCCTTCGGCCACCGCCAGTTCTGCGGCTCCGTCAGCGGCGACGCCCTCAAACAATTCATCGAGAAGTACCCAGCCGCCGACGCCCAAGAACCCAACGGCGGCTGACACTCCCCGCACACCGAACGCCCCCGAGGATGCATCCTCGGGGGCGTTCGCCTTGTACGTCGTCCGCTCGAACGGACCTCGGACACCCTCTGCGGACGGGAGACACGCTATTGCCTGTCCAAGGTCCGGATCGGATGTTCGAGGTCCACCCCGAGGGCGGCAGACCGTGCGGCGTGCGTGACCGCGAGCGTCCGACCATGTTCGAGGGACAGACCCTGACATCACCGCGGCCCGCCCGCGGTGCCATCCGGACTTCCAGACCCCTCCCGCGAGCGAATACCGGCTTCCTGCGCCCGTTGTGCCGCCCGGGCACGAACCTTCTCCAGCTCGGCTCGATCTCTCTCGTCCAGCGCAGCCAGGGTCGCGGCATCGATGGCGATCGGCTCTTGGCTCAACCGGAAGTCGAGGCTGCGATAGGCCACGCCGGCGATGGGCAGTTCGATCCCGCCCTGCCCAGGCAAGAACTCACCACCGAGCTCGAGGACCTGCACCATCGGCTCGTACGGGTCGTCGAACGCCGGAAACCGTTCATACGGCCGGTCACCGAGCGACGCCCACCGGAACATGTCGGTCACCACCCTTGCGTACCTGCGGCATCAGCTCGTGGCCGACTGCAGCCTCCAACCGCTCCAGCCAGACCGGATCGGTTTCCAAGGAAGGATCGAACGCCAGAGCAACCTCAGCGAGAGGCCACAGTTGAGTGATGCCTAGCGCGTTGGCCCAGACAGCCTTACGGCGGAAGAACTCGCTGGCCAACGCGCCTCGCGACGTCTGGTGCAGGTCTTCGGCCTCCTGGTCGTCCCACCGCGCCGCGACCAGGCGCTCGAGCAATCGCTGACACGCCGCCGTGTCCGTCACAACCCCAGTCCTTCCTTCGCCAACCGAACCACTTCGTCCAGGTTCGGCAGATCCTCCGCCACCCGCAGATCACCTCTCGGTATGTCCAGCTTGTCCCAGTGCGCCAGCAGGTCAACCATGCGCGCCTGCAGGCTCCGCGGCGCCGTGTTGTGGGCCGAAGGGTGATCCGGCGAGACCCTCGACATCTCGTACTCGTCCCAGGCATCTGCGTGGGACGACTTGTAAGGGACTCCGGCTTCCATCAGCTTCGCTTCAACGTATTCGTGCGCGATCAACGACCAGAGCTGCGCCTGTTGCTTGTCCGTCAGCTCGGCGCCCGATGCGGCTCGGTCCCACAACGACCCAACTCCGTCGAGAGGCGTGAAGTATCCACGTCTGACCACTCCCGGTTCCACCGCCACATCGTGCTGGCGGATGAACAAGTTGTCTTTTGCGATCTCGACGACCTCGCGGAGGAATCCGCTGTTCTCAGCCACAGCGTCGACATCTTCGGTTTCGCGGATCCGCCGGTATGTCTCCATGTCCTTGGGATCGGCGTTCTCGACGAACTCGTGACCTGGCGTGTCTGTGGTGACTCCGGCCGGGTCATGCTCCGACTTGGTCGTGTAGCGATCGGTTGTTCGATCGCTAGGGTCGTCACCCGCATTCGGGTCAGCCGTTGGTGGCCGACTGCCATCAAGTCCTGTACGGGATGCCTGCCCCGTCTCGTTGGACCTGTCCGCATCGGCGCCCGCCGATTGGTTGCCGATGGCATCGTCGCTTGGTGATTGCCCGTCGACGTCAGCACACTACTGCACCCCGCGACGCCACGACTACGCTAAGTCGCACCTCCCCTGCAGGCCGGACCTCGGACACCCTCTGCGGACGGGAGACACGCTATTGCCTGTCCAAGGTCCGGATCGGATGTTCGAGGTCCGCTGCGAGGGCGGCAGACCGCTGGACCGTGGTGCGGCTCAGATGTAGTTCGCGTGGTCGGATTGGACTTGGGCTACTAGGTCTTTGACGCGTTCGCCGTCGGAGAGGGGGCAGACCATGGTGACGTCCTGGGTGTGGACGATGATGTGGCTGCGGAGGCCTACGGTGGCGATCAGGTGGTCGGGGTCGTCGGTGACGATGATGTTGTCGTGGGAGTCGAGCAGGCAGCTCAGGGTGATGCTGTCGGTGCGGTTGCCGTTCGGGTCGGCGTCGTACGTGTCGGCCAGGGCGGCCCACGAGCCGACGTCGAGCCAGTGCACCGGCATCGGTACGACGACCACGTCGGCGTCCACCTTGCCTTGGGAGGCGGGCTCCATCACGGCGTAGTCGACGCTGATCTTGCGCAGGTTCGGGTAGATCTCGGCCAGCGTCGCGTCGCGTTCGGGGGTGTCCCACACGGACGCGACCTCACGCAGCCGGGTCGCCGACTCGGGCAGCAGCGAGTCCAGGACGTTGAGCACGGTCGATGCCTGCCAGACGAACATCCCGGAGTTCCACCAGAAGCGCCCGGTCGCCAGGTACTCCTCGGCGGTCGACCGATCCGGCTTCTCCCGGAAACGGTCGACGACGAAGGCCGACGTACCCTCGATCGCCGCCCCGCGCTCGATGTAGCCGAGCCCGGTGTGCGGATGCGTCGGCTCGATGCCGAACGTCACCAGCGACTTCGGCCGCGCCTCCACCACCTCGAACCCGTGCTCGATCGCCGCCCGGAACTCGTCCTCCGGACTGATCAGGTGGTCCGACCCGACGAACGCGACGACCGCGTCCGGATCGTTGCGCGCCACCACGGCGGACGCGAGCCCAACCGCGTTCGCGGTGTCCCGCCGGGCCGGTTCGCCGATGATGTTGTGCTCGCCGAGCTCGGGGAGTTCCTTGCGTACGACGTCGGTGATCGCGCCGACCGTGCACACATAGATGTTCTCCGGCGCGACCAGTCCGCGCAGGCGGTTGTACGCCACCCGCAACAGCGACTGCCCGGCCGCCAACGGCAGCACCTGCTTGGGCCTGTCGTCTCTGGACATCGGCCACAGCCTGGTCCCCGAACCACCTGCCAGGATCACCACGTTCCGCATGGGGACAGACCCTACCGGTCGTCACCAGGCGGTGGCGGGATGCGCAGGTGCTGCAGGTCGGGCGGCACCGGCGAATCGGCCGGCTGCCAGAACAACTCGGACTGCCCGTCGAGCGCCGTCGCCGGCGCGTCGGTGAGCTGGAAGCGATCGCGCAACCGTCCGTAGAAGTCGGTCGGACGCAGGCGCACCAACCGCAACCGCTGCGGCGATCCGTACACCCCGATCCAGTCCCCCGGGTCGAGCACGCCGCGCAACTGCCCGTCGATGCTGACCGCGGCCTGTCCCGAATGCGGCAGCACCCGCAGCGCGATCGCCTCGTCCGGCGCCGCGACGACGGTCCGATTGAAGGTCATGTGGGGCGCGACCGGAGTGAACACGATCGCTTCGGTGTTCGGCGACAGGATCGGTCCACCCGCTGCGAAGCTGTACGCCGTCGATCCGGTCGGCGTCGCGACAATCACCGCGTCCGCGGAGTACGACGCCAGCAAGCGCCCCGAAAGGTAAACGCCCAACGCCACTTGATGATCGCGCGCCAGTTTCTCCACGACCACGTCGTTCAGCGCGGTGACGTCCAGCGCCATCCCCCAGCCGTCGCCCTCGGCCATCTCGTGCCGCACCGGTGGTGGCGGCAGCGCCGGTCCGTGCCCGTACCGCAGCAGTGACTCGATCCCGGTCGGGATTTCCAGCGGCCGCGACGCCCGCATGGTCAGCGTCATCCGTTCCTCGTACGTCGCTCCGCCGTGCTGTACCGCCTCGAGGGCGGCCTCGACGTCGCGGCATGCCACCTCGGTCAGGAACCCGACCTTCCCGAGGTCGACGCCGAGCACCGCCGCGTTGTTCTTCGCCGCGATCCGCGCGCCGCGCAGGAACGTGCCGTCGCCGCCGAGCGTGACCACGAGGTCCGGATCACCGGCGTGGTGCAGCTCGTCGGTGCCGCTGCGGCGTTCCTGATGGTCCTTCCAGACGTCGATGTCGGTGCACCCGATCCCGTGGTCGGCCGCCCACTTGCGTACGGTCCCGGCGGTCTCCACTGCCACCGGCCGCCCCTGATGAACCACAAGCCCGATCCGCTCAATCGCCACTGGCCCTCCTCCGCCCTCGCAACCACCGTATCCGGCGACTTTGTGCACCCACCGCCTATCTGGAGCACCCCGAAACGCGCGGTGGGTGCACAAAGTGTGTCAGTCGGCGGCCTCGGTGCGGGCGGCGGTGACAATCGGGTCGGTTTCGTCGTCGAACTCGCCGATGACTTCCTCGAGGAGGTCCTCCAGGGCGACCACGCCGATGGCCTGCTCGCCGCCGCAGACGACCGCGAGCTGTGACCGTTCGTCGCGCATCGTGCGGATCGCCTTGGCCACCGGGGTGTTCTCGCCGAGTTCGAGGGCCGCCATCATCAGGTCCGAGGCGCGGCTGCCGGTGTCGCCGGCGGTCGTCGCGCGGGCGGCGTCGCGGACGTGCACGATGCCGCAGATCGACGTACCGGAGCTGACGACCGCGAGGCGGGAGTGGCCTTCGCGGCGGCTGATCAGCTCGACCTCGCGGGCCGACGCGGACGCCGAAACCGTGGAGAGCTGGGCGATCGGCGTCATCACCTGGCCGACCGTGGTGTTCTGCAGTGCGAGCATCGCGGTCAGGAGCTCGTGCTCGGGTTGCTCCAGGGTCCCGTGTTCGCGGGAGGACTCGATCAGCAGGCGCAGCTCGTCCGGCCCGTGGGCGTTGGCGATCTCGTTCTGCGGCGTCACTCCGACCGCCCGGACGCAGAGGTTGGCCATCCAGTTGAGGACGCTCAGCAACGGCCGGAAGACGTACGTGAACCCGCGGAACGGCAACGCCAGCACGAGCGCGGACCGCTCGGGGTCGCTGATCGCCCACGACTTCGGCGCCATCTCGCCGAGCAGGACGTGCAGCAGACCGATCCCGCCGACCGCGATGATCAGCGCGATCACGTGCCCGACGCCCTCCGGTACGTGCGCGAGCTCGAACAGCGGGTGCAGCAGTTGCGCGATCGCCGGCTCGCTCAGCGAACCGAGACCCAGCGTGCACAGCGTGATCCCGAGCTGCGCGCCCGCGAGCATCAACGACAACTCGCTGACCCCAGCGATCGCGGCCCGCGCCGAACGGCTGCCCGACGCCGCCATTTCCTCTAGCCGATGCCGCTTCGACGCGACCAGCGCGAACTCCGCGGCCACGAAGAACCCGTTCAACGCCAGCAGTACGGCGGAGATGATCAGCGCCCACGTCGTACTCATGCGACCCGCTCCATCAGCACGATGCCAGGCACCCGCCGCTCGATCGTCTGCACCGTCAACCGCACCGACTCGGTCGGGATCGGCCTGCCCTCGTGGTCGATCCGCTGCGGCAGCTCCACGACCAGGTCGTCGCCGACGACCGGGATCCGCCCGAGCCGGGCCATCACCAGCCCGGACACGGTCTCGTAGTCGTCACTGTCCGGCAGTTGTACGCCGGTGGCCTCCTCGACCTCGTCGAGTCGCCACCTGGCCGGGACCACCCACGCCCCGTCCCCGCCCTGCACCAGCCCGGTCTCGGGCAGGTCGTCCTCGTCGCGGATCTCCCCGACGAGTTCCTCGGCGATGTCCTCCAGCGAGACGATGCCCGCGAAACCGCCGTACTCGTCGACGACGATCGCGAGCTGCCGACGGGCGACCCGGAGCCGCTCGAGCACTCCCGGCAGCGGCAGCGTCGTCGGTACGGCGACCGGCGGCGACGCCAGCGAACCGACGGCGATCGTCCCGCGATCGGCCGGCTCCAGCTCGACCACGTCACCGATCGCGACGACACCGATCACCTCGTCGACCGACTCGCCGATCACCGGGAACCTGCTGTGCCCGGTGTCCTGCAGCTCGACCACCCGGGTGAGCGGCTCGTCACGATGCATGGTGACCACGTCGACGCGCGGGACCATCGCCTCGCCCGCGGTCCGGCCGCGGAAGTCCAGGCCGCGGTCCAGCAACCGCATCGTGTCCTGGTCCAGCAGACCCTGCTCGTACGACGTCTCGATGATCCGGTCGAGCTCCTGCGGTGTCGCGCCCTGCGGCAGTTCTTCGACCGGTTCGATGCCGACGCGGCGGAGGATCCGGTTCGAGGCCGAGTCGAACAGATGAATGACCGGACCGGCGACCGTCAGGTACACCAACGTCGAACGCGCCAGCCGGAGCGCGATCGCCTCGGCCTTCGCGATCGCCAGGTTCTTCGGAGCCAGCTCGCCCAGCACCATCTGGATGATCGTTGCCAGCAACAGCGCCAGGATCACCGAGACGGACCTACTCACGGCTGTCGGGACCCCGGCCCCGCCGAGCAGGTGCTCGAGACCCGCGCCCAGATAGGGCTCGGCGAAGTAGCCGGCCAGCAGCGCGGTGATGGTGATGCCGACCTGCGCGCCGGACAGCACGAACGACAGCCGTGCGGTGACCTTCAGCGCCCGGGCGGCCGCCGCGTCACCGCCTTCGGCGAGGGTCCGCAGACGGCTGCGGTCGACGGCGACGTACGCGAATTCCTGGGACACGAAGTAGCCGGTGGCAACGGTCAGCACCAGGATCAGGCCCAGGCCGGCCAGGATCAGCATGACAAAACCTTATGAGAACTCCAGCGACTGCAGTACCGCGGGGTCGGTGACGTCGAGCCCTTCCTCGGCGGCCTGCGCGAACACCCGCGTCCGGAGCGCGTCCCCGCCCTCGGCGGTCTCACCGGCGATCCAGTAGGCGACCGTGTGCAGATCGTCGCGATCGACCCCGAGCTCGTCGACGAGGTACGGCCGGATCGAGCGCACCACGCCCGCCTCGGCCGCACACCACGCTTGCAACCGCCCGGCCGGCCGCCGGAACCCGCGGACCGCCTCCTCCAGCGCACTCCCCGGCCCGGCGAGCGGCGGCGAATGGATCCACTGCACGTCCCCCTTCACCAGCGACCGCTCGGCCGGCGTCTCCGCCTGCAGGAAAACGGTCGCCGGTACGTCGAGGCTCTCGACGATGCTCGCGATCGCGGGCAGGGACGTGGAGTCGCCGATCAACAGGTGATGATCGACGTCGCCGGCGTGGAACTCGCGCCGCATACCGACCAGCACCGCCCTGTCGCCGCGTCGGGTGTTGTCCAACCATGTGATCGCCGGCCCGTCGCCGTGCAGGGCGACGTCGAACGTGAGCCGCCGGGTGTCCGGGTCGAACGCGCGGACCGTGAAACCGCGGGTCAGCGGCGTCGGGCGGTCCTGCGGCCAGACCGGCGCACCGGCCGGGCTGATCTTCGGCATCCGGACGCTGCCGATCCCGTCCGGCGGGATCACCAGCTTGAACGCGTCCGCCGGCCGGATCGTCCGGTACGCCGCGAGCCCGTCCCCCTGCACCGTCACCCGGCTGAACCGTGGGGTCAGTGACTCGATGGTCTCCACCCGGACCGGGCAGATCACCCGGGAGTCACCGGAACGGGTCAGCCGCCTGATCTCACCGCGTATCGTCGATCCCCTCACAGAAAGTTAGGTTAACCTAACCGTGAGGGGTGGACGAGGGGCTTACCGAGGGGTGGACGGCGTCCACGCGACGACCTCACCGTCGCGGATCAGTTCGCCGTACTGGGCGGGGTCGACGTGGTCCGCGAGGACGAGGTCGACGATCGGCTGGACGGCATCGGCGGGCGACTTGGCCTGACTGAAGTCCTCGAACCACGGGCGTGAGGCGCGGGTGTCAACGAGCCCGGGGCAGACCGAGGCGATCAGCGTGTTGGACGCAAGGTCACCCTCGCGCCGGTCGTCGGCGACCGCGCGGACCGCGGCGACCTGCGCGACCTTCGACGGGAAGTTGATCCACTCCGGCCAGCCCTGCGCGGTCGCCGTACCGTCGTGGACCGCGGTCCGCCACTCCTCGACGACCTTCTCGATGTCCTCGAGCGAGGCCCCGTCGAACCGCGACCACAGGTGCTCCGGCAGGTGTTCCAGGGTGCCCAGCGAGCTGGCCACGACGATCAGCCGGCCGCCCGGCCCCAGGATCGGGCCGAACGAGCGGAGCATGTACTGCGCGCCGAGGTTCGCCACGTCCACGAACTCGTCCACCTGCTCGACGGGCTCCTTGCCCGGTTCCAACGGCCCCACGGCGTTGGACACCACGATGTCCACACTCCCGAGCTCCGCCGCCAGCCGCGCCACGGCGTCCCCGTCGGTCACGTCGAGGACCCGGCCTTCGACGCGAGCCTGGAGCTCGGTACTGCGATTCAGTTGGTCGACGGCGTTGGCGACACGTTCGGGGTTCCTGCCGGTGAGCAGGACCAGGTCCTCCGGGGTCATCCGGTGCGCGAGTTCTTGGACCAGTGCATACCCGATGCCTTGGTTGGCGCCGGTGACGAGGGCGATGCGTTGTGCTGTCATGTCGCCAACGTAGGCCTGGAGCGGGTATGACTCCAACGAAAGTTCAGCACATGTGGTATGCGTAAACGTCATGGACTTCACCGACGTCTCGCTGGTTGCGTTGCGGGTGTTCCGGGAGGTGGCCGAGCGGGGTACGTTCACGTCCGCCGCGACGGCGCTCGGGTACACGCAGTCCGCGGTGTCCCGGCAGATCGCGACTCTCGAGCGGGCCGCGGGCGGACAGCTCCTGGAACGTCGCCGCGAAGGCGTCGCGCTGACGACCGCCGGCCAGGTGGTACTCCGGAACGCGGCCACCGTCCTGGATCAGATCGACGCCACCGCGCGCGAACTCGCCGGCCTCCCGGTCGCAGGCGGGACCGTCCGGCTGGGCTGGTTCCCGAGCGCCGGCGCCGTCTTGTTGCCACGGGCAATCAGCGCGGTACGGCGTACGCACCCGGCGGTGACTGTCACGACGCGAGAGGGTTCCACACCCGCCTTGGTCCGGGCGTTGCGGGCCGGGACGATCGATCTCGCGGTGATCGCGTCCGCGCCGCCGTTCCGGCCGCCCGACGCCGAGTCACCGGCACTGAAGCTGGAGACGCTGGCCGAACGGAGCCTGCGGCTGGCGGTGCCGACGGGGCACGCGTTGGCGGCGTACGACTCGGTGGACGTTGACGATCTGCGGGGTCAGCGGTGGATCGCCGGGCCGGCATCGAGCAGCGAGATGTGGATGGGTGTGTGGCCGGGGCTGGACGAGCGGCCGGTGATCGCGCATACCGTGCGTGACTGGTTCGCGAAGCTGCAGTTGGTCGCGGCCGGGGCGGGGGTGACGACGATCTCCGCGTCGATGGCCTCGGCGGTGCCCGTGGGTGTTCGGGTGGTCACCGTCCGGGGTGGACCGCAGGAACTGCGGCGCATCCTCCTCGCCCGGCTGCCCGGGCGGATGCCGGAGCCGGTCGCCCTACTGGCCGCCGCCCTGCGCGCTGCCGCCGCCGAGGCCTGACCCATCCCCAGGCACCTGAGGCGCCGGAGCGATGGGCGCGGGTGCCTGCGGCGCCGGGGTGGAGGTGTCCGCCCCCGGAGCTTGAGCCGGCTGGTGCGGAGTGTCCTGAGTGGTGGCGGTTGGCTGGGGCTGTTGGGCGGTGACCTGCGGCGTTTCGTCGTCGTCGCCGTTGCGGGCCTTCTCGAACTCCTTCATCGCCCGGGCCGCGTTCTTGGTCAGCTCAGGGAGCTTCTTCGCGCCGAACAACAGCACGACGATCACCAGGATGACGATCCATTCGCCGCCCTCGGGCAACGCGAGCATTGGCATCATGACAAGCCTCTTTCACCCAACAACCACCGGTCGGTTCCACGGTACGTCGGCCCCCGAACCGTAGGCTGGGCCATATGTCACGAGTCCTGCCCGAGCTGTTCGCGGCCGCGGTCCGCCGGGACGGTGCCGCCCCGTTCCTGACCTACTACGACGACACCACCGGCGAGCGCATCGAGCTCAGCGCGGTCACCACCGCGAACTGGGTCGCGAAGACCGCCAACCTACTGGTCGACGAGTACGACGTGGAATCCGGCGAGACCGTCGCGATCGGCCTCCCGCCGCACTGGCTCGGCGTGGTCTGGGCGCTGTCCACCTGGTCGGTCGGCGCGTCCCTCACCAGCAAGACCGGCGCCCTCGCGATCACCGGCCCGGACTTCGCGATCCGCGGCGACCGCGAGACTGTCGCGTCCGCGCTGCTGCCCCTCGGCGGACGCTTCCGCGAACCGCTGCCGGACGGGATCCAGGACTACGGCGCCGAGGTCTACAACCACCCCGACGTCTTCGTCCCGTTCGACCCGCCGACGCCGGCATCACCGGCGTACGACGACCTCTCCCACGACGACCTGATCGGTACTGCGGAACCGATCGCCGACCGCATCCTGGTCACCCGGACGCTGACGGACCGCGACGGGCTGGGTCTGCTCGTCGGCGTGATCTCCGGAGGTGGTTCGATCGTGCTCTGCCGCAACCTGGATGCCGCCAAGCTGGAGCGCCGGGTCGCGGACGAGAAGGTCGACCGAATCGTGGAGGGGTAGGCGTGCGCAGGTTCGAGGGGAAGGTCGCGCTGGTCACAGCCGCGGCGCAAGGGATCGGGGCGGCCGTCGCGCGGCGGCTGGCGGACGAGGGTGCGTCGGTGGTGGTGACCGATCTCCAGCAGGAGAAGGTCGGCGAGGTCGCGGCGAGCATCGGTGAGCAGGCGCTCCCGCTGCAGGTCGACGTGACGAGCCGCGACGACGTGGACGCCGCCGTCGCGGCCGCGGTCGAGCGGTTCGGCCGGCTGGACGTCGTGGTGAACAACGCCGGCGGTTGCATCGTGCGGTCCGTCCCGGAGGACGCGACCGCCGAGGAGTTCCACGCCCAGCTGGACCTCACCCTCGTCGGCGCCTCACGCTGCATCCAGGCCGCGCTCCCCCACCTGGTGAAGAACCGCGGCAACGTCGTCACGATCAGCTCGGTGAACGGTCTCGCCGCGTTCGGCAACATCGAGTACGCCGCCGCGAAGGCCGGCCAGATCGCGATGACGGTCAACTACGCAGCGCGGTACGGCGAACTCGGCGTCCGGTTCAACGTCGTTGCCCCCGGCACCATCCGGACGCCGAACTGGGACAACCAGCCGGACACCCTGGAGCGCTTCAGCAAGATGTACCCGCTCGGCCGCGTCGGCGAGCCCGAGGACATCGCCGCGGCGGTCGCCTTCCTGGCCTCCGACGACGCCTCCTGGATCACCGGCCACACCCTGCCCGTGGAGGGCGGCGTGCTCACCGGACCCGGCGGCATGAACCTCGGGCCTTCCGGCTTCTTCAAGAAGGAGTACTAGCCCTTCGGCCAGGCTTCCCACGAGGTCGCGAACATCTGGTCGACCGTGTAGGTGTTCGCCCAGCCGAGGTCGCGGGCGGCGAGGTCGCCGTTCGCCACCACACGAGACGGGTCGCCGGGGCGGCGTGGGCCTTCGGACGGGGTGAAGTCGATCCCGGTGACCCGGCGCGCGGCGTCCATGATCTCGCGGACCGACGTACCGGTGCCGCTACCCAGGTTGTAGACGCGCTCGAGGGTCTTGCCGGACTCGAGCGCCCGGGCGGCCGCGACGTGGGCGCGCGCCAGGTCGGCGACGTGCACGTAGTCCTTCACCGACGTACCGTCCGGGGTCGGGTGGTCGGTGCCGTAGATCTGCGGCACCTTCCCCTGGGTGAGCAGGTTGCAGACGATCGGGAACAGGTTGTACGGGCTGGCGTCGTACACCGCCGGGTCGCCGGACCCGACGACGTTGAAGTAGCGCAGCGAGGTGTGCCGCAGGTCCGTCGCGGCAGCCTGGTCGCGGAGCAGCCACTCACCGATCAGCTTGGATTCCCCGTACGGCGACTGCGGGTCCGGCGCGGTGTCCTCGGTGACGACCTCGTCCTTCGGGGTCCCGTAGACACCCGCGCTGGACGAGAAGACGATGTTGCCGACGTTCTTCTCCGCCATCGCTTCGAGCAGCGACACCATCGCGGTCACGTTCTGCGTGTAGGTGTGCAGTGGGCGGTCCACCGAAACTCCGGCGTACTTGAAGCCGGCCAGGTGCACGACCCCCTCGACGCCGTCCAGCGCCTGCCGGACCGCTGCTCCGTCGAGCAGGTTCGCCTGCACGAACGGCACGCCGTCCGGGACGAACTCCGCCTTCCCACTCGACAGGTCGTCGATCACGACCACGTCGATCCCGTCGTTGCGGAAGGCGCGCACCACATGCGCCCCGATGTATCCGGCACCACCAGTCACGAGCCAAGTCATGTCTCAGATCCTGCCACCACACGCCGCCCGGGACCTCGGAAACGGGCCGAACCTGTACCAACTAGCAGACAGTTGCCAGCCAGAAATAAGCGAGTTCGGTCCACTCGACCTCGCGCGGGGCGACGTCGGCGGTGAACTGTTCCCGGGTCGGGAAGTTCTTCAGTACCTCGAAGCTGCGCCCGTCCGAGAGCTGCCGGTCCTGGTAGGTGTCGCCGGCGGCCGATGTCCGGGTGATCGGGTAGTTGCTGCCTTCGACGTAGCGGTTGTCCGCGAGGATCACCACGCCACCCGGCTCGACCCGGTCCAGCAGCCCGGCTGCGAACCGCCGTACGTCGGCGCGCAGCACGTGCGACCAGAAGAACCCGGCGAAGATCGCGTCGAACCGGCCCTCGACCGCACCGAGGTCGTAGGCGTCCGCGGTCTCGAACCGCACCTCGGCCGGACCGTACGACCGGGTCCGCGCGACGGCCAGCGTCTCGTCGTTCAGGTCCGTCGCCACCACCGACCGGGCGGTGGTGGCGAGCGCCTTCGTCCAGTAACCGGTGCCTGCGGCAACTTCCAGCACGGAACGGCCGCTGACCAGCGGCGGCAGGAGGGCCCGCAGGCGCGCCAGGTCCTCCTGCCGTTCCGGCTTCTCGTAGACCGCGTCGTACTCGCCGGCACGGCTGCGGTAGTAGTCGCCGAGATCGCTCATCGGAGTGCTGTTCTGACCTTCGGCGTCAGGATGAACGCTCCGGCGTAGAGCAGTGCGGCGATGATCAGCAGGCCGTGGAAGCCGATGATCAGGGCCGCGTACTCGAGGCAGCCGCCGAGCATCGCGCCGAGCAGGTTCGCCCCGAAGGACGCCGTACCGTCGGCGGTGTCGGTGAAGCGCTTCGCGAAGATCACGTTCGCGGCGAAGATCGGCAGGAACGCGATCAGCACCGCGACCAGCGCCCGGAGGCCGACCGGCATCTCCAGCAGCCAGCTGTCGGGGAAGATCCACGACAACGCCAGCCCGCCGAACAGCACCGCGAACATCACCTTGATCGGTGGTGTCTTGAACCGTCTCGTCACTTCGACCGCGGCCAACACCGCCACCAGCACGCCGGCGAACACGATCGCGTTGACCACCCACGTCGTACCGAAGAGCAACGCGAACCCGGTGATGCTCTTGGTCTCGAGCAGCATGAACCCGGCGCCGAGCAGGAACAGGTCGGCGTACGGGCGCATCCGCTTGTACGACGCCCCGCCGCCGGCGATCCCGACGCCGACGAGACCGGCGACCAGGACCAGCCCGAGCGTGATCAGGTACAGACTCGGGATCCGGTCGGTGAACAGGTACAGGAACGGGCGGTTGTCCGTCGCCGGCGGCGGTGTGATCGCGGACGCCCCGGGCCACTCGGCCGCGCAGGTCTGGTCCTGCTCGGTCAGGCCGACGGTCACCACGGCCTGCTGCAGGCCGTCACCGATCTTGTCCACACACGGCTTGTGCCCGAACGCCGTCTGCGCCGTCAACGCCAGCCGGTCGATCAGCCAGGTCTCGCGGTAGTAGTTGTACATCGCGAAGGCACCACCCGGGTTCAGGTGGTCGCGCGCGGCCTCGAACGCCTGCTGGGTGAACAGGTAGCTCTCCAGCCGCAGCGAGCTCGCGCCGTTCACCAGCGTCAGCGAGTCCGGCAGCGCGAGCAGGATCATGTCGTACTTCTTGTTCGTCCGGGACAGGAACGCCCGGCCGTCGTCGATGTGCGACGTCACCCGCGGGTCCTGGTACGGACGGTCCGGGTGCAACTGCTTGCCGAGGTCCCGGATCCGCGGGTCGATCTCGACCGCGTCCACGTGCGTCGCGCCCTTCTTCAACGCGATCGCCACGTCCGACCCGGAGCCGGCGCCGATGATCAGCACGTTCTTGGGCGTCTTCCCGGTGTTCGCGCGCTCGTACGGCAGTCCGTACTGCGGTTCCCACTCCAGCCGCGCGTCGGCCGGGATCGCCTGCTGGTGCGGTACGCCGTTCACCGTGATGGTCAGCAGCGGCACACCCTCCCAGGTGTACTGCTTGGTCTGCACCTTGTAGTACGGCGACCAGCTGTTCTGCGGCTGCGTCGACTCGTGGAACAACACACCGAGCATCACGATCAACGGAGACAGCACGAGCGCGGCACTCACGCCGGTCGCGACCGCGCGCCGGCCAGGAGCCGTCGCGGTCCGCGGGATCAGCAGCGTCGCGAACACCACGGTGACGATCAGGCCCCACCAGATCGGCGGTGCGCCGAGGAACGACAGTCCGGTGAAGGCGGCGATCCCGACCAGGCTGCCGATCAGGTCGAAGCGGTACGCCGTGAGTCGGGGTACCTCGGAGAAACAGCGGCCGACGAGCTCGGCCGGACCGGCCAGCACCACAGCCGCGGCGACGAAGATGATCGGCAGGATCACCCAGACCGGCGGGCCAGTGGTGTTCAGGCTGGTGAAGTAGATGACGCTCGACGAACTGCCGCGGTTGACCGTGACCGGCTTCCACGCGATCACCAGGACCAGCAGGCCCAGCATGATCGGCGAGTAGTACGGCAAGCGTTTCGCCCGGCCGGACCGGAGGACACCGATCCCGATGCCGAGGAACGAGCCGAGCAACACGAAGTTCGAGAAATAGCTCAGATGGACCACGTTCGAGCCGGTCCAGCGAATCAGCGCGAGCTCGGTGAACAGCATCAGCGCACTGGACGCGACCAACCGCGTCCGTACTCCGAACGGGCTCGGCCAACTTGTTGTCGTGACGTGGTCAGTTGCGGAGTCGACTGCCATGCGGGGGGACGTTACCGGATAAGCAAGTGGTCTGCGTCACCCCCGCGGCAGCGTTACCGACTGTCAGTGCCGACGGGCCGGTTTCGGGAGCTCGCAGCCGGACTTGTTCAGGTCGATCGCGCGATCGGCGGTCAGGCAGGTGTAGAGCCACCAGGTCTGCTCGCCGTACGCCGCGCCCTTCTCGACCGTGACGTTGCCGTCGGCGTCGACCTCGCACGGGTTGTTCACCGTGCACTGCTCGCCGTCTTCATTTCCGGTGTTGTTCACGCCGATGACTTCACCCGTTGTGGTGCTGACGACCGGCGAACCCGACGTACCGCCGATGGTCTCGCAGCCGGGCTGCTGGTACTTGATCGAGTTCTGCCAGGTCCAGTCGCCCTCGCGGAGCTGGGGAATCGTGGCCTGCACCGAGCAGGTGTAGATGCGCTGCCAGTAACCGGACACGACCGCCATCCCGGTGCCGTTCGCCGGCGCCTGCTTGGCCAGTGTCAGCGGGGTGACGTTCAGCCGGGTCTTGATCGACGCGTAGGTCTCGTTCACCTCGTAGACGATCATGTCGGTCTTGGTCATCGTGCCGAACAGGATCTTGTCGGCGCGGACCGTACCGGCCCTGCTCGCGTCCGGCTTGAGCAGAGTGATCGAGCGCGTCGACGCCTTGTTCACCAGCACCTGGCCGGGTTGCAGGAACCCGCCCTCGTAGCAGTGCCCGTTGGTGAGTACCAGGGCCTTGTCGGTGTCCACCGATTCGGCGTACCGGACGAGGGAGGCGGAACAGTTGCTCAGGGCGGCGATGCCGGTGAAGTCCGCGCCGGGGGCCGCGTGGGCGGATGTGGCGCCGAGCAAGGTGGTGGCTGCGACCGTGGAGGCAGCCAGGAGCGTACGCAGGAGTTTCATGGGGGCGGTTTCCTCACTGTTTGTGCTTGCAGGACTTCGTAACGCATCCGTTGGCCGGTCTCCATCACAACTGTGTGAAACCGCCTGTCCACAGGGTCAGTACACGGGTTTTCCTGCGCTGCGTGAAGGGACTGCTACTCTTCGTCTCCGGATCCGCCCGGTCCCGAACCATCGCCTACCCCGGCACGTCGTACCAGTCGATGAGGAACGACAAGGTACGGTCGGCAGCAGCCGCCCCGGATGGATTACGGAAGGACGTCATGCCGCAGGAGAAGCCAGACCTGCGCAACCTCCGCGAACCGGTGCGGTTCAAGCGGGCGCTGACGCTGTTGCTGATGACACTGTTCCTGCCCGGGTCGGCGCAGATCGTCGCGGGCAGCCGGAAGACCGGGCGCTGGGTCTGGCGGATCGTCGCCGGCCTGCTCGCGATCGTGATCTTCTTCGTGGTGCTCGGCCTGATCTGGCGGTCCGGCACGATCAACATCCTGGTCCGTCCGGGCACGCTGCGGTTCGTCCAGGTGCTGCTGATCCTGCTCGCGGTCGGCTGGGCGGCGCTGTTCGTGGACGCCTACCGGCTCGGCCAGCCGCTGATGCTGGAACGCAACCACCGGCTGACCGCCAGCATCCTGGACGGCGTGATGATCTTCGTGGTCGTCGGCGCCCTGATCTACGCCAGCGTGATCGTGAACACCCAGCGGGACTTCGTCGCCAGCGTGTTCGGCAGCGGCAAGACCTCGAAGGCCGAGAAGGGCCGCTACAACGTGCTGCTGATGGGCGGCGACTCCGGCGCGGACCGGATCGGTACCCGCCCGGACAGCATGACGGTGGCCAGCATCGACGCCGACACGGGCCGCACGGTCCTGGTCGGCCTGCCGCGGAACCTGGCCAAGGTCCCGTTCCCCGCCGGTACGGCGATGGCGAAGCAGTTCCCGGACGGCTTCAAGTGGAAGAACTGCGGTGCCGAATGCCTGCTGAACGCGGTGTACACCTACGCCGCGAACCACAAGAACCTGTTCCCCGGTGACCCGAACCCGGGCGAGACCGCGACCACCCAGGCCGTCGAGGCGGTCACCGGACTGAAGATCAACTACTACGTGCTGATCGACCTGGCCGGCTTCCGCGACCTGCTGAACGCGGTCGGCGGGATCACCCTGGACATCGGCAAGCGGGTTCCGATCGGCGGCGGCAGCTCGCCGATCAAGGGCTACATCGAACCCGGCAAGAACCAGCACCTGGACGGGTACCACGCGCTCTGGTTCGCCCGCTCCCGGGCCGAGTCCTCGGACTACGAGCGGATGGCCCGGCAGAAGTGCGTGATGTCGGCGATGCTGAACCAGCTGTCGCCGTCGACCGTGCTGACCAAGTTCCAGGGCATCGCGTCGGCCAGCAAGGAAGTGGTCAAGACCAGCATTCCGGCCAGTGAGCTGGGCACCTTCACCGACCTCGCGCTGGACGCGAAGAAGCTGCCGGTGTCAAGCTTCTCCGCGGTCCCGCCGTTGATCCACACCGGCGACCCGGACTTCGCGTTGATCCGTACCAAGGTCGCGGAAGCGATCGCGAAGTCGGAACAACTGGACAAGGGCGGCTCGGGAGGAGACGGTAAGACCTCGAACACTCCGAGTAGTACCGCCAGCAAGCACCCGAGCAGCACTTCGACGAAGCAGCCGACCACCGGCAGCACCAAGAAGCCGACCACCTCACCGACCACACCCGCCACCGGCGTCGACGACGTCGCATCGATCTGTAAGGCCTGACCTGATATGCCGCTGTCCCACTGGCCACCCGTGTCCGTCGTGATGCCCGTGCTGAACGAGGAACGCCACCTCGAGGAGGCGGTCGGGCGTGTCCTCGACCAGGACTACCCGGGTGAGCTCGAAGTCGTGCTGGCGATCGGGCCGGGCAAGGACCGGACCGAGGAGATCGCGGACAAGCTGGCCGAGAAGGACCACCGGATCAGCATCGTCCCGAACCCGACCGGCAAGACCCCGGCGGCGCTGAACGTCGGGATCGCGCACGCCAAGCACGACATCCTGGTCCGGGTCGACGGGCACGGCGCGCTCACCGACGGGTACATCACCCGCGCGGTCGAGGTGCTGGAGGAGAGCGGCGCGGACAACGTCGGCGGCGTGATGGCCGCCGAGGGCCGGACCCCGACCGAGATGGCGGTCGCCTGCGCGTACCGCTCCCGCCTCGGGCTGGGCGCGTCCACGTTCCACCAGGGCGGCAAGGCCGGACCGGCCGACACCGTTTACCTCGGGGTGTTCCGGCGGGCCGCGCTGGAGCGGGTCGGCGGTTTCGACGAAACCATGCACCGGGCCCAGGACTGGGAGCTGAACTACCGGATCCGCAAGACCGGCGGTCTGATCTGGTTCAGCCCGGACCTGTCCGTCACCTACCGGCCGCGCTCGTCGCTGTCCGCGGTGGCCAAGCAGTTCTTCCACACCGGTCAGTGGCGCCGTGAGGTGATCCGCCGGCACCCGGAGACCGCCAGCAAGCGGTACCTGGCTCCCCCGGTCGCGGTGATCGCGCTGGCCGTCGGCACGATCCTCGGCATCATCGGCCTGGCCACCGGCATCAGCTGGCTCGACATCGGCTTCCTGGCCCCGCTCGGCTATGCCGTGCTGCTGCTCTTCGGCTCGGCGATGGAGGGCCGGTACCTGCCCTGGAAGGCGCTGGCCTGGCTACCGCTGGTCTGCGCGACCATGCACGTCTCCTGGGGCCTCGGCTTCCTGGTCGGCCTCCGGGAGCACCCGAAGGCCGTCTAGCCCCGGCTAGCCGGCCCGTGTGGCCTTGATGTAGGCCGCGACGACCTCGTCCACCGGCCCGTCGAGCTTCAGGACGCCGCTGTCCAGCCACAGCGCGCGGTTGCAGGTCTCCTGCACCACGTCCAGGCTGTGGCTGACCAGGAACACCGTCCCGGCCTGGTCGCGGAGTTCCTTGATCTTGCGCTCCGACCGGACCCGGAACTCGGCGTCACCGGTGGCCAGCGCCTCGTCCACGAGCAGGATGTCGTGCGTCTTCGCCGAGGCGATCGCGAACTTCAGCCGCGCCTGCATCCCGGACGAGTACGTCGACATCGGCAGGTCGATGAAGTCCCCGATCCCGGAGAACTCGACGATCTCGTCGTACCGGTTGTCGATCTCGGCCGGGGACATGCCCATCGCAAGACAGCCGAGCACCACGTTCCGGTCGCCGGTGAGGTCGTTCATCATCGCGGCGTTGACGCCGAGCAGCGATGGCCGCCCGCCGGTGTAGACCGCGCCGGAGGCCGGCGGCAGCAGGCCGGCGATGGCCCGCAGCATGGTCGACTTGCCGGAGCCGTTGCGGCCGATCACGCCGATCGCATCGCCCTTGTACGCCGTGAAGGTGACCTTCTTGACCGCGTGCACCTCACGGATCGTCGGCCGGTCCTGGCGTTTGACGATCCGCCGCAGCGCCGTCGCCGCCGTACCCTTGCCGCCTTGGCCGGCGATCACCTTGTAGATGATGTCCAACCGGTCGGCGATCACTGTGGGATCAGCCGCGCCCATAACGGTCCTCCGCCCGCCAGAAGTACCAGAACCCACCGGCCAGCATCACGAATGACCAGACGATCGCGATCGTCCAGGCGTGTGGCAGTTCGTTCGCCTGGTGTTCCTGCAGCAGCGACCGCCGGACGATGTCGATGTACGCCGAGATCGGGTTGAGCGCGAGCACCTGGGTCACCCACGGCGGCGCATCGAGCTGGGTCAGCTTGGCCGGCAGCGAGAAGAAGATGCCGGACGCGTACAGCCAGGTCCGGGTGATGAACGGCAGCAGCTGGGTGACGTCGGAGACGAACGTCCCGATCCGCGCGAACACCAGCGTGATCCCGATGTTGAACATGATCTGCAGCAGCAACGCCGGTACGACGAGGAACCAGCGCCAGGCCGGTCCGTCGGTGAACCCGACGACCACGAACAGGATCGCCAGCGAGACCAGCATTTGGTTCAGCTCGTTCAGCACATAGGCCAGCGGGAGTGTCGCGCGCGGGAAGTGCAGGGTGCGGATCAGGGACATGTTCAGCGCCAGCGAGCGGGACCCCTCGGTCATGCAGCGCTGGGTGAACGTGAACACGAAGATCCCGCTGAGCAGGAACGCGACGTAGTTGTCGATCCCGTTCTTGGTCCCGAGCAGGACACCGAAGGCGAGGTAGTAGACCGCCGCGTTCAGCAGCGGTGTCAGTACCTGCCAGATCGAGCCCAGGCGGGCTCCGGCGTACATGGCGTAGGTGCGCGCGGTGGCATAGCTGAAGACGAACTGGCGACGGCTCCACAGCTCGCGAAGGTACGAGCCGAGCGGAGGGCGGATCGAGCTCTTGGAGAGTCCGTAGCGTTCGGCCAGCCCTGCAAGCTCCGTCGGGTCGGTGACCCCGGTCTGCTCTGCGGCGGTCGGCATTGCGTTAATGTACTGCGCTCCGTGACGCCCGGGTGACGCAGGTCAGGCCACCAAGCGTGCTCTCAGCTTGCTGAGATCGGTGTCGGTAAGACCACCGTGCCGCAGGTATGCCTCCGGTCCGCCGTAGTTCGCGTCCAGGTGCCGCAGGATCGCGACGATCGACTCGGCCCGGGTGTCGCGGAACTCGCGCATCTCCGGGTGCCGCGACAAGTCCGGCTCGTCGGCCAGCTGCTCCTCGAGCCAGGCCGCCATCCGCGACTGCGTGCGGAAGTAGTCGGCGACGATCTCCTGCTCCGGTACGCCGGCCACGCTCAACGCCAGCGCCACGACCATGCCGGTCCGGTCCTTGCCGCCGTGACAGTGCACGACGACCGCGCCGTCCGGCTCGTCCGCGATCGCCTTCACCGCGGCCGCGAACCGCTCGGGCCGCTGGTCGAGCATCCAGAGGCACGCCGCGATGATCGTCGGCTGACCGTGGTCCGGGTCGGCCGGGTCGTGCACCGATTGCCGCACCGCCAGCGGCGTACCGGTGAACGGTGTCGGGAACTGCGCGACCTCGGCGTCGCCGCGCAGGTCGAGGATCCGGGTCACGCCGGACCGGCGCACCGCCGCGACGCCGTCGTCGGTCAAGTACCCCAGGCTGTCGGCACGGATCAGCACCCCCGCGCGGATCACCCGCCCGTCGGCGGTCGGCAGGCCGCCGACGTCCCGGACGTTGCGGCAGCCCGGCCAGTCGAGGTCCATCCCGGTCACCGGTCCTGCGGACGGTCCGGGTTCGGGCCCGGGTTGTACGGCGGGGGCGCGGGGAACGTGTGGTCGGACGGCGGCGGCTGCTGCGGGTAGCCGGATTGCGGGTAGTTCGACTGCGAGTAGTTGGGCTGGGGATAGTTGCCCGGGGCACCAGGTTGGGTCGGGAAGGTCTGACCCTGACGATTCCGACGACCCTTGCGGACCGCCCCGATCACCAGGAACGTGCTGCCGAGCCCGACGAAGATCAGCAGCGCGAACACCGCGCCGAGGATCGACAGGACGAAGCGCACGACAGACATCTTCGGCCCGGCGGCGTACGTCGCGTTGGTCTCGTCGTCCGTGCACGAGATGTTGTAGGTCCCGGCCGGTACGGTCTGCTCCGACTTCGCGATGACGTACCAGATGTCGTCGTTGATCGTGACGGTCTCCGACCCGGTCGGCCGCTTCAGCGGTACGTCGTTGCCGTTCGCGTCCTGCGCCTTGCACGGCGGGGCGAGCACCGGGACGGACGCGTAGATCGTCAGCCCCTCCTTCTTCAGCACGACCTGCCCGGACTCGATCGGCTGCGGCTTCCGCGGTGCCGTCACGACGATCTGCCAGGCGAAGATCCCGGTCACGATCGCCCCGACGACGAAACAGGCGATGGCGATCTTCGGCAGGATCGACTTGGCGGGTGCCGGTCCGGGCTGCCCGGGCTGCATGCTCATAGCCGCACGGTATCCGCTGCGGGGATGACCACGCCCACTCTTGCGGCTGCCGGGTTGTCTGACCGCTGACGTGCTGCAGCCCGCTAGCGGCCCGATACCCCGCCGGCTACGGGACGCCGAGCAGGCGTAGGCCGGCCGCGGTGACTGCGGCGGCCACCACGATCAGGACGAACGGCGCCTTCCGCCACGCCAGCACACCGCCCACCAGCACTCCGGCCGGACGTGCGATCCCGGCCGGACCGTGGCCCTCGGTCAGCGCGGAGGTGGCGACCAATGCGGTCAGCAGCACGATCGCGGCCGCGGCCAGCAACTGCTGCACCCGCTCCGGCACCTCGAAGCGACTCCGCAGCGCGGGCCCCGCGAACCGCAGCGAAAAGGTCCCCACAGCAAGCACTCCGATGCCGACCAGCAGGAGCGGGGTATTGGTCATGGGGCCACCTCCACGGCGGGCTTCGTGGCGCGGTAGCAGAGCAGCCCCGCCAGCGCGCACAGGACGGGTAGACCGGCTGGCAGGAACGGGGTGGTCGCCAGCGCGACGACGACGCCGACGAGGGCCGCCGTACGCGTCGATCGGTCGCGCAAGGACGGCAGGACCAGGGCCAGCAGGACCGCCGGGAACGCAGCGTCCAGGCCGAACATGTCAGTATCGGTGATGACCGAGCCGGCCAGTCCACCGACGACGACGCCGATGTTCCAGCAGACGAAGATGCCGATCCCGCCCGCCCAGTACGCCGCCCGCTTCTGCCGTACGTCGTCCTGTCCCATCGCGAACGCCACGTTCTCGTCGGTCATCACGTGACTGCCGGCCCAGCGCCGCCAGCCACCACCGATCACGTCGCTCACCGCCAGGCCGAACGGGACGTGCCGGGTGTTCACCAGCAGACCCGCGATCATCGCCGCGATCGGGCTGCCGCCGGCCGCCACGATCCCGACGAACAGGAACTGCGACGCGCCCGCGAAGACCACGATCGACAACAGGATCGGCACCCACAACGGCAGCCCGCCGCCGACGCTGATCGCGCCGTACGAGAGCCCGACGACGCCGTCGGCCAGACAGACCAGACCGATGTCCCGGGCGAGTCCCCGATCGAGTGTTCGCCAGATCGAACGCATGGGCATTATGATGAACAACGCGCCGCCCGTTCGTCAAGCCGAACAACCAGACCGATGGAGCGAACGATCGTCATGGACAGCACCAGAGCACCGCTCGACGTGATCGCAGCCTCTCTGCGCCGGCACCGGGCGCGCGCCGGACTGTCACTGACCGAGGTCGCTAAGCGGGCGGGAGTCGCGAAGTCCACGCTCTCTCAGCTCGAGTCCGGCACCGGCAACCCAAGCGTCGAAACGCTGTGGGCGCTGGCCGTTGCCCTCGACACCCCGTTCGCGGCGCTGCTCGACCCGCCGCGGCCGAAGATCCAGGTGATCCGGGCCGGCGAAGGACCCGCGATCTACTCCGACCAGGCCGAGTACAGCGCCACCCTGGTCGCGTCCAGCCCGCCGAACGCCCGCCGTGACCTCTACCGGATCGTCGCCTCCCCCGGCCCCGGCCGGAAGTCCGAGCCGCACATGCCGGGCGTCGTCGAGCACGTGATCCTCGGCTCCGGACGAGCCCTGGTCGGCCCGGCCGACGAGCCGGTCGAACTGCTCCCGGGCGACTACATCGCCTACCCCGGCGACCTCCCGCACATCTTCCAGGCACTCGAGGAAGGAACGGCGGCAACGCTCGTTTCCGAGCACATGTAACGTTAACCGCTCACCTCTGGACATCTGCGCGCAGCTCTGCGCATCATCGTCGATGAGAGCTCTCGAAGTCGAAGTACCGCCCGCTTCGCTTGGAGGTAGCACCCCCGATGAGACTCAAGTCCTTACTGCTCTGCGCCCTGCTCGGCCTCGCCGCCGCGCTGATCCCCGGCAGCGCGTCCGCCATCGGCGTCACGCCCGGCACCTACGTGAACTACACGTTCGACACTCCCTCGCTCACCCAGGCCGAGTTCCGGATGACGATCAACAACGCACCCGGCCGCGCGAACGTCTACTGGTCCAACCAGTTCGCCTTCACCGGCGGCGACGTCGGCGGGTACACCGGCATGCAGACCCACCGCGACGGCGAAGGCATGTTCCTCTACTCGCTGTGGAACTCCACCGCCTGGAAGGTCGGCGACGCCGGCACCTACTGCATCCAGTTCCAGGAGGACGGCACCGGAGGTAGTTGCCGCCTCGACCGAGCCCCGACGCCCGGCCACACCTACGCGTTCGCCGTCGCCAGTGAAGGCAGCGGCTGGTATGGCGTGACCGTCCGCGACCTCACTGCCGGTACGTCGTTCAAACTCGGCAGCCTGCAAACGGGAGCAGGCAACACGATCAGTACGTCGGGCATGGTCAGCTGGACCGAGTACTTCGACTGGAACAACGCCAAGGCGACCTGTGACGACGAGCCGTACTCGAAGCTCACGATGAGCGCACCGACCAGCGGCAGCCTCACCGCGCACTTCACCGGCAGCTCGGTGAGTACGGGCTGTGCCGCGGACAGCAAGGTCACCCTCAACGGATCGTCCGCCGTGCAGGAGAACGGCATCGGCAACTCCGCGTCCGGTGACATCCGCGGCAGCGGCGGCTGCCTCGACGTCTCCGGAACCGACGGTACGACGATCCTGCTCTACAGCTGCACCGGCGGCGACAACCAGAACTGGGTGCACGCCGAGAACACCACGTTCCACGCGCAGTTCGGCTGTCTGGACGCCAGCGCCACACAGGCCGGCGCCGTCATCCTGTACAGCTGCCACGGCGGCACGAACCAGCAGTGGAGCCTGCCCGGTGACGGCACCATCCGGTCCGGCGGCCGCTGCCTGACCGCACCCGCTGCCCTGGGCAACCCGGTAACCGTTGCCACTTGCAACAACTCGGCCGGACAGCGCTGGACGTTCTGAAAGCACAGCGGGGGGGCCCGCCCGCGCGAGCGGGGCGCCCCCGCGCCGAGAGCGCCAAATGACTGGGGGCCGGGCCCCGCCCACGAGAC
>NZ_JBSHBJ010000014.1:61274-80918 GCF_053611945.1 Kribbella sp. NPDC054772 | reverse complement strand
TTTCTCACAAACAAATCCCGCGGCGTCTCCGGGTGAGCTCTAATCCCCCGCGGGGGGCGCCGGGGGGCCGCCGCCCGCCCCCCCGGGCAGCGACTGAGCGGTCAGACCTTGCGGCCGACCGCGCCGACGATGCATTCCTCGACCTGGTTGAGCGGCTTGAGCCGCGGGCCGTCCGGCCACCAGTCGTCGCAGAGCACCAGACCCGGGGCAACGAGCTCCTGGCCGGGGAAGAACTCCATCAGTTCCGCGCGGGTGCGGAACCTACCGCTGCCCATCGGGCTGTGGATGAATTTCTCCTCCATCTGCTGGGCGACCTTGGTGTGCTCCGGAGTCTCCGGGTCGTAGAAGTGCGAAATCGCCGTGTACGACCCGGGCACCACCGCGTCGACGTACTTCTGCATGATCTGCGCGCCCTCGGTGCCGATGTAGTGGTGCAGCGTGCCGGCCTGCATCACGGCGATCGGCTCGCTGAAGTCGAGGAAGTCACGCACCTCGGGCCTGCTCAGCACCTCGTCCGGATCGAAGATGTCGGCGCTGACGAACAGCGTGTTCTCGTTCTCCTCGAGCAGCGCGCGGCCGTGCGCGAGCACCACCGGGTCGTTGTCGATGTAGAGCACCTTGGCCTCGGGCTGGATCCGCTGCACGACCTGGTGGGTGTTCTCGGCGGTCGGCAGACCGGACCCGCAGTCGAGGTACTGCGTGATACCCGCCTGGCCGGCCAGGAACCGGCAGGCGCGAATCAGGAAGTTCCGGTTCGACCAGGCCAGGTCCTGGGCCTGCGGCGCGGCGGCCTGGACCCCACGCAGGACCTCGCGGTCGACCTCGAAGTTGTCCTTGCCGCCCAGGAAGGCGTCGTACACGCGGGCGATGCTGGCCCGGCTGGTGTCGACGCCGACCGGGATCGAGCTTGGCGCGTTGGCAGCATCGACCATCAGTGAACCTCGCAGAGAGTGATCGGGAAGTCTGTGGAAATGACTCTACCGAGAGTACGGCGCACTGAACACACCGTGTGTCGCGCATGCGGGTGGACACATTCACGTTCCGTCATGAAATGATCTACTGCTGCACACCGAACCACTGCTGGGAGGCCAGAGGTGACAGAGCCGGGGGCGTACGGCGGCCCGACCGCTCTGCGCATCGTGCTCGGTGTCCACCTGCGCCGGCTGCGCGAGGCCGCCAAGGTGAGCCGCACCGACGCGGGCTGGGCGATCCGCGGCTCGGAGTCGAAGATCAGCCGCCTGGAACTCGGCCGGGTCGGGTTCAAGGTCCGCGACGTCGACGACCTACTGACGCTGTACAAGCTGGACGACCCGGAGGAACGCGAGCGCCTGCTCACGCTGGCCCGCGACGCGAACAACCCGGGCTGGTGGCAACGGTACGACGACCTGACGCCGCAGTGGTTCCACTCCTATCTCGGCCTGGAGATGGCGGCCGACCTGATTCGTACGTTCGAGTTGCAGTTCGTGCCGGGGCTGTTGCAGACCCCGGAGTACGCGCGGGCCGTCGTCAAACTCGGCCAGCAGGACGTGCCGTTGTCACCCGAAGAGGTGGACCGCCTGGTCGCGCTGCGGATGAGCCGTCAGGACGTGCTGACGCGGCAACGACCTGCACGCCTGTGGGCCGTCGTCGACGAGGCGGTCCTGCGGCGTCCGATCGGCAGTCCCGCGGTTCTCAAGGCCCAGCTGGAGTACCTGATCGAGGCGGCCAGGCGGCACAACGTGACGCTGCAGATCATCCCGTTCGACAAGGGCGGGTACACCGCGACCGGCGGCGCGTTCACGCTGCTGCGTTTCAACGACAGCGACCTTCCCGACATCGTCTACATCGAGCACCTGACCAGCGCCGTCTACCTCGACAAGCGCGAGGAACTCGATCTGTACGTCGTCACCATGGACGCCGTCTCGATCACCGCGGCGCAGCCTCGGGAGACCGAATCCCTGCTCCGGAAGGCAATCGCGGACCTCGAGGCCTAGCGCCGCTCGACCTACCGTGGTTGGGCGCCCGGGCCGGGGCGGAAGGCGACCTCGCGTGGCGCCGGCTCGTGACCGCCCTCGCACTGCATGACCACCGTCACCCGCTCGCCGCAGTCACCGCGATGCCGCGGCTCGATCGGCGGTCCGGACTCTAGCGGCAGGTACTGGTCGGCCCACTGGATCATCGCCACCAGCACCGGGTAGAGGTCCATCCCGGCCTCGGTGAGCCGGTACTCCGAGCGTTCGCGCTGCCCGGGCAGCCGGTACGGATGGCGGCGGATCAGGCCGCGTTCGATCAGCGCGGCGAGCCGCTCGGTGAGCATCTGGCGTGGGATGCCGGCCCGGGCCCGGATGTCCTCGAACCGGCGGACACCGACGAAGACCTCGCGGAGGACGTGAAAAGTCCACTTGTCACCGAGGATCTCCATCGTCCGGGAGATCGTGCAGTTCTCCGTGGACCACCGCATCGCCTCGGGCTCCTGCGCGTTCACTGCCGTACTCATGTGACCAGGATAAGTCCACTTGACAGACTCAGCCAAGCAGGGAACGCTGAATCCGTGAACCAGACTCAGACGAGACCGCCGCTCGTCCGACGTGCCGGTGAACCCGACGCGGACGAGCTGGCCAGAATGCTGACCGGGCTGACGGACCTCAGCCGCTACTTCCGGTTCCAGGCCGCGATCGGGAATCCGCCCCGGCCGGCGCTGCTGCTGCGGATGCTGTGCCCGAACGGCGCGGCCTTCGTAGCGACCCGCGACGAGAGCATCGTCGGGCACGCGATGTGGGCGTGGGCGCCGGGCGCGGCGACGGCCGAACTGGCCGCCGTGATCGGCGAGGCCGACCAGCGCCGCGGGCTCGGGATCCGGATGCTGTCGATCGCCGCCGCGGACGCGATCGCGGCCGGCGCGACGCATTTCCTGTTCGTCGTCAGTGCCGCCAACGAACGCTCGCTCCGCATGGTCCGCCGCCGCTGGCCCGACGCGACGGTCGAACGGGACGGCGCATTGCTGACGTACGTCGCTCCCGCCCGCCTACCGGACGCCGTCGCGGACACTCACCCGGTACCACGCACGGCTCTCGCACCGTCGCGGCAGCGCTCCGCCTCCGAGAGCACACCGCTCGAATGCCCGGCTGTTTGAGTGTCCGTCAGCGAGTGCCGCGCGTACGCCTCGGACGGATATCCGTTGCCGTTGGGGGTTGTCCGCTCTCATACCAGCCGAGAACCCCCAACGCGAAGGGATAACCCGTGCTACGAGAAGCACGGAGTACGGCGACAGCAGGTCCGCGCGTCGTGCTGCACGGGATGTCAGGTGGCACGCTGGTGGTGGGGCTCGTACAAGCCGATCTCGCCACCTCCGGGGAGCCGGAGTGAGGTCAGGACGCCCCAGCGTTGGCGTTCTACCGGCTTGCTGAACTCGACCCCCTTCGCGCGCAGGTCCGTCATCGTTTGCTCGAGGTTGTCGCACATCAGCAACAGCTCGTGCGCGCCGCTCTCGGCCGGATGCACCGCGACCTCGGCCGGGGGCAGCTTGAAGATCAGCCAGCCGTGGCCGGCATCGACCGACGGGTACTCCAGCACGTCGGAGAAGAACGCGCGATCGGCCTCGGCGTCGGTGCTGTAGATGATCACATGCGCTCCGTTGATCATCTACAGCACTGTAGCCGGGCTCAGTCCTCGACGACGATGGCCAGCGCGGGGCAGACCGCGGCGGCCTGGTGGATGTCGGCGGCCAGTTCCGCGGGCGGGTTGTCGGTGAGGAGGACGACGACGCCGTCCTCGTCACGCTGGTCGAAGACGTCGGCGGCCGCCGTGACGCACTGGCCGGAGGCGACGCACTTGTCCTGGTCGACGGTGATCTTCATGGCGTGTCCTTTCACCAGGTGACGGGAAGCGAGTAGACGCCGTACACCGCGCCGTCGTGCTTGAAGGGGATCTCCTCCAGCGGTACGGCGCGCCGCAGCGTCGGGATGCGCCGGTACAGCGTGTTGTAGACGACCTGCAGCTCCAGCCGCGCCAATGGTTGCCCGAGGCACTGATGTACCCCGAACCCGAACGCCACGTGCCGGCGCGCGTCCCGGCGTACGTCGAGGGTGTCCGGGTCCTCGAACACGGACGGGTCGCGGTTGCCGAGGTCGTTCGGGAAGATCACGCCCTCGCCGGCCTTGATCACCTGCCCGTGCAATTCGATGTCCTCGAGCACCGCGCGACGGCGGCCGTTGTGGGTGATGTTCAGGTACCGCAGCAGTTCCTCGACGGCACTCGCGACCACCTTCGGGTCGTCGGTTTCCCGCAGTACGGCGAGTTGTTCGGGGTGCTCCAGCAGCGCCAGCGTGCCGAGGGCGATCATGTTCGCGGTGGTCTCGTGCCCGGCGATCAGCAGCAGCACGCCGATACCGGCGGCATCCCGGCGGGTCAGCTCACCGGCCTTGATCCGCTCGGCCAGCCCGGACAGCAGGTCGTCCTTCGGGCTCTCCAGCTTCTCCCCCATCAGCTCGTTAAGGTACTTGCCGATGTTGTTCCGCGCCTGGGTCCGCTCCTCGACCGAGGCGCTGGTGCGGATCAGGATGCGGCTGTTCTGCTGGAAGAACTCGTGGTCGTCGTACGGGACCCCGAGCAGCCGGCAGATCACCAGGGACGGGACCGGGAGCGCGAACGCCTCGACCAGGTCGACCGGCTTCGGTCCCGCGAGCAGGTCGTCGATCAGACCGTCGACGATCTCCTGGACCTGCGGCCGCATCGCCTCGACCCGCTTGATCATGAACGGCGCGGTGACCATCCGCCGCAGCCGTGCGTGCTCCGGGTCGTCCATCAGGATGAACCCGATCCCCGCGTCCTCGCCGGTCGGCAAGGCCCGTGCGACGGTGTTCGGGTAGCCCGGCTTGTTGACGTCGGAACTCACCCGAGGATCCGCGAGCAGCTTGCGCTGGTCGTCGTACCGCGTCACCAGCCACGCGGTGCTGTCGAAGACCTGCACCTTCACCAGCGGCGCTTCTTCCTGCAGTTCACGCAGCTGCGGCGGCGGATCGAACGGACAGCCCGTGGCCCGGGCCATCGGATACACCGGAGTAGTCATACGAATTCCTTCCCCAGAGAGGTCTTCGAATTACGCCTTCACCAGATGCTCCCGGTGCAGGCGGGTCTGTTTGGGCATGTTCCAGCCGAGTACGGCGGTGACGCGGTCGTCGTGGCGGTAGTGCGCGACGAAGCGTCCGTCCGTGATGTTGCCTTCGACAACGGTGACTTCGGCGTCCGCGGACGGACGGCCGTGCAGCTGGAGCTTCACCGCGAACTGGTCGGTCCAGAAGTACGGGATCGGACGGTAGGGCTGCGCTTCGCCGAGGATGTTGGCCGCGACACAGATCGCCTGTTCGGTCGCGTTGGTCCGATTCTCCAATCGGATCAGAGAATCGCCGTACTGCCAGAGCGCCACGTCGCCGGCCGCGTAGATCCCGTCCGCCGCGCGGCAGAACTCGTCGCACACCACACCGTTGCCGAGAGCGAGCCCACTTCCTTCCAGCCACTCGGTTGCGGGCGCAGCGCCCAGCGCCACGACCACCACGTCCGCGGGCAGCACCTCACCATCAGCCAGCCGTACGCCGCTCACTCTGCCGTCCACGTCTGTCAGCCCGGTCACCGCCGCGCCGAGCCGGAGCTCGACGCCTTCGCTCGCATGCAACTCGGCAAGCAGGCCACCGACCACCGGACCAAGCTGGCTCTGCAACGGCACCGCTTGCGGACCTGCCATCGTGACGGTGAGCCCGAGCTTGCGGGCCGTCGCGGCGATCTCGGCCCCGAGCACCCCGTCACCGACCACGACAACCCGCGCGCCATCCACCAGGTCCGCACGCAAGGCAGCGGCGTCGTCGAGCGTCCGCACCACGTGAACACCGTCGAGTTCGGGCCCGGGCAGCCGGCGCGGCGTCAGCCCGGTAGCGATCACCACCGCATCGGCAGACAACGCACGTCCCGCCGCGGTCCGAACCACCTTCCGCCCGACATCCAGCGCGACGGCGGAGTCACCGAGCACGAACTCGGCCTCCAGCGCCGACAACATCGCCTCCGGACGCAGCTGCGTGCGCCCGGCGTCCCAGTCCCCGCAGAGGAACTGCTTGGACAGCGGCGGCCGGTCGTACGGCGGGTGCCACTCCGCGCCGAGCACCGTGATCGGCTCCCGGAACCCCTTGCGGCGCAGGGCTTCCACGGTCGTCAACCCGGCCGCGGACGCTCCCACCACGAGCACGCTCACGAAGTCACCGGCGCGGTCAGCAGGCCGACGATCCCGTCGATCAGCCCGTCGGCCATCTCCTGCCAGGTCGCCCGAGCCGTCGGCGTACCGTCCGCGAGCGCCCGTTCGAACTCGGCCGTCATCTGGATGATCAGATGCCGCGCCATGTCGCCACGCTCGATCCGGACCGCCGGCGGCAGGTCCGCGAGATGCTCGCCGAGACCGTCGACGAGCTGCGTGAGCGTCGGCGAGTTCCGCGACTCCTGCAGCTGGATCTCGCGCAGGGCGGGATCGTTCATGAGTTGGGCGCTGAACCGCGCCAGCCAGCTCGGCGTCCCCAGACTGCCCATGTGGTCGGTCGCCGACCGGACCAGGACCGTCACGTAGTCCCGGACGTCCGGTTCGGCACCGAGCTCGGCGAGCAGCTCCCGGCGCCGGTCCTCGACCGGCACCGCGTGCCTGCGGACGATCTCCCGCACCAGATCGGTCTTGGTCCCGAAGTGGTACCCGACCGCGGTGTTGTTGCCCTGACCAGCGGCCTCGCTGATCTGCCGGTTCGACACCTCGTGCACGCCGCGCTCGGCGAACATCCGCTCCGCCGTGTCCATGATCAGGTCCCGCGTGGCATTCACCCGCGCCGACCTGACCGTCTTCGCCATCATCACCAGATCACCCTTACCTCCCGCAGCCCACCGACGAGCAGCCCTTCGACGAGCGGCAGCTCGGCCGCCGGCACTGCCAGCGCCAATGTCGGCAATCGACGCAGCAAGACTTCCAGAACGACCTGCAGCTCGGTACGCGCCAGCGACTGACCGATGCAGGAGTGCGGCCCGGCACCGAACGCGAGGTGGACGTTCGGGCTGCGACTCAGGTCCATCTCGCCGGCATCGGCGAAAACCCGCTCGTCCCGGTTCGCCGAGGCCATGCTGCAGATCGCGGTCGTCCCCGCGGGCAGTACGCCGTCGGCGAGCTCGAGCTCCTCGGTGACGTACCGCATCATGCCGAAGCCCGCGTTGGCGTCGTACCGCAAGGTCTCCTCGACGGCGGTGCGGACCAGCGCCGGGTCCGCGAGCAACTGCTCCCAGCGGTCGCGGTCGGCGAGCAGCATCGCCATCATCTTGCCGATCATGTTCGTGGTGGTCTCGTGGCCCGCGATCAGCAGGCCCATGCCGGTGGACACCAACGCGTCGTCGCTCAACTGTTCCCCGGCCGAGTCGGTGCCGGTGATCAGGTCACTCAGCAGATCGGTCCCGGGGTTCGCCCGCTTCGCCTCGACATGACCGCTCATGTACGCCGTGAACTCGGCCTGCGCGGCTTCCATATCGGCGGCCGAGTAGCGACTCAGGTTCAGGAACGTGTCGGACCAGTAGGAGAACCGCTCCCGATCCGAGGCCGGTACGCCGAGAAGTTCGCAGATCACCCACACGGGCAAGGGGAACCCGAGGCTCGCTTTCAGATCGGCCGGGTGCCCGCCGTCGACCATCTCGTCGACGAGTTGCTCCGCCATCGCCTCGATCGACGGCCGCAACGCCGCCATCCGCTTGGCCGTGAACCACTTGGTGATCATCCGCCGCCACCGCTGGTGCCCGTCACCCGACTGCGGTACGCCGGGACGCCGCCGGTCGAACACGCCGGCGCCTTCCGCCGACACCCGCGCCGCTCCCTCCGCGGTACGGGCGAACCTCGCGTCGGACAGCACCTGGCGAACATCGTCGTACCGGGTCAGCAGGGCCGCCTGGTCGCCGCTCGGCAGCCGGACATGCGCCACCGGGCACTCGCGCCGGAGCTCCTCCCACTCGGGTGGCGGTTCGATCGCATCGACGGGTGGGATCGGGTAGTCGGCAAGCTGATCACTATCGGTCACAGGCCATCACCTCCGTGTGGTTTCTTCTCCCAGCTTCCCTCGCCGACTTGTTTAAGTCAACTGCCTGACTTAACGTATGGTTGCAGAAACCAACCATCTATCGCTGCTCTCAACTATCTATCGCTGCGCTCGGAGGCAAGTGATGTCCGCTGCTCATTCAGTGCGTACCGGGGCCGTCGTTCCGGTGCTCGCCTCGGCCGGGATCACGGTCGCGCTGATGCAGACCCTGGTGATCCCGCTGGTTCCCGAACTGCCGCGGCTGCTGAACGCCTCGGCCGCCGGGACCGCCTGGGCGATCACCGCGACACTGCTCGCGGCCGCGGTCGCGACCCCGATCATGGGCCGCCTCGGTGACATGTACGGCAAGCGCCGGATGCTGCTGATCAGCATCGGCATGCTCGTCGCCGGCTCGGTGGTCGCGGCGCTGAGCAGCTCGCTGGTCCCGATGATCGCCGGCCGCGCGCTCCAGGGCCTGGCCTCCGGCGTGATCCCGCTCGGGATCAGCATCATGCGCGACGAGCTGCCCTCCGAGAAGGTCGGTACGGCGGTCGCGCAGATGAGCGCCTCACTCGGCGTCGGCGGCGCACTCGGTCTCCCGGCTGCGGCGTTGCTGGCCGAGAACTTCAACTGGCACACGCTGTTCTGGGTGTCGGCCGCGCTCGGCGCGATCGTCTTCGTGCTGGTCGTGCGGTTCGTCCCCGAGTCGGCGGTGCGGTCCGGCGGGCGCTTCGACGTACCCGGTGGGGTCGGGTTGTCGGTCGGGCTGATCTCGTTGCTGCTGGCAATTTCTCAGGGCGCGAGTTGGGGCTGGGGCAGCGGTCGCACGCTCGCCCTGTTCGCCCTCGCGGTCGTCGCGCTGCTCGCCTGGGGCTGGTGGGAGACGCGGACCAAGGAGCCGCTGGTCGACCTGCGGACGACGGCCCGCCCGCAGGTCCTGCTGACCAACCTGGCGTCGATGGTGTTCGGGTTCGCGATGTTCGCGATGTCGCTGGTGCTGCCGCAGCTGCTGCAGATGCCCAAGGCAACTGGTTTCGGACTCGGCCAGTCGATGCTGGCGTCCGGACTGGTGATGGGACCGTCGGGTCTGATCATGCTGGTCGCCGCGCCGTTCTCGGCGAAGATCTCGAGGACCCGCGGCCCGAAGGTCACGCTGATGCTCGGCGCCCTGGTGGTCGCGGCCGGCTACGGCGTGGGCAGCGTGCTGATGAGCCAGGTCTGGCAGCTGGTCCTGGTCTCGCTGCTGATCGGCACCGGCATCGGCCTGGCGTACGGCGCGATGCCCGCGCTGATCATGTCCGCCGTCCCCGTGTCGGAGACCGCGGCGGCGAACAGCTTCAACACGCTGATGCGGTCGATCGGCACCTCGGTGTCCAGCGCGGTCGCCGGCGTGATCCTGGCGAACCTGACGATCAGCCTGGGCGGCTACACCCTGCCTTCGCAGAGTGGCTTCCGGGCCGTCCTGCTGATCGGCGCCGGCGCCGCGCTGACCGCGCTGGTGGTGGCCTCGTTCATCCCGACCCGGCGCGAGCGGCAGCTCGACAGTACGTATACGCCCACTGCCGAAGCGGCCACGCTCAGCGGCTCAGCCAATCAGGCGTAGTGGACGTATACGTACTGTCCTCCTGCAGACGCTAGGCCAGGAAGGCCAGGGTGCGCTGGAGGACGAGCTTGGCGGCGGCTTCGTCGTAGCCCGGCAGGGAGGAGTCGGCGAACAGGTGCTCCTTGCCGGGGTAGAGGAACAGTTCCACGGAACTGTTGGCGGCGACCAGGGCGCGGGCGGCGTCGATGTCGCCGCCTTCCTCGGCGAAGAATGGGTCCTCCTCCATCCCGTGCACCTGCGCCGGCAGACCCGCGGGCCACGCCCCGAACTCCTCGGCCGGTAGACACGAGTAGTAGAACAGGCCACCGACCGCACCCGGCCGGGTCTGCGCGAGCTGCTGAGCGGGGACGACGCCGAGCGAGAAGCCGGCGTACACGATGTTCGCCGGCAGGTCCTGCGCCGCCGCGACGCCGCGCTCCGCGATCGTCCCGAAGCCCGTCGCCCGCGCGTAGTCCATGCCCTCGTCGAGGGTCGCGTAGGTGTTGCCTTCGTACAGGTCCGGCGTGTGCACGGTGTGGCCCGCCTGCCGCAACTCCTCGGCGAACGCCTTCACCCCGTCGGTCAGTCCCTGCGAGTGGTGGTACAGCACGACCTCGGCCATCATCAGCTCCAATGATCCAAATATCTCGAACAATCGGCGATGCTAGTCTATTCGAACCATGTCGATCAACAGTGGGGTACCCGACTACGAGCTCGCGGACACCGTCGAGCTGACCACCGCCGAGCAGGTGCGGGCGATCAGCGACCCGTTGCGGACGACGATCCTCGGACTGCTGCACGAGCGGGCCGCGACCGTGACCGAGTTGGCCACCGCGGTCGGCCGGCCGAAGAGCACGGTCGCGCACCACGTGAAGGTGCTGACCGACGCCGGCATCCTGCGGGTGGTGCGGACGCGGCGGGTGCGGGCGATCGAGGAACGGTTCTACGGGCGCGCCGCACGGATGTTCTACGTCGGGCTCGGCCGGCAGGGCGCGGAGGGTCGGCTGCCGCAGGACTTCAACGACTTCGAGGTCGCGGCCGACGAGTCCAAGCCGGCATATGACGCGGGCGAGATGCGGTCGTTCATCCGGCACGCCCGGATCCCGGAGGAGCGGGCGGCGGAGTTCTGGCAGCAGGTCGACCGGTTGATCCATTCGTTCGACCAGCTGCCCAGGTCCGGCGACACGACGTACGGCTTCACCGTCGGCCTCTATCCGATGTTCGACTACCCGACATTGCCGCCGGTCGAGGGCGAGGACTGAGACCGGAAGGCAGTCGGCGTCGTGCCGGTGAACTGACGGAACACTCGGGCGAAGTGCTGGCTGGAGCTGAAGCCGAGGCTCAACGCCAGCGCCGTGATCGTGATGTCGCTGGTCTCGAGCAGTTGGCGCGCGCGGTCGATCCGGCGCTCGCTCAGGTAGCGGTGCGGCGGCTGACCGAGCTCACCGGTGAACAACTTGGCCAGGTACGCCGGTGCGAGTCCGGCGCGATCGGCGAGTTCGCGAAGGGTCCACCGCTCGTGGAACTCCTGGTCCAGCAGGCGTTTCACCGTCCGTACGGCGGGATGCATGGCGAACTGCGGCACAGCGGCCGGCGCGAGCGACCGGGAGACCGCGAGGACGAGATGATCCACCGCGAGCGCCAGCCCGGTCTCGGCGTACTCGTACCGCGTCGTCAGTTCACGCACCAACTGCGCGAACGCGTGCGTGAGTTCGCCCGCCTCGCGATGGACGACCGTCTTTGGCCACGGTCGCGCGAGAGCGGTCTGACGCCGACCGACCGCGTCGCGATCGACCGCGGCGAAGTAGAAGTGGTGATTGCCGGACCGGCCCGCGAGGTGATGCGTGACGCCGGGCGGTACGGCGAAAAGGTGGCCGGGATGCAGGACGTAGCTCTCACCGCCCGCCACCCAGTGCGTGGTGCCGTGCTGCTGCAGGTAGATCTCCCAGACCGAGTGCTGATGCGGCTCGATCAGGAACTGCTCCGGCGCCCACTGCTCCCCCGCGTGCAGCAGGCCACTGGCGGGGTCGAACCCCTCGGCATGGAAGCCGGCGCGGAGCCCGCTGGGACGGTACAAGGACACCTGAAGATTGTGTCCAGGTGGCTGAACATCGGCAACGCCCGCGCGAGCCGGGATTCCTAGGTTGGTCGCCATGGAGCTACCAGGACCTGATGACATCGCCTTCTACCAGGAGCGCGGCTACTGGATCTCGCCGGTGATCGTGCCGTCCGACGTACTGGACGCGGCCGAGCGCGGGATGGAGCGGTTCTACGCCGACGATCACGACCACACACTGCCCGACGTACCCGCGACCCGCGGGTGGCGGCCGGCGGACGGGGATGTACTGCGGAAGAACGACTACTCGTCGCTGCGCGTGGACGAACTGGCCGCGCTCGTCCGGCACCCGGCGATCGCGGCGACGGCGGCCGCGTTGTCCGGCGCGGAGGGGATCCGGCTGTGGCACGACCAGTTGCTGTTCAAGCCGTCGGGTGGTTCGGCGGCGCGCGTCGGGTGGCACACCGACCGGCAGTACTGGCAGTCGTGTACGTCGGACGAGATGCTCACCGCATGGGTCGGATTCCACGACGTCGACGAGGTGAACGGGGCGGTCGGGTTCCTGCCCGGCAGCCATCGCTGGTCCGTGACGGGGCTGGACTTCTTCTCCCAGGACACCGCCGGACTCGAGGAATCGATCGCCGCGCAGGGGTTCGACCCGACTCCCGTCGTACCGCGGATGGCTCGGGGGCAGGTGAGCTTCCACCACTGCCGGACGGTGCACGGAAGCTCGGCGAACCTGAGCACGGCAGCACGCCGATCCATCGCCATCCACCTGCAGCCGACCGACAACCGCTGGCGCCCCGGCGCCAGCCATCCCAACGACGAACTGGTCCGCCACAACCCCACCCCCGACTACACGGACCCCAAAATCCAGCCCCGCCTCTGGCCTGCCGGGGTCAGGTAGTCGTGACCGACCTAGCCATCGGGTGACGGGTCGAGGCCTTTCACCAGCGCGGCCAGGCCGGTCGCGAACTCGTGGTCAGGGCCCAGCGCGACGACCTGCCCGGCAACATCGAGAAGATGCGCGGCTTCCGGAGAGGCGGTCGGGGGAAGGGCGATGTCGTTTCCGTCCCGGGCCGTCTGCTGCTCGAGGGTCGCACCGATGGTGTACCGCGACACCGCGACGTACGCCAGAATCGCGCCCGTACCGCTGAATCCGTGCCGCTCGAGGAACGACACCTGCGCGATCGCGTGCGCCAGCTCCGGAGCCCGCGGCCCGGCCAGCGCCAGTAGCCGCGCACCGTCCCGGACCGCGAGCATCGCGCGGCGCAGGCTGTACGCGTTGCGGGTCAGGAACGTCCGCCAGTCCTCGCCCGGCTGTGGCAGCCGCTCGGTGTGCCAGCGTTTCAGCACCTCGGCGGCGACGGCGGCGAGAATCTCGTCCTTGTCCCGGAAGTGGTGGTACAGCGCCGGCTGCCGGACGCCGAGCCGGGCGGCCACCGCGTGCAGCGACAGCTTGTCGAGACCGCGCTCGTCGAGCACCTCGATCGAGGCGGCGACGATCGCGGCGCGGTCGGTACGTCGCTGCTGTGGCACCAGCGAACCGTACCCACAGACCTCCCGGTTCGGCGAAGCTTATCGATGATAAGGTTCGGGTCGACCACTGAGCGTAACCGGAAGGAGTGCCACCGTGACTGACCAGGAAGCCTGGAGCGGGGTCGTCGTGAAGAAGTCCCGCGCCTTGTACGACGGTTCGAACCTCTACCGCAAGCTCGAGGTGCAGCTCGACGGCGGCGAGGTCCAGGACATCAAGGTGCAGCGCGACCTCTGGAAGCAGCTCGAGGTCGGCGACCGCGTGGTCAAGGAGGCCGGGTCCGACCCGCGCCGCGGCTGACCCAGCGACCGACACAGCAGCCGTTCGGCTCCGAGTTCGCAGGTCTTCGGACCCTGGCGCCGCTCCGCGCCAGGCCGCACGCTGAGCCCATGCTCATTGACGCCCAGATGCCCGTGTGGGAGCAGCGCATGACGCGGGCCGCGCCGGTCGATGCCGATGCGCAGCGGACCTATCGCGCCATCCGGGAGGTCGAGCTGTTCCGATCGCCGCTGCTGTCCGAACCGCACCGGAACGGGGCGCTGCCCGACGATCTCCTCGGATGGGCCGGGCGTGGCCCTGGCAAGGTGGTGAACGAACCACCGGGCTTCGATCACTTGATGACCCGGGGGTTCCAGGTGGTGGCCGACAACGAGGAGACCGAACTCGTGATCGGTTTCATCGGCCGGTGGTGGCAGGCCGACTACACCCGGGTGGTCTGGAGCCCGGCGGAGCTGCGCGCGTTCGACCTGCCTGGTTACGGAGTCGGGGTGTGGGGCCTGACCGTCCTCGGCTACGGCGAGCGCAGTTCGGTCCTCGTCGCCGAGGTCCGGCTACGCTGCACCGACGCGGCGTCCCGGCACGCTCTCGGCGCGTACTTCGCCTTGACGTCGCCGCTGATCACGTCGATGGGCCAGCCGATGCTCCGGCTGATCCGCCGTGCGGCCGAGCGCCGCGTCACCCCGGTTGCCGTCGATGGTGACGGATCGTGGTCACGACGGCGCGATAGGCGCTAGGCTCGGGGAGTGTTCACCGGCCGCACCTCCAGATCATGAATCAACCTGGTCCACCCCGTCTCGGAGCCGAGCAGGTCGATCGGTTCGACATCGTCGCGATCGCATCGTCCGCGGGCGGCATCCGGGCGCTCACGCAGGTGCTCGGCGGATTACCGTCGGGGTTGCGGGTCCCGGTGCTGGTCGTCCAGCACCTCGACCCACGGCATCAAACGGTGATCGCCGATGTGCTCGGGCGCCGGTCCCCCTTGCGGGTGAAACTGGCCGCCGACGGCGAGCATGCCAAACCGGGTACGGCGTACATCGCGCCGCCAAACCGGCATCTGCTGGTCGGCGCGGGCGGCGAACTGTCGCTCTCGAGCAGCGAGCTGGTGCATTTCGTCCGGCCGTCGGCGGACCTGCTCTTCGAGTCCGCGGCCGGAGCGTACGGAGCGCGGGCGATCGCTTGTGTACTGACCGGATCGGGGCGCGACGGTTCGATGGGCGTCAGCGCGGTCAAGTCACGCGGCGGCACGGTGATCGTCGAGGACCCGGAATCGGCGGAGTTCAGCGGAATGCCGGAGGCGGCGGTGGGCGCCGGGGCGGTCGATTTCGTCCTGCCGCTCGGTGAGATCGCGGACGTGATCGCGGCGCTGGTCGAATCGAGGAGCGTTTGATGTCCGACAACGTCCACGACGGCCCGGACCCGGACCTTGAGCAGCTGCTCGGCTTCATCCGGGACTCCCGCGGCTTCGATTTCACCGGCTACAAGCGGACCTCGCTGGCCCGCCGGGTGCGCAAACGGATGGCCGACGTCGGAATCTCGGGCTATCTGGACTACCGGGATCTGCTGGAGACGAGCGCGGACGAGTTCGAGTTCCTCTTCAACACCGTCCTGATCAACGTCACGAGTTTCTTCCGGGACACCGACAGCTGGTCCTACCTCCAGCGCGAGATCCTGCCCGAACTGCTGAGCAGCGTCGAGCACGAAGAGGAGATCCGGGTCTGGAGCGCCGGGTGCTCGAGCGGCGAGGAGGCCTACTCGCTGGCCATCATGTTCGCCCAGGCGCTGGGCATCGAGGAGTGCGCCCGGCGGGTCAAGATCTACGGAACCGATGTCGACGAAGAGGCACTGCGCGAGGCGCGCACCGGCTCCTACCCGGCCAAGGCGCTCGAGGCGATGCCGGAAGAAATGCGCAGCCTGTACTTCGAGGAGAGCGGCTCGCGCTTCACGTTCCGGTCCGACCTGCGCCGCCGGGTGATCTTCGGTCGCCACGACATCACCAGGGACGCCCCGATCTCGCGACTGCACTTGCTCGTGTGCCGCAACACGCTGATGTACTTCAACGTCGAGGCACAGGCGCAGATCATGGACCGGTTCCACTTCGCCCTCCGGGAGAGCGGCTACCTGTTCCTCGGCAAGGCCGAGATGCTGCTGTCCGACGGCGAGCGCTTCGACGTGGTGAGCATGCGGCAGCGGATCTTCCGCCGGAAACCGGGTGACGCCGGCCCGCCCCATCAGCCCAGCCCACTGCAACTGGCCCCGGCCGCCGGGCTGGAGCTTCGCGACGCCGCCCGCAAACGGCAGCTTCGCGACCTGGTTCTGGAGACGGCGCCGAACGCCATCATCTCGGTCGACCTGGACGGGACGATCATCCAGCTCAACAGCCAGGCCAGGGCACAGTTCGGGCTGACGTCCCACGACCTCGGCCGGCCGTTCCGCGACCTCGAGGTCTCCTACCGGCCCACCGAGCTCCGCTCGCTGATCGAACAGGCGCACTCCGAACGCCGAGCGGTCCGCGTCAACGCGGTCGAGCGCAGACTGTCCGCCGAGGACGTGCAGTACCTCGACATCGTCGTACAACCGCTGACCGCCTCGGACGGCATCCTCGTGGGATCGTCCGTCGTGTTCACCGACACCACCGCCCTGACCCGGCTGCAGCTCGAGGTGAAGCGAAACCGCGAGGATCTCGAGACCGCCTACGAGGAACTCCAGTCCACCAACGAAGAACTCGAAACCACCAACGAGGAACTCCAGTCCAGCATCGAGGAACTCGAAACCACCAACGAAGAGCTGCAGTCCACCAACGAAGAACTCGAAACCACCAACGAGGAACTCCAGTCGGGCAACGAAGAGCTCGAGACGATGAACGAGGAGATCCGCATCCGCAGTACCGAGCTCGACGAGGCCCGGACCTTCCTCGAGGGTGTGCTGTCCAGCGTTGCTGCCGGAGTCGTGGTGCTCGATGGCGACCTGCGGGTCCGCAGCTGGAATCGCGGTGCCCAAGAGCTCTGGGGACTGCGCGGCGACGAGGTGAAACAGCAACTGTTCTTCCAGCTGGACTTCGGTTTGCCGACGGCGGCGCTGGTCGAGGTGGTCCAGCGCTGCGTGGACACCGGCGCCCGAACCGGGCCGACCGAGCTGCCCGCGGTGAACCGCAAGGGCCGGGCGATCAGGTGCGCGGTCACCTGTTCGCCACTTGACAGCCAAGGAGACGGCGTGGTGCTGCTGATGGAAGACATGCACGGAACCGACGAAGAGGCATAGGCTGAGCTTCGTGGGAGCTGGGCTGTCGGCCTGGATCGGGCCGGTTCGTGAGCGTGCTGAGATGGAGCTGGCCCGAGCGAGTCGGGCAGGCGCTATCGCCCTGCGCCATGAGCAGCTGATCGCGACAGCCTCCGAGTCTGCTCGCCCGCTGCATGAGCGAATGGTTCGGCTGCACCGCAAGAACGAAGAGCGCCACCTGACCGCCGCGAAGCTGCATGACGCCCACATCCGCCGGATCGAGCGGTGGTTCGCTCTGGACGCGGCGGCGGCGAGTCGCCGGCCACTGCTCATTTCCACCGTGGCCGAGATGCTCGGCGCCCGGAGCGCCGGGATCACGCTGCTCAGTTCCCGGTGGGCCGCGGCGGCCTCGATGACGGCCTCGGACCCACTGGCGGCAGCGGCCCAGGACTTGGAATTCACCCTGGGCGAAGGACCCGTGCACGACACGGCCGCCTCCGGCCAGCTGGTTGTCGTGGCCGAAGACTCACTGCCGGATCGCTGGCGGCTCTTCTCGCCGGCTGTCTCGGCCCTCGGCGTGCACTCGATCGCGGCTGCGCCACTGGGGCTTCCGGACCGGTGCTTGGGCGCACTCGCGGTGTTCGACCCGCCGCCCTCCGGCCCGGACCAGCCTCCTGGACGGGCGATAGAGGAGATCGCCGACGCCCTGACCCACACCATCCTGCTCACCGACGAGTACGTCGCCCAGCTCATCGAGGAAAGCTCGGTGGGCGACAACCTGGCAGGGAGCCTGGTGGACGGCCCCGGGGACTCCGCGGTCGTTCATCAGGCCGCAGGGATGGTCGCCGCACAGTGCGGCTGCAACGTCGCGGACGCACTCGCCCTGGTCAACGCCCGGGCGTTCGCGGACAACGAACTGGTCAACACCACAGCCCGCCGGATCGTGGAGAGACGGCTACGGCTGGACACTCCATAGGGAGACCGACAATGAACCGCCCCGATCATCCGCGATGGGTCAGCGTGCCGGATCTCGTCGCCAGATTCGTGGCAGATCCGGACGTGGGAAGCACCCTCGGCTGGCTCACGACGCACTGCGCCGAGGTTCCAGGCGCCCGCGCGTCGGCCTTGCTGCTGGCCGGCCACGAAGACGTGCTCGAGGTCGCCGCCGTGTCCTCGGACCTCGCGAGCTGGTTGCACGAGCTTGAATCGCGCAACCTCGAAGGACCGGCTCAGGACAGCTACGCCACCTGCCGCCGCATCGACTGCGCGGATCTGTCCGAGGCCGATACCCGGTGGCCCCAGTACGCCGCGGCGGCGCGGCGGGCCGGGATCCGGGCGGTGCACGTGTTCCCGTTGGCGCTGCCGGGGCGGGCGATCGGCGCGCTGGCGATGTATTTCAGCCAGCCGGGCGGCCTGTCCGAGGACGACCTCGGGCGAGGGCAGGCGCTGGCGAGCACGGCAGCCCTCGGGGTGGCCAGTGGCCAAGCCACGCAGGACAAAGCGCGCGCCGACCAACTGCAGGGCGCGCTGGACAGCCGGGTACTGATCGAGCAGGCGAAGGGCCTGCTCGCGGAACGATTGAGCATCGCTCCCGGCGAGGCGTTCGGCGTACTGCGAAAGTACGCCCGGAACCACCAGGTCCGCCTCGACATCGTCTGCACGGCCGTTCTCGACGGCAGTCTCTCGCTGTCCAGCCGCTGACGCGGAGGTACCTCACCAAGAGTCGGTAGATCTCGATCTGATCACGTCGCGTTACGGGAGTAACGACAGGTAGGCGGGCCGCGATGGGACGGTCAGTGACCTGAGACTCGGGGAGTTGACCGAGGAACCTGCTCTTGGAAGAGGAACCATGAAGCTGCATCGTCTTGCCTTCGCGATGGCGGGTGTGGGCCTGCTGGCCGCGTCCGTCGCGACTGTTCCGGCCAACGCCGGAAAGACCGACCCGAAGCCGTGGTCGGACCTGACCCACCAGTCGAACACCGCGAAGGCCGCTTCCGCCGCCTGCTACATCTCGGTCGGCTACCCGACCGCGGCCGGCACCATGGAAGCAGCCGACGTGATCGCCGGACGGCCGCCCGAGGGGCTGCCGTACGAGTCGTTCAAGTTCGTCGGCACCCGGGCCAACGCGACCTGGTACATGGCCAGCAACGCCGCGGCGACCCAGTTCTACTACTACGGCCTGCTGCTCCAGGGCGGGAACCTGTACCGCCACACGACGTACATCTACGACACCGACCGCGCACCGCTCGCGACCTTCAAGAAGGTCGGTAGCGGCTGGTCGAGCTTCAAGACCATCGCCACCTCGAACTACAGTGTCGGCGCGCCGCGGCACCAGTACCTGTACGGGCTGAACAGCAACGGCAGCCTGTACCGCTACTCGATCGTCGGCGCCGGCATCAAGTCCTACGGTTCGTTCGCCGGGTTCAAGGGCTTCAAGACGATGACGGTGCTCAGCGAGACCGCGACGTACGACACGCTGCTGATGACCACGACCGCCGGTGCGCTGTGGACCGTGCGGATCCCGGTCGCGGCCTCGACCAAGCCGGTGCTGAAGCGGATCCGGACCGGTGGCTGGCAGAACTTCGAGTCCCTGGTCGTCGACGGCTGCGGTGACCGCGGCGGTTCGCTGATCGTTGGTGTGGACAACGACACCAAGACCGGCACCCTCTACGCGATGAGCAAGGCAAACGGCGCAGCCACCGCCCTGACCGGCTACGGCAACATCCCAGGCGTCGTCTTCAACGGCGTCAACTCGGTCCTACTCACCACGCACTACGACCAGCTGGTCGGCGAGTAGCAACCCCAGCTGTGGGGGGGGGGGGGGGCCGCGCGGCCCCCGGGGGGGGGCAGGCGCGGGGGCGGCCCGCCGCGGGGCGCGGGGGGGGGGGGGGGGGGTGGAGGAAATAAAGAGAAC
>NZ_JBSHBJ010000014.1:0-61264 GCF_053611945.1 Kribbella sp. NPDC054772 | reverse complement strand
GAGGCGCGGCGGCCGTTCTCCCGCGCTCAGCCGCCCTAGACAGCCCCGCCGCTCCCCCTCGGGGGCGGGGCGAAATCCACCGCGCCGCGGGCCGGCGCCGCCCGGCGCCGCGCACAGCTGCTGTTCAAGAACGCGTGTGTCGCCCGGCCGGGATCAGTTGAGGCCTTTGAGGAGTTGGCGGGCCATGACGATGCGCTGGACTTGGTTGGTGCCTTCGTAGATTTGGGTGATCTTGGCGTCGCGCATCATGCGTTCGACTGGGTAGTCGTGGGTGTAGCCGTAGCCGCCGAGGAGTTGTACGGCGTCGGTGGTGACGGCCATCGCGACGTCGGAGGCGAAGCACTTGGCGGCGGCGCCGAAGTAGGTGAGGTCGCTGTCGTTGCGCTCCGAGCGGGCCGCGGCGGCGTACGTGAGCTGGCGGGCCGCCTCGATCTTCATGCCCATGTCGGCGAGCATGAACTGCAGGCCCTGGAACTCCGCGATCGCCTTGCCGAACTGCTTGCGCTCCTGGACGTACCCGAGCGCGTAGTCCAGCGCGCCCTGCGCGATCCCGAGCGCCTGCGCGGCGATCGTCACGCGGGTGTGGTCCAGCGTCGCCATCGCGGTCGCGAAGCCGGTGCCTTCAGCACCGATCAGCCGCGAGGCAGGGATCCGGACGTTGTCGAAGTACACCTCGCGGGTCGGTGAGCCTTTGATCCCGAGCTTCTTCTCCGGCGCACCGAAGGACACGCCCTCGTCCGACTTCTCCACGACGAACGCGCTGATGCCCTTCGACCGCGCTGACGGATCGGTGACCGCGAACACCGTGTAGAAGTCGCTGACGCCGGCGTTGGTGATCCAGCGCTTCACGCCGTTCAGCACGTAGTCGTCGCCGTCGCGGACCGCGCGGGTCTTCATCGACGCGGCGTCCGACCCGGCTTCGGGCTCGGACAGGCAGTAGGAGAACATCGCGTCGCCCGCCGCGACCGGCGGCAGATAGCGCTGCTTGACCTCGTCCGACGCGGACAGCAACAGCGGGAGTGAGCCGAGCTTGTTCACGGCCGGGATCAGCGAACTCGAGGCGCAGGCCCGCGCCACTTCCTCGATCACGATCACCGTGGCGAGCGCGTCCGCCCCGGCGCCGCCGTACTGCTCCGGGATGTGCGGCGCGTGGAAGTCCGAGGCCTTCAGCGCGTCGTACGACGCCTTCGGGAACTCGGCCAGCTCGTCCACGTCCCCGGCGTGCGGGGCGACCTTGGCGTCACAGACGTCGCGAACGGCCTCGCGGATCGCCTGGTGCTCCTCGGACAGCGCGTACAGCTCGAATGAGTTACTCACGAGTCACACAGTACGACGAACCACCCGCGCGCGGGGGACGTCGTACCCCGAAAGTGAGCAACAGCGCACTCTGCAGACATGAGCCGGTCACCGGCTGATAACCACGATGGGTAGAGTCCCCGACATGAGTGAAGCGACGCCCCGGCCGCTGCGGATCGCCGTCATCGGTACCAACTACCTAGGCGCGAACACCGCCGCGGGGATGGCCGAGTTCGGTTTCGACGTGATCGGGGTCGAGATCGACGAGCACCGGCTCAAGCTGCTGAACGACGGTAAGGCCCCGCTGTACGAACCCGGGCTGGACCCGCTGCTGAAGAAGCACACCGAGTCCGGCCGGCTGCGGTTCACCAACGACTACACCGAGATCGCCGACTGGGCCGACGTGCACTTCGTCTGCGTCGGCACGCCGCAGCTCGAGGGCAGCGAGGCCGCGGACCTGTCGCAGGTGCACTCGGTCGTCGACATGCTCGCGCCGTTGCTGACCCGGCCGGTGCTGGTGGTCGGCCGCTCCACGGTCCCGGTCGGTACGTCGACGATCGTCGAGCAGCGCTTCCACGCCGAGTCCCCCGCCGGTGCGGCGGTCGAGATCGCCTGGCAGCCCGAGTTCCTCCGCGAGGCGCACGGCGTCGAGGACACGCTGCACCCGGACCGGCTGGTCTTCGGTGTCCAGTCCGACGCCGCCGAGCGCAGGCTGCGCGAGGTGTTCGCCACCCCGATCGGCGAGGGTACGCCGGTGGTGGTGTGCAACCTGCCGACCGCGGAGCTGGTGAAGGCGGGCGCGAACGCGTTCCTGGCCACGAAGATCTCGTTCATCAACGCGCTCGCCGAGATGGCCGACGCGACCGGCGCGGACGTCACCCAGCTCGCGGACGCGCTCGGGTACGACCAGCGGATCGGCCGCGGCGCGCTGAACGCCGGCCCCGGGTACGGCGGCGGCTGCCTGCCGAAGGACCTGCGGGCGTTCATGCACCGCGCCGGCGAGCTCGGCGTCGAGGAGATCATCACGCTGCTCCGCGAGGTCGACGACATCAACCAGCACCGGCGCGCGGGGATCGTGCACCTGACCCACGAGATGCTCGGCGGCGAATGGATCGGCAAGAACGTCACGGTCCTCGGCGCAGCCTTCAAGGCCGGTACGGACGATGTTCGGGACTCGCCCGCGCTGGACGTGGCCGGCCGGATCCAGCTGCACGGGGCCAACGTCACGGTGTACGACCCCGAGGCGATGGAGAACGCCCGCCGGGTCCGCCCGACGCTGCGCTACGCCCCGAGCGCCGTCGAGGCCTGCCGCGACGCGCACGCCGTACTGCACCTCACGGAGTGGCCGGAGTTCCGTGCGCTCGACCCGGCCGCGCTGAAGGACGTCGTCGCCGCACCGGTTGTCGTCGACGCCCGGCTGAACCTCGATGTCGAGGCGTGGCGGGCGGCAGGCTGGACCTACCGCGCGCCTGGCAAGCCGTAACGCACAAGCCGTAAAAGCAGAGAGCCCGGGTCAGCTGACCCGGGCGTTGCGGATCACCGGGCGGCTGAGGGCGATCAGGCCGATCAGCGCGACCGCGACGCCGATGCCGAGGCAGACGCCGGTGATCTGGATGCTCTGGACGTCCGCGAGGCTGCCGAGCACCGGGTTCATCACGACCTGGGCGAGGCTCTGGCAGAGCACGATCACCGACTGCAGGCGGGACTGGTACTCGCGTTCGACCGAGTTCATCAGCAGCGGCAGGATGTGCCCGGTGAAGGTGCCGACGCCGATGCCGCTGATCACCGCCGCCACGATCGTGAGCGGCAGCGGGAGGAACGCGGACAGGCCGATGAAGCCGACGGCGGCGAGCAGCAGACCCAGCATCGCGACTATCCCGGGGCGCTGGAAGGCGCCGCGCATCAGGATCCGGATCGACACGACTCCGACCCCGAGGCTCCGGGTCGCGATCAGGATGCCGGCGGTCGTGGCGTCCCAGTGGTGGTCGCGGGCGAGCAACGGCAGCAGCAGGGCGTCCATCGGCATCAACAAACCGGCTGCGATCGTCATCGTGATCAGCAGCGCCCGGGTGAGCGGCCGCCCGAAGGCCGCACGGAGGCCGTCCGCGATCGACCGGAACATGCTGGTCGTCCGGGACCCGTGCGGGGCGGTGGTGCCGCGGAGCAGGTACAGCACCACGATCATGATGCCGAAGGTGATCGCGTCGAAGCCGGCCGCCGCGGACAGACCGGCCCAGTTGACCAGGAGACCGCCGACCGCGGTACCGGTGACGGCGAAGACGACGCCCGAGACCTGGAAGCTCGCCAGCGCCCTCGGCACCTGTTCCGGCGGAACCAGGAGCCGCGGCATCGAGCGGGACGAGGGCAGGAAGAACGCGTCGATGACGCCGACCACCAGGGCCAGGACCACCAGCAACCAGATCGGCTCGCCCACCGCGAGCGTGGCGGGCACCAGGGCGGCGGTGACCACGAACATCGCGACACAGCTGACGAGCAGCACCCGCGGAGCGCCGTACCGGTCGCCCACGGCTCCGCCGATCAGGAGGAGCACCGCGCGCGGGGCGGCAGCCAGCAGCAGGATCAGACCGGCCACCCGCCCACCGTGCTGGCTGGCGGACCATCCGATGGCGAACATCATGGTCAGGTCGCCGAGCAGCGAGACCAACGCGCCGAACAGCCAGATCCAATAACGGACCGGAATGCGCTGCGTATCCGGTTCAGTGGGCGGAGTCACGATCGACGACCTTAAACGACAACCAATGGGATCTCACGACTACCCGCCCCCGTCCGGAGAAAACCAGCGACTCCTTCAGCCTTTACGCAACTCTGCCGCCCCGTCACGCACCGTGATGCCCTTCCCACGCGCGATCTCCGCCAGCGACGCCTGGAACCCGATCATCCGGTCCCGCAGCTTCTCGTCGGAAGCGGCCAGGATCCGGACCGCCAGCAGCCCTGCGTTCCGGGCGTTGCCGATCGAGACCGTCGCCACCGGCACCCCGGCCGGCATCTGCACGATCGACAGCAGCGAGTCCATCCCGTCCAGGTACTTCAGCGGCACCGGGACGCCGATCACCGGCAGCGGCGTGACCGACGCGAGCATCCCGGGCAGGTGCGCGGCTCCGCCGGCGCCCGCGATCAGCACCTTCAGGCCGCGTTCGTGGGCTGACCGTCCGTAGTCGATCATCTCGGTCGGCATCCGGTGCGCCGAGACGACGTCTGCCTCAAAGGGCACCTCGAAGTCCGCGCACACCTCGGCCGCGGCCTTCATGGTCGGCCAGTCGGAGTCCGACCCCATCACGATGCCAATCATCAGCAGTCCTATTCGTCGATCGTGCCGGTCAGGTAAGCGGCCGCGTGCCGGGCCCGCTCACGAGTCTGTTCGAGATCGTCGCCGTACGCCGTGACGTGGCCGACCTTGCGGCCCGGCTTCACCGACTTCCCGTAGAAGTGCACCTTGAGGCCCGGGTCGCGCGCCAGGCAGTGCAGCAGGCCGCGGTGCATGTCCTCGACGTCCCCGCCGAGCACGTTCACCATCACGGTGTACGGCGCCCGCGCGGCCGGCGACCCCAGCGGCAGGTCGAGGACGGCCCGCAGGTGGTTCTCGAACTGGGACGTGACCGCCCCGTCGATCGACCAGTGCCCGGTGTTGTGCGGGCGCATCGCCAGCTCGTTGACCAGCAGCCGTCCGTCGCGGGCCTCGAACATCTCCACCGCGAGGACGCCGACCACGCCGAGCTCGCCGGCGATCCGCAGCGCGGTCTGCTGCGCCTGGGCGGCCTTCTCCGGCGCCAGGCCGGGCGCGGGCGCGGTGACCTCGACGCAGATGCCGTCCTTCTGCACCGACTCGACGATCGGGTAGGCGACCGCCTGCCCGTGCGGCGAGCGGGCCACGATCGCGGACAGTTCGCGGACAAAGTCCACCTTCTCCTCGGCCAGGATCGGTACGCCGCTCGCGAAGGCGGTGCCGATCGCCTCGTCGTCAGGGCCGTCGACGAACCAGACACCCTTGCCGTCGTACCCGCCGCGGGTGGTCTTCAGGATGATCGGGAAGCCGCCGACCCGCTTGGCGAAGTCCGCGACGTCGGCGGGCGACTCGACCACCTGATGCGCCGGCGACGGCGCGTCGAAGGTGTCGAGGCGGGCCCGCATCACGGCCTTGTCCTGGGCGTGCACGAGCGCGTCCGGACCGGGCCGGACCGCGACCCCGTCCGCCTCGAGCGAGTGCAGCAGGTCCGTCGGCACGTGCTCGTGGTCGAACGTCACCACGTCACACTCGGCGGCGAACCGGCGTACCGCCTCGGGGTCCTTGTAGTCGCCGACGGGGGCGTCGGCGACGGCCTGGGCCGCCGACACCGTGGGGCCTTCGGCGAGCACCCGGAGCTGGATGCCGAGCGCGACGGCCGTTTCCTGGGTCATCCGGGCCAGTTGGCCGCCACCGACCATGCCGACCACCGGCGTACCGACGGGGAGGTCGTTTCGATCGAACTTCACAGCGGTGAGCCTAATGTCCATACAACATCGCTCCTACGGCGGCCACCGCGGCGCGCTGAGGATTTCGGTGTCTGACCGGTCGCCAGGTACCGTGGGAAGCTGTTCTGCCCGTCGCGATCTGATCACAGAAGGTTCCGAACACCGTTGAAGCTCGTCACCACGCTGTACCGCCAGTTCCAGCACCTGGTGCACGAAGTGGCCAAGTTCGGACTGATCGGTGTCCTCGGTCTGGTCGTGGACCTGCCGATCTACAACTGGCTCGTGTTCAACAACCCGCTGGTGCTCGCCGACTCGGGAGTCGGCATGCTGCACCACAAGCCGCTGACCGCGAAGCTGATCTCGACCACCGTCGCCACCGTCGTGACGTACTTCGGGAACCGCTACTGGACGTGGCGGGACCGGGAGCGCAGCGGACTGCACCGTGAGTACGTGCTGTTCTTCGTGCTGAACGGGATCGGCCTGCTGATCGCGGCCGGCTGTCTGGCCTTCTCGCGGTACGTGCTGGACCTGCACAGCTGGCTGTCCGACAACATCGCGGCGAACTTCATCGGCCTCGGCCTCGGCACGCTGTTCCGCTTCTGGTCGTACCGGAAGTTCGTGTTCAAGGAAGAGACCGCGCCCGACGAGGTCGAGCAGACCCCGGCGCCGAACTCCCCCGCCGAGCTCGACGACACCGAGTCGACCGGCGACCTTCCCGCCGTCCGCTGATCTACTGCCAGCCGAACCAGCGGGAGCATTCCGCCGCGGTGACCATGCGATGCGAGCTGATGCTCTTCGCCCAGTTACCGCTGGTGTCGCCGTAGTGCCACAGCACGTTCACCCAGCGCCCGGGCGCCAGGCAGAACGAGTCGCCTTTGCCGCCCGAGTTGTATTTCGGGTACGTGTAGAACTTCACCGGCCTCGATGAGGTGTTCAGCACCGAGGCGGTCTTGTTGTCGAACGCCTTGATGGCACCCTTGCCGTCGCCGTAGTCGCTGTCATTGCCCTTGTCCTTGGCGTCGTTACTGCCCGCACAGTCGTCCCTGGCGTACAGGAAAACGTAGCCGCTCTTCGCGTACTTCGCGGCCGTCTGCCGACAGTTCAGCTCGGCCGCGGCGACGGTGGCTGCGGCAGTGTCGGCAGTTTCGGTCCTGGGCGGCGCTGCGGTGGTGTGGGCCGCGCCGCCTGCCAGCAGGCTCGCGGTGGCAGCGGTGGCGAGAAGCGTCAGCTTGATCATGCGCCAGGACGGTAGCCAGCGCGGTTATCGGCCGGTTATCACCGGCGGATACTGCGCCGATAACCGGCGTCCGTACGGTCCCGGCCATGAGATCACGGATACTTGCCGGCCTCGTCGCCACCGTCGTCGCGTCCGGGTCACTTCTCCTGGCCGGCGGCGTACCCACGAGCGTCGCGAAGACCCAGGCCCTCACCGACCACACCACCTTCAGCAACCCGAACACGTCCGAGAACGACGACATCGTCGCCGAGATCGTGCGTTTGATCGACAACGCTGAGAGGGGCAGCAAGATCTGGGTAGCGCACTATCACTTCAACGAACCCCGCATCCGGGACAGCCTGATGAAGGCCTCCGACAACGGCGTGGGCATCCAGGTCGTCCTCAGTGGGGCTGAGCGGAACGTCCCCGCCGCCGTCGCTCTCAAGGACAAGCTCGAGAAGGACCCGACGAAGCAGTCGTGGGTGTTCTTCTGCCCGGGGAAGGGCGGGGAGTACTCGTGCCTGGGCTCGCACATCATGCACAACAAGTTCTTCCTGTTCGAGAAGACCGCCGGCGCCAGTAACGTGATCGTCCAGTCCTCCGCGAACCTCAACGAGTTCTCCGGAACGAAGATGTGGAACAGCTCCGTCACGCTGGTGGGGCACAAAGGTCTGTTCGACGCCTATCGCGCGTACTTCGAGGACCTGCATGCGGCCGAACCGGAGCCTGACTACTTCCATAAGCACAAGTACTCCGACGACGAGTTCACGCTGACGCACTCGCCGCGCCGCGACGACACGGGCACCACCTGGGTCGAGGTGCTGAAGGACATCAAGTGCACGGGCAACACGTCCGGTGGTACCTCGGACAATCACCGGACGATCATCCGGGTCGCCAACAACTCGTTCGCCGGCCACAACGGGAGCCGGATCGCGGATGCCCTGTGGCAGAAGGACCAGGAAGGCTGTTATGTCGACATCGTGGCCAGCGAGATCTCTCATGGCGACAAGCCGGGCGACGCACAGCCCCTTGAGCACCTGTTGAAAAAGCCCAACGGGTACCACGGACCCGTCGTGCGGGAGTTCAGTGAGTACACCTACAAGGCCGACGGGTCCCGTGGTCCGAAGCGGAAGCAGTTGCATCAGAAGGATCTGATGATCGACGGCAACTACAAGCAGCCGAACAACAAGGTGGTCTTCACCGGGACGCTGAACTTCAACAACAAGTCCAACGCGTCGAACGACGAGTCGCTGCTGATGATCGACAACGACACGATCCACGACGACTTCGTCAAGCAGTTCCTGCGGATCCGGACCTGCGCGAACCTCGACTGGCAGACGAGTGCCCAGCAGAACGGCAACGAACCGGACCACTCGCCGGACTGCATCTGATCAGAGGTTGCGACTGATGACGTCGGGAGTCCGTGGCCGGTCGGTGGACTCGATCGCGTGCCGTTCGTCGGCATCGATCAGTCCAAGGCCGGCCAGGATCCCCGCGGACGTGGACCAGGCGGCCCGCGCCTCCACCGCTTCGCCGCGATCCTGGTACGTCTTCCCGAGACCCCACCAGATCTCCGCGTCCAGGTACGTGTCGGTCGTTGCCTTGCGCAACTCGAGCGCCCGGCGGAAGTGCGCGATGGCCTCGACGAAACGGCCGGACCGGCGCAGTGCCTCGGCCAGGTTCGCCAGGATCGACGTCATCCGCCGCGATTCGCCGGACGCCTCGGCGGCGTCCAGCGCCGCGGTGTGCGTCCGCACCTCGTCGTCCGTCCGCCCGAGATGCCGATACGTCAGGCCCAGACCGGTGAGATACAGCGGTACGACGAAGTCCCGGCCGGCGCTCCGGGCCAGGTCGATCGCTTCGGAGTACGAGCCGATCGCCTCGTCGTACCGCTCGAGCCGGTGCTGGACGACGGCGAGCATGTGGACCTGCGCGGCCTCGGTCGAGTGGTTGCCGATCAAGCGGTACGCCTCGCGCGCCTGGCGGAGATGTTCCGGCGCCGCGTTCAGGTCGCCGATCTGCATCTGCCCGTACCCGATCGCCTCGTGCGCGGCCGCCAGATGCCGCGGGTCTGCGGTGTGATCGGCCGCGTCGAGTGCGACGACACCCATCGTCCATGCGTCCCCCACGCGACCACGGTTCGTCAGGAGTACGGCGTACACGGCGCACAGTGCCGCGGTCAGCACCGGGCCTTCGTCGGTGGGCAGCTCGGCAGCCTGCTGGACGAGTGCGAGCAGGTTGTCCCGTTCGACGTCCAGCCACGCGTAGACCGCGTCCCGGTCGTCGAGGGTCGCGCCGTCGCGGGTCAGCAGCTGTGGTTCGAGGTCGTTACGCCAGGTCGCCAAGGGAAGCGCGATCTCGATGGCTCGGCGTGCGGTGGCGAGGTGGCAGTGGAAGGCCCGGCGCAACGCGGCGACACGGTCGGCCTCGGGATCCTCCGCGTGGGCGCGTTCCCGGGCGTACAGCCGCAGCAGGTCGTGCATGGCGTAGCGGCCGGGTCGCGGAGAACGGATCAGCTGGGCGTCGGTGAGGTCCTCGAGCAGTCGGCCGGTTGTCTCCGGCGGCAGCCCGACGAGTGCGGCAGCGACCGGTACGCCGAGGTCTGCGCCGTCGAGGAGACCGAGCGCCCGGAAGAGCCGCCGGTGCCGCGGTCCGAGTTCGGCGTACCCGAGTTCGAAGCCGGCGCGGAGCGCGCGGTCGCCGGAACTCAGGGCATCCAACCGGTCGTCCTCCTGCCGGAGCCGGTCCGCCAGATCGGGCAGCGTGGAGCCCGGCCGCGTGACGAGCCGAGCGGCGACGAGCGAGATCGCGAGCGGCAGGTGACCGCACAGACGGACGATCTCGTCGGCAGCGCCTTCGTCGTATGGCGCCGTGGTGGTCAATCGCTTGAGCAGCTGGAGCGCCTCGGCGTGAGTGAGTACGTCGAGGTTCTCGTGGACCGCACCGGGCAGATCGACCAGAACGCGTCGGCTGGTGACCAGGACTCGGCAGCCCGGCCCGGCGGCGATCAGCGACGCGACCTGCGCCGGGTCGTGGGCGTTGTCGAGGACGAACAGCAAGCGGCGGCTGTTGGTCAGCGACCGCAGCCGCGCGGACGCTTCGTCGGGATCACTCGGGACGGCGCGGTCGCTGGTCCCGAGCGACCGCAGGATCCGCGCCTGCGCCGCCTTCGGCGCCAACGGCCTGCTGCCGGGCGTGGATCCCCGCAGATCGATGTAGATCTGACCGTCCGGAAACCCACCGACCAGACTGTGCGCGACCTGGATCGCGAGCGTCGACTTCCCCACGCCACCGGGACCCGCCACCGCGACCACGGGGTACGGCGGATCCGATGACAACAACTCCACCAAGCGATTCAGCTGCTGCTCCCGGCCGGTGAACACCGGCAGCTCACCTGGCAACTCCGCCGGCACGACATGAGCGGGATCCGGTACGCCGGCATTCGCACGAGGCGGGTCCGCGGTCAGCACCGTCCGCTCGACCTCGCGGAGCTCCCGGCCCGGTTCGAGACCGAGCTCGTCGAGCAGGACCCGACGGCCCTCCTGGTAACTGGCAAGTGCGTCCGCTCGCCGGCCGGACTGCCACAGCGCGGTGACGAGTTGGGCGCGCAGCTTCTCGCGCAACGGGTGCTCGGCGACGAGGCGGGTGAGCTCGCCGACCAGCTCGCGACCGCGGGCGAGCGTCAGCTCATGGGCGTAGAGCTGTTCGCAGGTCCACAGCCGCGCCTCGCTCCACTGCTGAGCCGCGGCGGCCAGCCCGGGTGCTTCCAGACCGGCGAGCACTGGGCCGTGCCACAGGCCGAGTGCCGAGCGCAGTTGTTCCACCGCAGCGGCGGGATCGGTCTCGGCCTTCGCTGCGGCCATCAGGCGACCGGCCTCGGCGACATCGGTCCAGACGCGGGTGTGGTCGAGTCGGTAGCCGCCCGGCGTGGTCATGATCACCGGGGGTGTGCCGTCGCCGAGGTCGAACGCGCGCCGCAGCGCCGAGATCTGGATGCTGACCTGGGTCCGGGCCGAGGCCGGTGGATCGTCCTGCCACACCATGGCGATCAGGCGTTCCAGCGGCACCACGCGGCCTTCGTGCAGGACCAGCGCGGCCAGCACCTGCAGGGCTCGCGGGCGCCCCAGCCCGACCGGACGGCCGCGGATCGCCGCGTCGACCGGGCCGAGAACGCGGATCTCGACCAGTCGATTCATTCCACCGCACAATAATCGCCGCCGGTGTCATTCCGCTGTCACAAACCAGCTGCCGTCTCCGGTTCGGCATGTGAAGATGCGGGGGTGACCGACATCGAGGTACGCGCAGCGACGGCCGCCGATTTCGAGGCGACGCGGGAAGTGTTCGGCGGGGCGATGATGTTCGACCCGTCCTCCGACGAGCTCGGGCGGCAGCTGTTCGAGCCCGAGCGCACGCTGGTGGCGACCGACGACGGGGCCGTCATCGGGACGACCACGGTGCTCACGCGGGACCTGTCCGTCCCGGGTGCGGTGGTCGACGCCGCGCACGTCACCGGGGTCGGGGTACGCGCGACGGATCGCCGGCGCGGCGTGATGTCGCAGCTGATCGGGCGGCAGCTCCGCGAGGTCCCGGAGGCCGTCGCCGTGCTGTGGGCCAGCGAGCCGGCGATCTACGGCCGCTTCGGGTACGCCGCGGCCGCCTGGGGTACGGCGTACGAGGTCGATCTGCATCGTGTTGGTCCGACCAACGATCCGATCCGCCCGGGCGCGCTCGGTGTACTGACGGCGGACGAGGCGCTGAAGGAGTTGCCGGCTGTTCTGCGCCGCCTGCAGGAGCAGCGGCCCGGGGTGTCGGGGCGCTCGGAGCTGCGGTGGCGGAAACACCTGAAGGACAAGCCGGAGGACCGCAACGGGCGAACGGCCCTGGAGATCCTGGTGCACCGCGACGAGGCCGGGACCGTCGACGGGTACGCCCTCTGGCGCGGCAAGATGAACTGGATCCCCACCGGGCCGGCGAACGAGGTCCTTGTCGAGGAACTCGTCGCGCCCGAGTTCCCGGCGTACCGGGCGCTCTGGCAGCACCTGTTGACGATGGATCTCAGTGCGAAGCTGGGCTACGGGTACGCCGCAGTCGACGAGCCGCTGCTTCAGCTCGTCAGCACGCCGACGGCGCTCGACCGCCGCGTGGGCGAGTCGCTCTGGCTCCGCGTGACCGACGTACCGCGGGCGCTGCGGGAGCGGCGGTACGCCGTACCGATCGACCTCGTTCTCGAGGTGACGGACGGCCTGATCGAAGCGAACAACGGCCGCTTCCGGCTGACCGGTGACGAGGCGCTGGTGACCTGCGACCGCACCGACAGCCCCGCCGACCTGACCCTCTCGGTCGCCGAACTAGCCGCGACCTACCTCGGCGGCCGCCACCTCGCCGAATTCGCCACCACCGGCCGAGTCACCGAACACACCCCCGGCGCCCTCAACCGAGCCACAGCAGCCTTCAACTGGCCCCTCGCCCCAGTCAGCGTCGAGATCTTCTAGCGGTCGTCGTCGGAGCTGAAGAGGGTTTCGCCGTCGTCGGGGCGGGTGGGGCGTTCCTGCTGTTGGGGGCGGCGGCGCATGTGTTCCGGAGGCGCCTCGTCCTCGAGGATGCCGTCGCCAGGTTTGCCGTCGGGGCCGCCGAACAGCAGGTCTGACATCTGCAGGTGGACGTGCTCGACATGCGGTACGTCGGGCAGCACCACCTGACCGCGTTCGCCGGCGGACTCGATGTGCAGCGTGCCGCACCCGAGGATGCGGTCGATCAGCCCGTGCTCGTACGACACGTCGTTGACCCGCATCAGCGGGATGTCCCGGCCGGTCCGGGTGAGCACGCCATGCCGGGTGATCAGCCGCCGGTTGGTGATCGTGTACGTCGAGAAGAACCAGTTCAGGAACGGTTTCAGCGCGAACATCGCCAGTACCACCACGCCGACCGCGAGGATCGCGATCCGGGCCGGCGTCTGCAACGAGCCGGTCGGCACGATCGCGGCCAGGAACCCACCGAGGGCCGCCACCACGAGCAGCAGGAGCACCGGGCCGATCAGCGCCTTCCAGTGCGTCCGGGTGCTGACGACGACGTACTCGTCCTCACCCAACAACTTCGCCGAGATCGCCATACCCCCAGTCTCACAGGTCGCAGGTTCGGTTGTCCCCTCCCGACACGATCGAGCGAAAAGATGGTTTAACACTTCACAATCTGCATACAGTGAGCCAAGATGCGCGAAGGGTTACCAGCTGGGGGACGAGAGGGAGCCGTGATGGCAGTCTTGTCGGTACTTGATCGGGAGCACACCGTCGCACCGCCGGGGTACAGCCGGTGGCTGATCCCGCCGGCCGCGCTGGCCGTCCACCTGTGTATCGGGCAGGCGTACGCGACCAGCGTCTACAAGACCTCGATGGTGAAGCACTTCGGCGCCAGTCAGACGGCGGTCGGCGTCGTGTTCAGCATCGCGATCGTGATGCTCGGCCTCTCGGCCGCGATCGGCGGCACCTGGGTCGAACGCAACGGCCCGCGGAAGGCGATGTTCGTCGCCGCCTGCTTCTGGGCGACCGGATTCCTGGTCGGCGCCCTCGGCATCGGCACCGGCCAGCTCTGGCTGGTCTACCTCGGGTACGGCGTGATCGGCGGCATCGGTCTCGGGATCGGCTACATCTCCCCGGTCTCCACCCTGATCAAGTGGTTCCCCGACCGCCCGGGCCTCGCCACCGGCCTGGCAATCATGGGCTTCGGCGGCGGCGCGCTCGTCGCCAGCCCGCTGTCCCGCCAGCTGCTCAGCCTGTACGACGCCGGCTACAACCCGAACGTGAGTACGTCGGTCGCGGGCGGCGGCGCACTCGTCGGGCTGTTCGTCACGCTCGGCGTCGGCTACTTCGTGATCATGATGTTCGGCGTCTTCAACATCCGCGTCCCCGCCGACGGCTGGACGCCACCGGGCTTCGACTCGGCGAGCGTGCAGCAGAAGGCGCTCGTCACCACCGGCAACGTCTCGGCCGCGAACGCGATCAAGACACCGCAGTTCTGGTTCCTGTGGGTGGTGCTGTTCTGCAACGTGACCGCGGGGATCGGCATCCTCGAGCAGGCCAGCCCGATGATCCAGGACTTCTTCCGCGGCGACGACGGGAAGTCGACGGTCGCGGTCGCCGCGGCGGCCGGGTTCGTCGGGCTGCTGTCGATCTTCAACATGGGCGGCCGCTTCGGGTGGTCGAGTACGTCGGACGTGATCGGGCGCAAGCCGATCTACGCGATGTACCTCGGCGTCGGGATCGTCGCGTACGCACTGCTGGCGACCGTCGGGCACACCAGCACGTTCGTGTTCGTCCTGCTGGCGGCGGTGATCATCTCGTTCTACGGCGGTGGCTTCGCGACCGCACCGGCGTACCTGCGGGACCTGTTCGGCACGTACCAGGTCGGCGCGATCCACGGCCGGCTGCTGACCGCGTGGTCGGCGGCCGGGATCGCGGGACCGCTGATCATCAACGGGTTCCTCGACAAGGAGGGCAAGCCGGGCACGCTGACCGCGTCGGCGTACCGTCCGGCGCTGTTCACGATGGTCGGCGTCCTCGTCGTCGGGTTCGTCGCCAACCTGCTGATCCGCTCGGTCGCCGAGCGGTTCCACGAGAAGACCGAGACGACGGCGGAGGCCGCACGATGAACCAGACCGCACGCCTGGTGATCTCCTGGCTCCTGGTCGCCGTCCTGCTCGGCTACGGCGTCATCGAAACCCTGATCACCGCAGCCAAGATCTTCACCTCATAAAGCGAAAACGATCAAGTACGCCGGCGCGAACGGCGGCACGATGGTGGCATGACCACCACCGTGCCCGCCGCCGTCGTGGCGGTGAACGTCGTCCACGAGCTGATCCGCGGGCCGACGCGGCGGACGGCGATCGACAAGCGGCCGGTGGACGGGGCGGTCGCGGTGGGCGAGCTCGGGCTGGTCGGTGACCGGCAGTGCGACACGCGGTACCACGGCGGGGTGGACAAGGCGCTCTACGCGTACGCCGCGGAGGATGCGGAGTGGTGGAGCGCCGAGTTGGGGCGGGAGATTCCGCCGGGGTTGTTCGGGGAGAATCTGACCACGCGCGGGCTCGACATCACCGGCGCGCTGCTCGGCGAGCGGTGGCGGATTGGTGGGACGGCCAACGGAATCCTGGTCGAGGTACGGTCGGCGCGGACGCCGTGCGGGAACCTGTCGGGGCGGATGGGGATCCACCGCTTCCACCATCGGTTCGCGAAGACCGGGCGGGTCGGCGCGTACCTGAAGGTGCTGGAGACCGGCTCGGTGCAGGCCGGCGACCCGATCGTGGTGGTGCACCGGCCGGCCGCTGCGGTCAGGCTGGGCGGAGGTGGGTGACGTCGCCGGCGGCGAGGGGGCGTGGGCCTTCGGGGGTGTCGACGATCAGGCGGCCGTCGTCGGCGAGGTCGCGGGCAGTGCCTTCCAGGAAGGTGCCGTCAGGGAGCTCGACGCGGACCTTCCGGCCGATCGTCGCCGACAACTCGCGGTACTCCGGGAGGATCGTCTGCGGATCCCCACCCGACTCGGCCCAGGTCCGGTAGCGCGCTGCGAGCTCACGCAGTACCGCCGCAATCACCGTCGTCCGGTCCGTGGTGGCTGACTTCTCCAGCAGGAGTGACGTGGCAGCCTCGTGCGGCTTCTCCGACTCGCGCAGTGTCACGTTGAGACCGATCCCGATGACGGCAGCCGGACCGTCGACCCGCTCGAGCAGGATGCCCGCGAGCTTCCGGTCCTCCACGAGTACGTCGTTCGGCCACTTCACCTGCGCCGGTACGTCGGCCACTTCGCGCACCGCGGCCGCAACGGCCAGCGGTGCGAGCAGACCGAGCCACGGCCAGCGCGACGCGTCGACCGCTGTCGGCCGCAGCAACAGGGACATCAGCACTGCCGACTGCGGCGGAGTCGTCCACGTCCGCCCCAGCCGTCCTCGACCGGACGACTGGTACTCCGCCACCACGACCAGCCCTTCAGGCTGGCCCTTCGCGGCAGCAGCCGCCACGACCGCATTGGTCGACGGCGTCTCCGCGAGTACATCGATCTGCGTCCACAGCGAACCGGGGCGCACCAAGCGGCCCCGCAGGAACTTCTCGTCCAGCGGGGGCCGCTCCAGGTCGTTGAACATCAGCCGGTGTTCTGCAGGCCGGCGGCAACGCCCGAGACGGTCAGCAGCAGCAACCGTCGAGTGCGGACGATCTGCTCCTCACTGAGCGAGTCATCGGTCCGCAGTGTCCGCAGCGCCCGCAGCTGCAGGTAGCTGAGCGCGTCGACGTACGGGTTGCGCAGCTCGACCGCACGGCCCAGCACGCGACGGCCCTGCAGCAGGCGCTCCTGGTCGAGCACCTTGAGCACCCACTCGGTGGTGAGCGCGTGCTCGTCGAGCATCTGCTGCGTCAGCTCGTCCCGGTCGCCCAGCTCGAGGTAGCGGCCGAGGATGCGCCGGTCGGTCTTCGCCAGCGACATCTCCGCGTTCTCCAGCATCACCTGGAACAGCGGCCAGTTCTGGTTCGCGTCCCGCAGCAGCGCGACGTCACCGACGGCCTGCAGCGCCGTACCCAGGCCGTACCAGCCCGGTGCGTTGACGCGGGCCTGCGACCAGGCGAACACCCACGGGATCGCCCGCAGGTCCTCCAGCGACGACACCGCGACACCACGCCGCGCCGGCCGCGAACCGAGCGGCAGCTGCCCCAGCTCCTCCAGCGGCGTCACGGTGCTGAACCACTCCGCGAACCCCTCCGCCTTCACCAGCCGGTGGTACGCCGTCCGCGCGGCCTCGTCGAGCGTCTTCTCCATCACCGAGAACCGCTCGGCCGCCGCGACGGCCCGCTCCTCGATGGCCGGCGTCGACGCGAGCAACGTCGCCGCGGTGACCTGCTCGATGTGCCGCTGCGCGATCGCCGAGTTCCCGTACCGGGCCGGGATCGCCTCACCCTGCTCGGTGAGCTTGAACCGCCCGGCCACCGACCCAGGAGCCTGCGCCAGTACGGCGCGGTTCGCCGGGCCACCGCCGCGCCCGAGCGCGCCACCACGGCCGTGGAACAGGGTCAGCCGGATCGCGTTCCGCTGCGCCCACGCGGTGATCCGCGCCTGCGCGTCGTACAGCGCCAGCGTCGCCGAGACCGGGCCGACGTCCTTCGCGGAGTCGGAGTACCCGAGCATCACCTCGAAGCGCCGGTCGTTCGCGGTCAGCCGGTGCCGGACCCGGGTGAGCTGGATCGCGTTGTCCAGCACCTCCACCGAGTTCTGCAGGTCCTCACCGGTCTCGAACAGCGGTACGACGTCCAGCTCGATCGGACGCCCGTCCAGCGCGGCGTCGGCGAGCTCGTACACGGCCGCCAGGTCGCCGGCGTTGCGCGTGAACGAGACGACGTACCGGCGGCAGGCCTCGGGGCCGAAGCGCTGCTGGATCTGTCCGATCACCCGCAGCGTCGCCAGGACCTCTTCGGTCTTCTCTGACAGCTCTCCGCCGCCCAGGACCTCCTCGAGGGCCTTGGCGTGTACGGCGGAGTGCTGACGGACCTCCAGCTCGGCCAGGTGGAACCCGAACGAGTTCACCTGCCAGATGAGCTGCTGGAGCTCGCCGTACGCCTGGCGTGGTGCACCGGCGGTCACCAGCGAGTCCTGCAGCACCTTGAGCTCGTGCAGGAAGTCAGCGGCCCGCGGATAGCCGAAGTCGGCGTCCCGGTTCCGGGTGGCGGCCAGCCGGCGCGCGGCGAGCAGCAGGAGCTGCCGGTGCGGCTCCGCGGGCGACCGGCTCTCGATGTCCGCGATCAGCTCCGGGTTGACCGCCCGGGCGTCCTCCAGGATCCGGCGGACCGGTGCGGACGGCGGAGTGGTCGCGGCGTCCAGGGTGAGCGCGCGGCCGAGCACCTCGGTGGCCTGCTCCAGCGCCCGCAGGACGTGGTCGGCCTGGATCTGCATGGCCTCGCGGGTGATCGCCGCGGTGACGTTCGGGTTGCCGTCGCGGTCGCCGCCGATCCACGACCCGAGGTGCACGAACGGTGCCACCACCGGCGGCCGCGTCCCGGCCGCGTCCCCGGCGAGCGCGTCGTCGAGCCGGCGGTACACGTTGCCGACGACGTTGAACAGGGTCTCCTCGAACACCGCCATCGCGGACCGCACCTCGTCCAGCGGCGAGGGGCGGGCGGTGCGGAGTTGCGACGTACGCCACAGGACGTCGACCTGCTCGACGAGGCGGCGACGGTTCTCGGCCAGGTCGCTGTCGCCGGCGCGCGGGTCGTGGCGCTCGTCCAGCAGCGACGAGATCCGCCGGATCGTCGCCAGGACGGCGCGGCGCCGGGCCTCGGTCGGGTGCGCGGTCAGTACCGGACGGAACTCCAGGCCGTTGAGCAGCGCGCGGGCCTGCTGCTCGCCGCTGTCGCGGGCGATCTGCTCGACGGCCTGGGCCAGCTCCGACACCACGGCCTCGCTGCCGGCCCGGTCGCGCTCACGGAGCACGCGGGCGCGGTGCAGTTCCTCGCTGAGGTTCGTCAGGTGGAAGTAGCAGGTGAACGCGCGGGCCACGTCCTCGGCGCGCTCGTGCGGCCAGGAGGCGACCAGCTGCTCGGCCGCGGCGCCGTCTCCGGCGATGGTCAGCTCGCGTAACTTCTCGACGTCGTCGAGCAGCGGCTGACCGGCGTACTCGACCAGAACCTTTCCGAGGATCTCTCCGAGCAGGCGGACGTCGGCCCTGAGTTCCTCAGGCACCTCGAACCGCGCGCGGGTACGGGTCTCACTTCCGGTCTCGGTCACGTTCGCCCACATTATCGGCGGACGCCCGTCCGTGCCGCCGAGTCCGCCCACTGGAAGCCGATCGTGACCGGGCGTTCAGCTACTTCACAGTATGTGAGCCGCCCGTGTGGCACTGGTCACGCTCGGGCGGTGATCAGACGGTGCCGAAGCCGCCGGCGACGACCTGGGCGACGGTTCGGGCGAGTTCGGCCGGGGTGCGGTCGGTGCCGCCGGGGCCGTCGGTGACGAGCATCTGGGCGCAGGTCTCGGTCATCGCGGCGAGCAGTTCGGCGAGTACCGGGAGGTTCGCGGCCGGGTCGGTGACACCGGGAAACTGCTTCAGCAGGGTCAGCCGCAGGCTCTCGACGAGGAACGCCCGGGCCGCGCGGACCCGCTCGGCGATCACGGGCGTCGCGCCGTACTGGGCTCCGAAGACGATCTGCCAGGACCGCGGCTGCTTCTGGACGGCGGTGAAGAACGTGGTCAGGCCGTCGAGGACGTGCTGCTGCGGGCTGCCGACGCTCGGGTCGGCCGGGAGCGCGCCGACGATCGAGATCACCAGGTGCTGCTCCTCGCGGGCGAGCAGCGCGAGCAGGAGTTCGTCGCGGTTCGCGAAGCAGTCGTAGACGACCGGTTTGGTGACGCCGGCCGCGTCCGCGATCAACTGCATCGTCGTCCCGGCGTACCCGTTCGCGGCGAAGACCTCGAGGGCGGCGTCCAGGATCAGTGGGCGGCGGCGCTCCGGACCGAGATGCCGCGCCCGCCGGCGTCGCTCAGTCTCCTCGACCACTTGACAAAGCTACCGCATCGTAGGAAATTCCTACGGTCTGGTAGGGAAGTTCACCGGAGACACTTCGGCGCCCGATGGGCGGCGAAGAGTGTGCGGCGAACCTCCCACTCACTGCCGCGGGGGTGGTCGATGACCGAACGAGGCAGTGCCGGCTGGCTCGAGTCCGAGGGCATCACCGCCCTGGACGCGAGTGAGCTTGCCCGGATGGTCGACCGGACGTCGGAGCGGGAGCTTCGGCATCGACTCATCGGGGGAGTACGAGAGATCGCGTTGCGCGAGATCTTTCGGCGGATGCCGGAGTACCTCCGACCCGCCCGGGCCGCCGGGTTCGATGCTGTCGTCAGATGGCAGATCACCGGCGCGGGCGGGGCCGGCGACGCCGTCGACGAGTACTGGATCCGGGTCCACGACGGCCACTGCGCCGCCGTACCAGCGCCGGCCACGCCACCCGACATCTCGATCCGCACCGACCCCGCCACCCTGCTCCGCATCGTCACCGGCAACGAGGACCCGCTCACCGCCGTCCTCAAACAACGCCTCACCGTCCAAGGCGACCTAACCCAAGCCGCCCGCCTCACCAAACTCTTCGCCGTCGGCCCGCCGTGAGCCTCCCGCCACTACTTCTCCATGCCGCGTGGCTTGGCGTGGGTCTGCCCCGTCGATTGCTCTGTTGACTGGCCGGCGGTGGGGGCTTTGACGCCGCTGGGCTTGGCGCTTGTCGGGTCGAGGCCGGGGACGAAGCGGGCGGAGGGATCCTGCCGTGCTCGGACCAGTTCGTGGACCTCTCGGGCCAGCTGGTGCCCGAACTCGCGAGATCGGCCGGCGATGTCGCGCTCCGGCGTACCGGCTTGGCGCCAGGCCTCGACCTGGGTGGGCAGTACGCCGAACGCCGCGTCGACCCGCGCAGCGACGTCGCGGGCGAGGGCCGGTTGTTGCTCGCTGGGGATGCCGGCGTGCGCCGTCAGTACGTCGGCCGCGGTCGTCGCGATCGCCCCGCGGGGCTGACCGGCGAGCTGCCGCAACGTCTCGCCCGCGTCCCGGCCGGTGAGGTCGTCGATGCTGCCCGCGAAGGCCCGCGCGGCCGGCGCGCGCTCCGAGTCGACGTGCGGAACGGGCCCTCCGGTGAGCTGCTCCGCGACGTCACCCGGCAGGGTCTGCTCGATGACCAGGTCGAGATAGTCCTCCGAGAAGGCGCGACCGACCGCGAACGTGAGGTCCGAAGGGATGGTCGCCTGCGCCCGAATTTCGTCGCCGAGGGTGTACCCGTCCGAGACGGCCTGCCACGACAGCGTCGACGTCACCGCTTGCAGTGCTGCCCGGGCCTCCACGACCTGTTGGTCGGTGAGGACGATAGGACCCTCCGCGGTCAGCTGCCGCAGTGGCGTCTCCACCAGGTTCCTGTTGAGGCGGAGCGTGCCGTCGGAGTCCTGCGCGACGTACACCTGGTTCCCGGTCCGACCGACCGGTGCGGGGACGTACTCGCCGTTCCACAGCGACTCCGACGTACCGGTCAGCTCGCCGACGGTGTCGCGCATCCCGTGCAGCAACGCGTCGACCGACGCCGGCCGTTCCCTCCGCTGAGCAGCAGGGACCGGAGCCGACTTGACCGGAGCGGGTTTGGGCGGCGCCGGTTCGGCCGCAACGCGCGCGGCGTCGCGTTCCTGTTTGGCCGGGTGCCAGTCCGGCAGTTCGTCGAGGAACTCGTGCAGTCCCCGCATCTCCGCGATGACCGTCGCGTTCGCCCCGTCGACCGCTCCCGCTCCCCCGGCGATGTCACCCCAGCGGCTCTCGAGTTCCTGGGTCAGCTCGCGTTCTCGGGCCGCGCCGAGATCACGCGCCGCGAAGCGGGTTTCGAGCTCGTCGCCGAACTGGCGCACGAACACCGCCTGCTGGGCGCCCGGCGGCAGCGTTCGATGGGCCTCGTTGTCGAACAGCACCATGCTCGCGGCGGCCTGCCCGGCGCCGCCGGCCCCGGCGCCGGCCAGGGCCTTCAAGACTTCCACGTCGTTCTGGTTGATCCGCGCCCCGACCGCGAGGGCGAGGGCTCGCGCGGCCGCGGCGTCGCCCTCCAGCAGCGCGTGCGGGAAGAGTCCCAGATCGTCCGGTCGGCCGTTCGGCAGCAGGCGCGGGACGATCCGCTGCGTCGCGGTCGACGCGTAGGCGTGACTGACGGCTGTCGTCAGTCGCTCGCGGTTCGCCGGATCGGGTGCCGGCGACAGCGGGCGGCGGGGGTCGAGGGACCGTGCGCAGGCCGCAACGACCGCCGTCAAGGAAGCTCGAACCTCCGGCCGGCGGTCGACCGCCTGGTGCGTCGCCCGAGTCAGGTTCAGCTGCGGGCTGGAGGCGAGCTTCACCGGGGTAGCGAGGTTCTCGGCGAGCGCCTTGAGCGCCCGCTCGTGATTGCGCGCGACCGCGATCACCTGCGGGCTGGGCCCGTCCGATTCGCCACGGGTGTCGCTGGCGACGAGTTGGTTGACTCGGTGGACCAGGTTCAGCACATCGGGATCGAGATCAGCCACGGCGGAACGCTATCCCCGCCCCAGGTTCAGCGCGGGCGTCAGAGGCCGCGTATCAGAGGCTGTGGGTGGACGGACCGTCGCGGCGGGATCCGGTGGAGCCGGTTCGCGCCGCGTCGCCGGCGCCGCGCGTCTCCCCGCCGGAGCCGTGTACGGCGCGCAGCGGCGGGATCGCCGCGTCGTCCAGGAAGCGCTGCGCGGCATCCCGCCCAGGGCCGGCCGGCGGCCGGGACTCGAACCCCTTGATCGCCGCATGCGTCTGATCCCCGAGCGACGCGCCGTACCACGCGGCCTCCTGGCGCAGGTCCGCGTCGCGCGCCTGCCACTCCTCCACCTGAGCGGGTAGGTCTTTGAGGCCCTCGACCAGCATGGTGGCCGTCGCTGCCACGGCGGCCGGACGGCTCGCCGGGGGGATGTCCGACATCGTCACCGCCGCGTCGGCCGCGGCGGCCGCGGCGGCAGCCGGCGACGTGATCTGCTCCGCGGTGACGCCGGGTTCCATCCCGGAATGGTGCTCCACCCTGGTCAGGAGCCGGTCGACGACGATGGCCTGAAGCTCCCCGAACTGTTGATCTGCCACGCCCGGCAGCGTAGCGAGACGGGGAGTCAGCCCACTGTCAGAGCGCGACGGTGCGGTTGCCGAAGCGTCGTACCCCGGCAGGAACCGGGCGAGCTCCTGCGTGTTCGCCGCCGCGGGTCCGTCGTCACCGGCGCGGAGCTCCGCGAGGGTCTTGATCTCCTCGGCGCCGATGTAGTTCGCCCAGCCGAGCGCGGCGAGGCCGCGGTCGGTGGGGTTGCCGGCCGGATCGAGGCCGAGGGCGGCCTGCGGCGGTGCAATGTCTCCGACCGGCTCCGCCAAGCCGTCCTCCAGCTCGTCGGTGACGGCCAGGACGGCACTCTCCCGCTCCACAGCGGTCAGCATGTCGAAGCCCGACTTGGTGCTCAGAACGATTTCCGCGGCCTTCGCACCCATCTGGCCTCGGCCCGCGGCGACCACCGTGTCGAGCATCTGCTCACCAGGTACGCCGACCTGCCGGCCGAGCGTCGACGTGATCGTCCACGCGGTTTCCTGGTCGGCCTCGAGCCTCGGCGGCCCGAACTCCCCCAGCCCCGCGTCCAGCCGCTCGGCGATCCGGGGAGTCGCGAACTGCGCCCAGGTTCTGCTCATCGCCACGCCGAACGCGTCCCGGTTGTACTCGTACTCCGCGGTCGACAGCAGCTCGTCCCGCTCCTGCGCCGTGACCGGGCCTGGCACCCGCAAGTTCGCGCAGTGCGCGACCGTCTCGGTCAGCTGCTGCCGGATCGCCGCCCGCTGATCGTCACGAGGCGCGTCGTTGCCCGCGGCCAGCGCTTCGAGCAGCGGACGCCCGCTGCGGGTCACCCCGCGCGTCAGCTGTTCGTCGGTCGCGAGCGACTGGCCGCCCAGCTCCTCCAGCACGGCCCGGTTGATCCGGCCGAGGACCTCCGTCAGATCTGCATCCGCCACGCTCGGCAGCGTAGCGAGGCGGAGAGTCAGCGCACTGTGCGGCCGACGTCACAGGCGGTACGGCGTACTGGCGCGTAGGCTGCCCGTTCATGGGAGAGACCGTGAACATCCACACCACGGCCGGCAAGCTCGCGGATCTCGAGCACCGGCTCGACGAGGCCGTGCACGCCGGGTCGGAGCGCGCGGTGGAGAAGCAGCACGCGCGCGGCAAGAAGACCGCCCGCGAGCGGATCACGATGCTTCTCGACGAGGGCTCCTTCTCCGAGCTGGACGAGTTCGCCCGGCACCGGTCGACGAGCTTCGGCCTGGACGCGAACCGCCCGTACGGCGACGGCGTGGTGACCGGCTTCGGCACCATCGACGGCCGCCAGGTGTGCGTGTTCGCCCAGGACTTCACGGTCTTCGGCGGCAGCCTCGGTGAGGTGTTCGGCGAGAAGATCGTCAAGGTGATGGACCTGGCGATGAAGATCGGCTGCCCGCTGATCGGCATCAACGACTCCGGCGGCGCCCGGATCCAGGAGGGCGTGGTCTCCCTCGGGCTGTACGGCGAGATCTTCCGCCGCAACGTCCGCGCGTCCGGCGTGATCCCGCAGATCTCCCTGATCATGGGCCCGTGCGCGGGCGGCGCGGTCTACTCCCCCGCGGTCACCGACTTCACGGTGATGGTCGACGAGTCGTCGTACATGTTCATCACCGGCCCGGACGTGATCAAGACCGTCACCGGTGAGGACGTCACCCAGGAGGAGCTCGGCGGCGCGCGGACGCACAACACCAAGTCCGGTAACGCGCACTACCTCGGCAGCGACGAGGAGGACGCGATCGAGTGGGTGAAGACGCTGGTCGGTCACCTCCCGCAGAACAACCTCGAGGATCCCCCGGTGTACGACGCCCCGGCGGACCTCGAACTCAACGACACCGACCTCGCGCTCGACACGCTGATCCCGGACTCCCCGAACCAGCCGTACGACATGCACACCGCGATCGAGGCGGTCGTCGACGACGGCGACTTCCTCGAGGTGCAGGAACTGTTCGCGCCGAACATGATCGTCGGCTTCGGCCGCGTCGAGGGCCGCCCGGTCGGCGTGGTCGCGAACCAGCCGATGCAGTTCGCCGGCACCCTCGACATCGACGCGTCCGAGAAAGCGGCCCGGTTCGTCCGCACCTGCGACGCGTTCAACCTGCCGATCCTGACCTTCGTCGACGTCCCCGGCTTCCTGCCCGGCACCGACCAGGAGTGGAACGGCATCATCCGCCGCGGCGCCAAGCTGATCTACGCGTACGCCGAGGCGACCGTCCCGATGATCACCGTGATCACCCGCAAGGCCTACGGCGGCGCGTACGACGTGATGGGGTCGAAGCACCTCGGCGCCGACATGAACATCGCCTGGCCGACCGCGCAGATCGCGGTGATGGGTGCCCAGGGCGCCGTCAACATCCTGCACCGCCGCGAGCTCGCCGCCGCAGACGACGTCGACACCCGGCGCCAGGAACTGATCACCGAGTACGAGGACCACCTGGCGAACCCGTACATCGCGGCGGAGCGCGGTTACATCGACGCGGTGATCAAGCCGAGCGAGACCCGTGCCGAGATCGTCCGCGCCCTCCGCCTGCTCCGCACCAAACGCGACACCCTGCCGCCCAAGAAGCATGGGAACATTCCGCTGTGAGCACACTGCGCGTCGTCAAAGGCGATCCGACTCCAGAAGAGCTCGCTGCGCTGGTAACCGTCCTGGCCGCACGCTCGACCGCACCGGCGCCGGCTCCCGACCCGGAACGAGCCGGCAACTGGGCGACGTACTGGCGTAACGCCCGCACCCCGCTGCACCCCGGCCCCGGCCAGTGGCGCGCCTCGGCGCACCCCTAAGTCCGCCGGAACCGCACGAGCGGGTACGTCGGAGCCTCGCCCGTGTTGCGCACCGGGCCGGGGAAGGTTGTCGCGCCGTCCAGCACTAGGCCGTGCCGCGCGGCCACTGCCACCAGGTGGGCCAGGGAGTCCTGCGAGCGGGTGTCGTTCGGGCCGCGGGTGTCGGAGTACCGGCTGGCGTCGGTCTTCTCGGTGGTGGTCACGAAGACGCCGTCGGTTCGAAGTACCCGGGCGACCTCGGCGATCACCGGTTCGCTGTCGTCGAGGAGATGCAGCAGCCACACCGCCACCACCGCATCGCACCGGCGGTCGGCGATCGGCAGCCGGCCCGCGTCCGCCGCGGCGACGTGGCCCGGAAGGCGGACCCGCGCGTGGTGCAGCATCGCGGCGGACAGGTCGACACCGTGCACCAAGTTGCCCAGTGCAACCAGCTCGGCGCCGACGATGCCGGTCCCGACCGCGAGCTCCAGTACCCGGCCGCCCTTGGGGAGCAGCGAGTCGACCGCCTGCGCGGCCGCCTGCGCGCGGATGGATCCTCCGCGGGTCTCGTCGTACGTCGAGGCGACGGTCTCGTCGTAGGTGTAGGAATGCTGCGTCTTCCACAACTCGGGCCAGGCGATGCCGACCTCGGCGAGCATCGTGCGGAGCAGCGGGAGCGAGACGCCGACCACGTTGTGATAGTCACCGTTGGTCGAGGTGACGAACGGTCCGCCCAGACCGTCGACGGTGAACGAGCCGGCCACCACGAGAGGCTCGCCGGTCGCGACGTACGCGTCGATCTCGTCGTCCGTCAGGTCCGCGAACTCCACGGTGGTGGACGCGAGCTCCCGCAGTTCCTGCTTGCTCTCGGTGTCGATCAGGCAGTGCCCGGTGTGCAGTACGCCGGTCCGCCCGCGCATCGCGCGCAGACGTTCGCGCGCGACGTCCGGCGTACCGGGTTTGCCGAAGGGTTCGCCGTCGAACTCGAGCACCGAGTCGCAGCCCAGAACCGTCGCGTGGTCGGTCAGGTTGGCGACCACCGCGCGGGCCTTCAGCGTGGCGAGCAGCCGGGCGAGCTCACCCGGAGACTCCGCGGTGATGTGGTCCTCGTCAACACCGGACACGATCACCTCCGGCTCGACGCCCGCGCCACGCAGGGTCTTCAGCCGGGCCGGCGACGCCGACGCGAGCACGAACCGCGGGCTCACAGCTTCGCCAGCGCCCGGCGCAGCGGGTCCAGGCCGATGGACCCGAGGTTCAGCGCGTCCCGGTGGAACTCCCGCAGGTCGAACGCGGAACCCTTGCGCTGCTTGGCCTCCTCGCGCGCCTGCAGCCACATCCGCTCCCCGACCTTGTACGACGGCGCCTGGCCGGGCCAACCGAGGTACCGGAGCAGTTCGGCGCGCAGGAACTCGGTCTCCATCCGGCAGTGCGCGCGCAGGAACTCGAACCCGAGGTCGGCGTTCCAGCGCTCACCCGGCCGCCAGCCGAACGGGTTGTCGCGCGGGACCTCCAGCTCCAGGTGCATGCCGATGTCGACGATCACCCGCGCCGCCCGGAAGCCCTGGCCGTCCAGCATGCCGAACCGGGCGCCGGGGTCCTCGAGATAGCCGAGCTCCTCCATCAGCCGCTCGGCGTACAGCGCCCAGCCCTCGCCGTGGCCGGAGACCCAGCAGGCGATCCGCTGCCAGCGGTTCAGCAGGTCGGTGCGCAGCATCGTCTGGGCGACCTGGAGGTGATGCCCGGGTACGCCCTCGTGGTAGACCGTGGTGACCTCGCGCCAGGTGGCGAAGGTCTCGACGCCGCTCGGCACCGCCCACCACATCCGGCCCGGCCGGGTGCTCAGGTCCTCACTCGGCTGCGTGTAGTAGGTCGAGCCGTCCGAGGTCGGCGCGATCATGCACTCCAGCGTGCGGATCTCGTCGGCGATGTCGAAGTGCGTGCCGCCCAACTCGACGACGGCCGCGTCGGACAGCTGCTGCATCCAGTCCCGGAAGGCTTCCTTGCCGTGCACCGTCCGCGCCGGGTCGTTGTCCAGCAGCGCCGCCGTCGCCTCGATGCTTCGGTCGCCACCGTTCAGGTCGGCCGCGATCTGCTGCATCTCCGACTCGATCCGGGCCAGCTCCTGCCAGCCCCAGGCGTAGGTCTCCTCGAGATCGATCGTCGCACCGAGGAAGCTGCGCGAGGCGAGCTCGTACACCTCCCGGCCGCACGCGTCCCGCTCCGGAGCCCGTGGCGCGAGTTCGGCGGTCAGCCAGGCGCCGAACTGGTCGAACGCCTTCCGGGCCGCGGCCGCCGCGGCCTCCACCGTCGGCTTGACCGGGCTCTCGGGCGCCCGCGCCGCGAGGCCGGCGAAGAAGTCGTCGCCCTCGGCCCCGGTCCAGCTGGCGATCCGCTCGGCCAGCCCGTTCACCTGCCGGACCGCCGAGACGCGTCCCAGCGCGGCCTGCTCGAGCAGCGTGTCGCGGTACCCGTCGAGCGCCGTACCGATCTGGTTGAGCCGGATCGCGACGATCTCCCAGTCCTGCTCGGTACCGGTCGGCATCAGGTCGAACACCTGCCGCAGCGCCGCCGGGACCGACGAGATCGCGTTCAGCTGATGCTGCGGTACGCCGGCCTCGTGGCGCTCCACCTCCAGCCCGAGCCGCTCCACGAAGGCATCCTTCGCGACCTCTTCACGGGGGCTCCCGGGCTCGATCGCGCGGGCCTCGGCCAGCGACCGCCGGGCCAGCTCGACCCGGGCCTCGAAACCGGCCGTGGTGAAGTCGGGCAGCTCGTGGTCGTGGCCGGCGATCCCCAGCTCGGTGGCCGCGATCGGGTCGAGCACGACCTCCTGCTCGAGGTGCCGCTCGGCGAGCTGGTCGATCGGGCTGTTCGGCGTCGTCGCCGGGGTACGGGCATCGGTCACGCTGCCGACACTACCGTCCGGGGGTGCTCCGAACTGACCTGATCGGTACGGATACTGTGGCGATCGCTGTGTCAGCAGAGGGACGAGAGGATCGGCGTTGAGCCAGCCACCCTACGGGCCGCCGGGTCAGAACCCGCCGTATCCGCAGTATCAGCAGCAGGGACCACCTCAGGGACCGCCGCAGGGCCAACCGCAGTACCAGCAGCAGTATCAGCAGCCCCGCCCGCCGCAAGGTCCCCCACCTGGTCAGTACGGACCCCCGCAAGGTCAGTACGCCGGCCCGCCCCAGGGCCCGCCGCACTACGGGCCGCCCTCGCAGGGTCCCGGCTTCGGCTGGGGCCCGAACTTCGGTCCCGGCGGCCCGCAGCCGCCGCGGCGGAAGAAGTCGAAGGCCCCGCTGGTCGTCATCGTGTCGCTGCTCGGCGTCGTGATCGTCGGCGGCTGGATCCTCGGCGTCATCAAGAAGAACGCCGACGACACCACGACGCCGCCGGTCAGCCCGACCCGGTACACGCCGGAGCCCACCTCGTCGACGTCTCCGACCGGGCAGCCGACCGAGGAGCCCACCAACACCGAGTCGACCTCGCCGAACAAGCCGGCGGACTCGACCGTCGTGGCGAAGAACCAGCTCTACAAGGTCGGCCAGATGACGCCGGTCGGCTGCAAGGAGCCGAAGGTCCGCCCGACCAACGCCCGGAACGCGGCCGCGTACTGGACCGCGATCAAGCCCTGCCTGGACAAGTCCTGGTCGCCGCTGGTGGCGAAGGCCGGCTACTCGTTCAAGGCACCGTCGATGACGTTCTGGGCCGGCACCAACGCGACCGGCCCGTGCGGCAGCGGCCCGGTCAACGTCCCGTACTACTGCTCGGTGAACAACAACCTGTACATGAAGGTCGACGTCTTCGTGAAGGCGTACACCGAGTACCCGGACGCGGAGTCCAGGGCGTACGCGCGGATGTGGTACACCCGCTCGGTCTCCCACGAGTACGGTCACGCCGTCCAGAACATGACCGGCATCCTGCAGGCCTCCGACAACATCCGGTACGAGCTGACCAGCTACGAGGACCGGACCCGGCAGACCCGCCGGATGGAGCTGCAGGCGAACTGTTTCGCCGGCGTCTTCCTGGCGATGAACAAGCGGTCCTACCCGATCAGCGGCGAGATGCTCTACGTCTGGAACAAGTGGGTGGTCACCGCCGGCGACAAGCCGGAGGAGGGCGACCACGGCAGCGTCGCGAGCCAGAAGCGCTTCATGGGGACGTCGTTCAAGACCGGCAACCCGGCGAGCTGCAACACGTTCGCCGTCTCACCCAAGTACGTCAGCTAATCCAGGCGGCGCCACCTGGCGCCAGGAGTCGATCAGGATGTCGTGCAGTTCGGCGGCGTCCTCGAGCGCGGCGAGGCGGGCCCGAACCCAGTTCGAGCCCGCCTCGTGCTTGGGTACCCAGAATTTCTCCGGCTCGGCCGCGATCAGTTCCTCGCGCTCCAACCGCGGACACCGGACGGCGAACGAGGTCTGGTCGTCCGGGACCGTGACGAACATCCGCCCGGCCACGTCGAACGTCGGGTGTCCCCACCGCTGCTTCTCCACCGTCTCCGGGAAGGACAGCGCGATCCGTCGTACGTCGTCAGCGTCCAGCACCGTCACACTCTAGAGCGTCCGCGCCCCGGCAGCAGAAGGGCGACGAGCGCACCGGCGGCCACGATCGCGGCGCCCGTCCAGACCGCGGGGACCAGACCGGCGGCGTACCGGATCGGGGACTCGTAGGAGCCCGCCGACGCGAACACCGAGGCCAGTACGGCGACCCCCATCGCGACGCCGACCTCGCGGATGGTGTTGTTCGTCCCGGACGCCACTCCCCGGTCGGCATCCGACGCGCTGCCCATCACCACGCTCGCACTCGGCGCGAAGGTCAGCCCCATCCCGATCCCCGCGAGGACGAACGGCACGACGAGTTCGCCGTACTGCGTGGTCGCGCTGGTGATCAGTGCGATCCAGCCGAGCGCCCCGGCCAGGAACACCTGCCCGACGGTGATCAGCAGTCGTGCGCCGACCCGGTCGACGATCAGACCGGCGATCGGGGCGACCACCAGCGGTGCCGCGGTCCACGGCAGCGTGCGGACGCCGGACTGGAACGGCGTGTAGCCCTGCACGACCTGGAAGAACTGCGCGAGCAGGAACACCGAGCCGAAGACGCCGACCGAGAACGTGAACGTGACGACGTTCACGACGCTGAACGAGCGGACCCGGAACAGGCGCAGCGGCAGCATCGGCGCCGCGGTCCGGTGCTCCCAGCCGATGAAGGCCGCCAGCAGTACGCCGCCTGCGACCAGCGAGCCGAGGACGTTACCCGACGTCCAGCCGTCGCCGGCTCCGTGCACGACACCCCACACGATCGACAGCACACCGGTGGTGGCCAGGACGAAGCCCATCAGGTCCAGCGACTTCGCCGTACCCTTCGACTCGGTCAGGACGCGCGCGGCGAGCAGGACGGCGACGACGCCGATCGGGACGTTCAGCCAGAAGATCCACTGCCAGTTCAGGCCGTCCACGACCGCGCCGCCGACCACCGGCCCGACGGCGATACCGAGACCGGAGATACCGCCCCAGATGCCGATCGCGGCGCTGCGCATCTTCTCCGGAACGGCGCCGGACAGCAGGGTCAGCGACAGCGGCATCACGGCCGCGGCGCCGATGCCCTGGATCGCCCGCGATCCGATCAGCATCCACGGCTCGGTCGCCAGCGCGCAGGCTGCGGAAGCGAGCGTGAACAGCGTGATGCCGGCCAGGAACACCCGGCGCCGGCCGAGCCGGTCACCGATCGCGGCCGCGGTCAGCAGCAGCGCGGCGAAGGCCAGCGTGTAGGCGTTCACGAACCACTGCAGGTCCGACAGTGACGCACCCAGCTCGGACTTGATCACCGGGAGTGCGTTGGTCACCACCAGGTTGTCGAGCGTGACCATGAAGGTCGGAATCCCCACCGCAGCGAGCACCACACCGAGCCCCCGGCTCCGCGCGGTCCGCGCTCCGTCCCTCTCCTCGAGAGCGGTCGATGTCATCTCTCTACCCCTTGTTGTAATTGACTGATAACAAGCTTGATGGCGAGAGTATGCATCCACTGATAACATGTCAAGGGACGGAAGGAGCGAGGGATGCCGGCAAGGGTTCGACTGACTGCAGCGGAGCGTGGCGAGGAGGTACTGCGGGCCGCGGTCCAGGCGTTCGGGCGGTCCGGGTACGAGGGCACCAAGACCGATGAGATCGCCCGGATGGCGGGGGTGTCACAGCCCTACGTGATCCGGCTGTTCGGGACGAAGCAGCAGCTGTTCCTGGCCGCCGTACAGAGTGTCTGTGAGCGGATCGAGCAGATCTTCCGCGAGGCCGCCGCCGAGACGCCCGAGCTGCCCGTCCTCGGCCAGAACTACGAGCGTCTCCTGGCCGAGCCCGAGCTGCTTCTGGTGCTCCTGCACGGCTTCTCCGCGAGCGGCGATCCGGCCATCGGCGACTGCGTCCGCGAACGCTTCGGCGGCATCTATCGACTGGTCCGCGAACTCACCGGCGCCTCAGCGCAGGAGGCCCGGGAGTTTCTGTCCACCGGCATGCTGATCACGGTCATGTCCGCGCTGCAGGTGATCGGCCCGAAGGCGATCCCGATGCCGTGGGCCGAGGAGATCACCGAGACACTCGGGCACGAGCACTAGTCCCCATCGAGCACTAGTCCCGATCGAGCTTCTGGCCGGCGGCGAACCAGATCGTCGCCGCGACCAGCGCCATCGCCGCGGCGACCACCACCAGCGACCCCCGCACGTCGGCTCCCTGAACCAGCCGCGCGGCCACCGCACCGACCACCACCAGCGACAAGGCGATTGCCGTCGGCAACCACCAGCGCCGGAGCGCCGCCGGCCGAATCCGCACGTACGACGGAACTTGCGCCGCGAACGCGGTGGCCAGGTGCACCACCACGAGCGCCATCGCGGTGAGCGCAAGACTCCAGCTGACCTCCCGCGGCGCCCGCAGCAACCACCCGACGCCGACGAGCAGCAGGAACGCCGCCGCGGCCGGTGAGTCGGGCAGCACGACGGTCGCCACCAGCAGCGGTACGCCGACGATCGGCACCAGGTCCATCTCGTCCCAGGACTGCAACGCCGGCACGACCAGCGCGACGGCTCCCGCGAGCGCGATCACCGAGCGCGCGATCCGCATCGCCCGCCCCGACGCCCGGAGCTGTTCGAGCCACAGGCTGATCCGTTCGGCGGCCGTCATGAGCGGATCCTCGGGGCCGCGGACAGCCGCGCCGCGTCCCGCAGTACCTCGTCCAAGGTCCCGGAACCGCTCCAGGGCACGGTCGGTACGCCGAGGTCGCTGAGGCGATCGAGATCGCGACGGCGCTCCAGCAGACGCAGGCGCCAGGCGAGCGGCCAGGACCGGGCGTCGTGCTCGTCGACACCGATGACGTCGGCGACGTCGGGTGGCAACGTGTCGATCGCGATCACCGTGCAGCCGGAGTGCACCAACGTGACGATGTAACCGAGCATGGTCTGCCGCAGCAGTGGGCTGAGGACCAGCACCAGGCTGTCCGACCGGATCCGGTTCCGCCGCGCGAGTTGTTCTTCGTCCTGCTGGCGTCCACGCCGATCGGCATGGACGAGGGTGTCCAGGATCCGCCGCAGATGTGCACGGCCGCTGCCCGATCGCACGCCCCGGAACAGGCTGCCGGTGTCGATCAGCCGCACCCGGTCGCCGTTCCGCAGGTAGTGCTCGGCGACCGCAGCGGCCGCCCGGACCGCGGTGTCGAGGCTCGAGGACCGGCCTTCGATCCCTTCGCTGATCCCTATCTCGCCGCCGGTGTCGACCATGATCACCACCTCGGTGTCGCGGTCCGACCAGGTCGACGTGACATGCAGCTCCTGTGTGCGCGCCGACACCGCCCAGTTGATCCGCCGCAGCCGGTCGCCGGTCCGGAACGGCCGCACGCCGGACAGCTCGGTCCCCTCGCCCGGTCGCCGCGAGCGGTGCAGCCCGACCAGACCGGCCGGTCGCGGCACCGAGTCCACCGCCTCGAATCCTTCGCGCAGCGGCAGGGTCTTCACCGCCTGCGACTCGGCCGACGTCATCGGCAGCCGGTACGCCCCGACCGTCGACGTCGCCACGACTGTTGGCCGCTCCAACGACCGCAGTCCCCAGCGTTTCGACCGTACGCCGACCTCCAGCGTCACGTCGCCGTCCGCGACCGGCTCCGCGATCGCCGCCTGCGGCGGGTCGTACTGGAACCACGCCGTCCGCGGCAGCGCCGCCACGACGAGGTCGATGTCCGGATCGACCGCCTCCGGAACCCGCAGCCGGTACGTCGTACCCTGCCCCTCGAACAACACGTCCGCGTCGAGCTCGGTGTGCACCTCAGGCCGTCCGCTGGGACGGAAGAACCTCCCCCAGGCCGCCAGGAACGCCAACGGCAGCCCGAACACGGCCGCATCCGGACGCCGGAACAGTACGGCGATCCCGAGCAGCACCGCAGCTACGCAGACCACCCGGATCTGCGCGTGCGTCGGCCGCCACCTCATGCGCCTGCAGCACCGGCAGCGCCGACCACGGTCGGCGGCGCCGCGACCGAACCGAGCACGGCCCGCACCACGGTCGCCCCGGTGACCTCGTGCAGCCACAGCTCCGGCCGCACCGTGATCCGGTGCGCCAGCGCCGGAACCGCGACAGCCTTCACGTCCTCCGGTACGACGTAGTCGCGGCCCTGGATCACCGCGTACGCGCGAGCAGTCAACAGCAACGCCAGCGAGCCTCGCGGCGACGCACCGACCAGCACCTGCGAGTCCCGTCGCGTGGCCGCGGCGAGGTCGACGCAGTACTGGCCGACGGTGTCGTCGACCGTCACCGTCTCGACGGCACGTTGCGCGGCGAGCAGCCCGGCGGCGTCCGTCACCGCGTCGACGGTCTGGTCCTCGCGGCGGCGGCTCATCCGGCGACGCAGGACCTCCCACTCCTCCGCGGGGCTCGGGTAGCCGAAGCCGATCCGCAGCATGAAGCGGTCGAGCTGCGCCTCGGGCAACGGATAGGTGCCCTCGTACTCCACCGGGTTCGCTGTGGCGAGCACGTGGAACGGGGTGGGCAGCGGGAACGTCTGCCCCTCGACCGTCACCTGATGCTCCTGCATCGACTCCAGCAGCGCCGCCTGCGTCTTCGGTGGGGTTCGGTTGATCTCGTCCGCGAGCAGCAGGCCGGTGAAGATCGGGCCCGGCCGGAAGACGAACTCGGACTCCTTCTGGTCGTACACGAAGGCGCCGGTCACATCCGACGGCAACAGGTCGGGCGTGAACTGTACGCGGCGGAACTCCAGCCCCAGGGCCTGCGCGAAGGACCGCGCGGCCAGCGTCTTGGCCAGGCCCGGGTAGTCCTCGAGCAACACGTGCCCGCCGGCCAGGATGCCCGCCAGCACCAGCTCCAGCGCCTCGGCCTTGCCGACCACGGCCTGACTGACCCGGTCCAGCACCTGCCGGCTCAGCCCGGACACCTCATCGAGGGTCAGCTCGGTTTCGGTAGCCGTATCGCTCACGGGATATCCCTCACAGATTCTCGATGGTGTGAATCGCGTACTCGATGTCGTCGAGGGACGCGGTCCGTTGGTCGTCACCGGTGACGAGCTGCCAGAGCCGGTCGCCGGCGATCGCGCGGGCCCGCTCCGGCTCGCGCTCGGGGTCGATACCGTGCCGGTGCACGAGGCGGTCGGTGGTCAGCTCGAGCAGCAGCGGCCGGACCCGGCGCGCGAACGTCCGCGACCCCTCACCGGCACGCCGTTCACGGCTGGACTCCTGCAACCAGGTGGCGATGAACTGGGTCCGGTTGTCGTTCGTCCGGACGCGCAACGCGGCCAGCCGCTCGTCGTGGCGGCCCGGCCAGTTCGTCTCCAGCACCTGAGGCAGGAGCAGCCGGATCGCCAGCGACCCGACACCGACCGCGAGCGCGGCCACCACGAACCAGAGCGGCTTCGGCGCCATCCCGGCGGCACCGAGAACCCCCACCAGCAACAGACTCCCCAGCACGGCCAGACCGACATGCTGCACGAGCAACTTGTTCGGCCGCAGCGAGCGGGACCGTTTCGCCTCGGGCGGCGGCCCCTTCTCCTCCAACGGCGTCCAGCGGTACGACGTCATCCGGACACCTCCGCCTGCTCGGGGCGGGCCACCGCAAGCTCCTCCCGCAACCGGAGCAACGCCGCGCGGGCCTCCGTCCGCGCCTGCTCGCTCGACCCGTGCCTGGAGTACCGCGCCTCGCGGTACAGCTCGCCGAGCCGGACCAGCTGCGGCTCGGAGATCCCGCCGACCCCGAGCACCCGCACGGTGAACTCCGCCGGCGTCTCGGCGGGCTCACGCGGTACGCCGGCCGACGCGGCCGCCTCCTCCAGCGCCACCCAGCACGCGACCACCGCATCCGTCGCCGTACCGGTGTCGATCCGGGCCAGGCCCGCGTCGACCGCCTCGACGAGTCGCTCGGTCTTCACCCGTTCCCAGTCGGTGTCCTCGTGCTCCGCCTTCGGCAACCGGATCTTGCGGACGACCCGGACGATCACCACGACGACGAAGATCACCACCGCCGCGACGAGCAGATAGGCGAACGCCTGCCAGAGCGCCTTCAGCCACTCCGGCAGCTCGGCCGGCTGGGCCTGGGCAGTGGGCGACCCGGTCGGGGCCGACGGTGCGCTCTGGGTCCGGGTGAAGGTCGGCAGTGGGCGCGGGCTGGACCGCAGCGTGCTGTCGCTGACCGGGCGCACCGGGCCGCCGGCTGACGCGAGCACGACGAAGCCGGCCACCGCGACCCCCACGGCCACGACAGCGGCCACCGCGAGCGCACCCCTACGCTGCGTCTGCATCCCGGCAGGCTACCCCCTCAAAAGCCAGTGTCCAGGAACGGAAGCCGAGATGTGGAAAACGCTTGCGCTGTCGCGGCCAACGCACCGGACGTGTGTTCGGCGACCAGACCGGCCCGGCCGAGCCTCGCCAGCGACGGGCGCCCGAGGTACACCGCGCCGAGGTCGCGGACGTCCAGCGTGAGATCCGCGTCCCGGGACACCGACTCACAGGTCGCGCCGTCCGGTCCGCCGGCCAGGTGCCAGCGGCCCGCGTTCCACGGCAGGAAGTCGTCGGCCACCTCGATCACGACGTCGATGTCGCGCGCATACGTCCGGCCCGCGAGCGCGCGACCGACGTCGACCGGCCGGACCCACAGGCCGTCGCGCGTGATCGGCGACGGCGCCCGCGGATCGAGCAGCAGATCGAGCAGCGGGTCGTCGGACGCGAGCATCGCGCATCGCGTCTGACTGAGCAGGTCCGGCTCGAGCAGGTACCGCCACAGCGCGGCATGCGACGCCAGATCCGAGGCGTGCACCCGCTGTACGTCGACGTACCCCTGCTCCGCGCGCTTCGTCCGGTAGTACGCGAACCCGGTCAGCTCACCGTCGCGCTCGGCCAGCACGCAGCGGAGCTTCGACGCATTCGCGGTGTTGCTCGAGAGGTTGTCGCTGATCGAGTACGCCTGCCAGCGCTTGTCGTGCTGGAACATGCCCGGTTGCTCCAGCGCGAGCCGATTCCGCAGCTCGGCGCAGCGGGCGAGGTTCTCCCGAAGGTCGACGTACCGGATCCGGACGTCGTCGATGCCCGCCACCGGGCGCAGGGTGCGAGACGCCTTGGGTACGACGATCTCCTGGTGGTCCGCCGCGAGTCCGTACCCGAACCGTGGATAGATCACCGGTTCGCTCGCAGTGAGCGCCGCCAGCGGTTCGCCGGCCTCGTGGACGGCGGTCAGCTGCGCGCGCATCAGGTCGCGCAGGATGCCGCGCCGCCGGTGCGTCGCCCGGACGCCAACCATCGTCACGCCCGCGACCGGCAACTGCCCGCCCGGCACCGACATCCGGTGCGAGAACGTGCCGGTGTGCCCGACGAGCTGGCCGTCGTCGATCGCGACGACACTGCGCTCGCGTTCCCAGATGCCCCGCTCGGCCTCGTACTGCGCATCGGTCCACGGCGAGGAGAACGCCATGTCCAGGAGCTCCAGGAGCTCGTCCCACTCGCCGGTGTACCGCCCGATCTCGATCGCCATGTCTTTTACCTACCAGACGATCGGGCCCTCTGGACTGATGAAAACCGTTTTCATATACTGAGGACATGACCGCCCAGGGGAAAACGCCGTTGTCCTTGCTGGCCGGGCTTTCCGCGACCTTGCGCGAGCCCGTTCTCGAGGCGATGACCGACGCCACCACAGTCGTGGTGACGGTCGCGCAGGACGAGTTGACCGAGCGCGGCGTGCTGTCGTGGCAGGTGCGGGACGCGTCCGGCCCGATCGACGCCGGCGAGTTCACGGTCGGCGACGACTGTGGCGCGTGCCAGTTGATCGAGTCGCTCGTGCCGCTGCTGGAGACCCTGGTCGCGCGGGCGCACTGGGATCACATCGTCCTCGCGGCACCGCCCGCGATGGAGGCCCGGCCGCTCGTCACCACACTCCTCACCGTGCTGCCGGAGATCGTCGTCGACACGGTCACCTGCGTCGTCGACGCCGTACTGCTGGTCGAGCAGTTGTCCGGTGACGAGCTGCTGGCCGAGCGCGGCCTGGCGCTCGGCCTGCCCGACCGGCGGAACGTCGCGGAGCTGACCGCGCGCCAGATCGAGTACGCCGACGTGTGCGTGCTGGCCAACGCCCACCGCAGTACGGCGGTCGAGCGGCTGGAGCACCTGCTGGAACACCTGAACCCGCGGACCTCGGTGCTGACGACAGACGTCGACGGCGTACCGGTCGGAGCCGTCGCGCGGACGGGACGGTTCGACTTCGACGCGGCGGAGGCGTGGGCCGGTGAGCTCGCGACGTCGGACCGGGTGCAACCGAGCGACGACGGGGTGACGACCGTGCTGTGGCGGTCGACCCGGCCGTTGCATCCGGCCCGGTTGAACGACGCCCTCGAGGACATCGTGCACGGCGTCGTCCGCAGCCGCGGCGTGGTCTGGCTGGCGAACCGGCCGACGCAGCGGGTCCGCTGGGAGTCGGCCGGGTACAGCGCGTCGCTCGGGATGCTCGGCGAGTGGTCGGACACCGAGCACCTCGCCGAGTGCACGGTCGTCGCGACCGGGATGGGCCTCGATCCGGCCCGCCTGCAAGCGGTCCTGGACGCCTGCCTGCTGACCGAGTCCGAACTGGCGAAGCTGGACTGGCGCGACCTCGAGGATCCGTTCGCAGGCGTGTTCTAACCGATCAGCGGCAGCCGGTTCGCGTGGGCGCCGAGCATGTCCAGGTCGTCCTCGTCGAGCGGCTCCCGGCCGGTCGCCTTCAGCACGTACGTCGTGGTGTCCCAGCCGATCACGTCCCACGCGTCCGGACCGAACAGGCCGTCCAGCGTGCGCGCGGTGACCTGCAGTCCCTCGGGGTCCGGCTCGGGTGCGTCCGGCAGCCCGACGATCAGATCCAGGTGATGGACCGTTGCCTCGAGCACCAAAGTGGCGACGAAGTCGAGCGCGGGCAGTACGTGTCCCTGGGTCTCGATCCGGTGCCCCTTGGCGGCCAGCCCCGCCGCCGCCGCCCGGACCGCGGCCTCGGACACCTCCCGCCAGTGCTGCACGAGCAGGCCGGGTCTGCGGTACGACGCCGCGACCCCGCGAACGAAGCTCGTATCACCGTCGGGTTGCGGCGGGAAGTCGGTCCAGTACGTGACGAAGTTGCGGTCGGGCTCGACCACCGCCGGACTGGCGAAAGCGATCAGTGCGCGCTCGGCGTCGTACAGGAGATGGACCAGGAGCGGGCCGACGGTCATGCCGGGGCAGCGGGTCTCGCGACGGAAGTCCGCCTCGCTCAGCCCCTGCACCGTCTCCGTCAGCCGCCCGTAGGCGCGCCCCAACGTCCCTGCCAGTCCACGCGGCAACGCCCCACGCTCGGGTGCCCTCATCCCGGCCCTCCTCGCTCTGCTCCTCCGAAGCTACCGCGAGTCGCGGACCTGCCCTAGGAACGAGCGGTGTCGAGGTGTGCGGCGGCGATCGCCTCGAGGTGGCTGAGGTCGGAGGCCACGGTCGCGAAGCTGTACCCCTGCTCCAGCCGCTGCTTCGCGGACTCGCCGTCGAAGGTGTGGATGCCTGCCGCGATCCCGGCCTCCCGCGCGGTCCGCGCGATCAACTCGACCGCTTCCTCGAACGGTCCCTCGACTGCCGGGTCGCCCGGGAAGGCGGCACCCAGCGCGAGGCTCAGGTCCGACGGCCCGACGTACACGCCGTCGAGGCCGGGGGTCGCGCAGATCTCGGCGACGTTCGCCAGGCCGAGCGGCGTCTCGATCATCGCCAGCACTACGGTCGCGTCGTTGCTCTCGGCCGGCACCGGCCCGATCCGCAACGCGGCCCGCATCGGACCGAACGACCGCACCCCGACCGGCGGGTACTTCGCCGCGCGCACCGCCCGCGCCACGTCGTCCGCACTGTCGATCAACGGCACGATCACACCGGTCGCACCGGCGTCCAGCGCCCGCCCGATCGGCGTCGGGTCGTTCGCCTCGACCCGCACGAGCCCGACCGACGGCCGCGGGCCGATCGCCGAACCCGCGTCGATCGCCAGCAGCCCGTTGACGAGCCCCTGATACCCGATCAGCCCGTGCTGCCCGTCCAGCACCACGTAGTCGTACCCCAACCGAGCAATCCGCTCGGCAGCCGGCGGCACGTCCAACGTGACCCAGTACCCGACGAGCCGTTCCCGAGCCCGAACCTTGCGCGCGAAATCGTTTGCATTCACGGTCCGCACACTATCTACACCGGCGGTACGCCGTGCCGTCGGTGGGAGAACGTCCGGTCTTTGGACTGGGCGGCGGCCAGGCGGGCGATCAGGTCGGTGCGTAGGCTTTCGGGTTCGACGATCGCGTCGATGACCAGGTCCGCGGCCAGCCGGAGGATGTCGATGTCGGTCTCGTACTCCTCGCGGAGCTTGGAGACGTACTCGACCCGCTCGCCCTCGTCGGCGATCTCCTGGATCTTGTTGTAGTACACGGCGTTGATCGCCGCCTCGGGACCCATCACCGCGATCTTCGCGGTCGGCAGCGCGACGCACGCGTCGGGCGAGAACCCCGGGCCGCACATCGCGTACAAGCCGGCGCCGTACGCCTTGCGGACGATCACCGACACCGTCGGAACGGTCGCCTCGGAGACCGCGGTGATCATCTTCGCGCCGTGCCGGATGATCCCGGCCCGCTCGACCTCGCTGCCGATCATGAACCCGGGCACGTCACACAGGTAGACCAGCGGCACGTTGAACGCGTCGCACAGCCAGATGAACCGCGCCGCCTTGTCTGCCGAGTCGACGAACAGGACGCCGCCCTTCACCGCCGGCTGGTTCGCGACGATCCCGACCACCTGACCTGCCAGCAGCCCGAACCCGACCACCAACTCCGGCGCGTACGCCGGCTTGATCTCGAAGAACGTGTCCGCGTCCAGGACCGCGTCGATCACGTCGTGGATGTCGAACCCGACGCTCTCCTCCGCCGGCACCAGATCCCGAGTGAAGTCCCGGGCCGGCTCCGAGGCGTCGTACGACGGGGGTCGCGAGCGCCACGAACCGGGCAGGTAGGAGAAGTACTGCTTCGCCAGCTCGATCGCCTCGGTGTCGTCGCTCGCCAGCAGGTCACCGCAGCCGGAGACGCTGGTGTGCATCCGGGCGCCGCCCATCTCCTCCAGCGTGACCTTCTCGCCGACCACCATCTCGGCCATCCGCGGCGAACCGAGGTACATCGAGGCGTTCCCGTCGACCATGATCACGATGTCGCAGAACGCCGGGATGTACGCGCCACCCGCGGCCGACGGGCCGAACAGGCAGCAGATCTGCGGGACCTTGCCGGACAGCGCCACCTGGTTGTGGAAGATCCGGCCCGCGCCGCGGCGGCCCGGGAACAGCTGCACCTGGTCGGTGATCCGGGCGCCGGCGGAGTCGATCAGCCAGAAGATCGGCAGCTCGTCGCGGAGCGCGACCTCGGTGATCCGGACGATCTTCTCGACCGTGCGGGCGCCCCACGAGCCGGCCTTCACGGTCGGGTCGTTCGCGACCAGCAGCGCCGGCCGGCCGTCGACGAGCGCGCGGCCGGTGACCACGCCGTCGGCCGGCAGGCCGGGGTTCAGCGCGTTCGCGAGCTGCGCGTCCTCGACGAAGCTCCCCTCGTCGACGAGCAGCGCGATCCGGTCACGCACGTACAGCTTGTTCTGACTCTGAAGCTTCGCGGCCGCCTTCTCCGGCGGGCCGAGTGTGGCTTCGCGGGCGACCTTGACCTCAGTCCAGTGATCGTGGGTCATGCCGTCATCATTCCACCGGGAGGCCGAGGGATCGCGCGATGAGCATGCGCTGCACCTCCGACGTACCCTCGCCGATCTCCAGGATCTTGGCGTCCCGGTAGAAGCGGGTGACCGGGTACTCCTCCATGAAGCCGTAGCCGCCGAAGACCTGGGTGGCGATCCGGGTGGCGGTCACCGCGGACTCGCTCGCATACAGCTTGGCAACGGACGCCGCCTGCTTGAAGTCGGCCATGGACGCACCGGCGTCCTTCAGCGCCGCGGCGCGGTAGACCAAAAGCTCGGTGGCGTCGGCCATCACCTTCAGGTCGGCGATCTGGAACGCCACACCCTGCTTGCGGCCGATCGGGCCGCCGAAGGTCTGCCGCTCACCGGCGTACTGCACCGACATCTCCAGGCACGCCCGGATGCAGCCGAGCGCGACGGCCGCGATCGCCACCCGCCCGTCGTCGAGCGTGGCCAGGAACTGACCGAAGCCCTTGCCGCGCTGCCCGAGCAGGTTCGCCTCCGGCACGCGGCAGTTCACGAACGTCAGCGGGTGCGTGTCACTCGCATGCCACCCGAGCTTGTCGTACGCCGCTTCCGCGATGAACCCCGGCGTACCGGTGGGGACGATGATCGTGGAGATCTCCGGCTTACCGTCCGCGCGCTCCCCGGTGCGCGCCGTGACCGTGACGCAGGACGTGATCGACGAGCCGGAGTTGGTGATGAACTGCTTCGAGCCGTCGATCACCCACTCGCCGCCGTCGAGCACCGCGCGAGTCTTGGTGGCGCCGGCGTCCGAGCCGGACTCCGGCTCGGTCAGCCCGAAGCCGGCCAGCGTGCGGCCCGCGACCAGGTCGGGCAGCCAGGTGGCCTTCTGCTCGTCGGTGCCGTAGGTGAGGATCGGGTTGATCCCGAGCCCGACCGCCGCCTCCAGGGTGATCCCCATCGACTGGTCGGCGCGGGAGATCTCCTCGATCGCCACGCAGAGGCTGGTGAAGTCGCCGCCGGCACCGCCGTACTCCTCCGGCGCGGTCAGCCCGAACAGGCCGAGCCGCCCCATCTTCTGCACGACCTCCACCGGGAAGTAGTGCTTGCGGTCCCACTCCGCGGCGTGCGGCGTGATCTCCGCCTCGGCGAAGTCCCGGACGCTACGGCGGAACTCCTGATGCTCCGCGGACAACTCGAACATGCGGCACCCCTTCGTGCTTGACGCTTACGTCAACGTAAAGCACGCTAGGCCCATGCACAACAGCCAGGTGCCGTCCGAGACCTGGTCGATCGCCGAGCTGGCCACCGAGTACGACGTGACCCTCCGCACGATCAGGTTCTACGAGGACCGCGGCCTGCTCACGCCCGAACGCCGCGGTACCGCGCGGGTCTACCACCCGCGCGACCGGGTCCGCCTCGGCCTGATCCTGCGCGGCAAACGCCTCGGCTTCTCGCTCGGCGAGATCGCCACGATCGTCGACATGTACGACGCCGAGCCCGGCGAGGAGGGCCAGCTCGTCTACCTGCTGGACCAGATCGCGCACCGCCGCGCCGAACTCGAGCAACGCCGCCAGGACATCGAGGACACCCTGGTGGACCTCGCCGAGGTCGAGGCCCGCTGTCAGGCCGACCTGGCCGCGCTGCGCACGCACTGAATCTCCCCCAGTACGGACGATAGGCACGCGGCGCTGCTGGTCTACCGTGTGATGCGGGGCCGCCGTCCACGAGGCGGAGGGGGAAAGTTCGTGAGCGAGACCGGCATGACAGCGCCATCATCGACCGGCACTGAGCAACCGGCGTACTCGCTGGATGCCGACGCGGTCATCACCGCGGCCGGGTCCGACGCGGCCGGTGGGTTGTCCGCGTCCGAGGCAGCCGACCGGCTCTCGTCGTACGGCCCGAACGAGATCGCGGCCGAGAAGCCGCCGTCGATCTGGGCCGTCGCGCTCGCCCAGGTCCGCGACCCGATGAACCTGATGCTGATCGCCGTCGTGATCGTCAGCCTGCTGATCGCCGAGGTCTCCACCGCGATCCTCGTCGCCCTGCTGATCCTGCTGAACATCGGGCTCGGCACCCGCCAGGAGCTGACCGCGCGGGCCAGCGTGGACGCGCTGTCCAAGATGCAGGTGCCGCAGGCCCGGGTGACCCGCGGCGGCGAGGTGACGATGATCCCGGCGACCGAACTGGTCCCGGGCGACCTGATCGAGGTCGAGGCGGGCGACATCGTGCCGGCCGACGGGCGGATCGTCCGGTCCGCGACGCTGGAGGCGCAGGAGGCGGCGCTCACCGGCGAGAGCGCCCCGGTCGCCAAGGACGCCGGCGCGCTCCCGGCCGGTGACGTCGCACTGGGCGACCAGACCGACATGCTGTTCCAGAACACCTCGGTGACCCGCGGCACCGGCACGATCCTCGTCACCGCGACCGGGATGCAGACGCAGATGGGCCAGATCGCGACGATGCTCACCTCGGTGAAGCGCACCCGGTCGCCGTTGCAGCGCGAGCTGGACTCGCTGACGAAGGTGCTCGCGATCATCGCCTGGGGCGCGGTCGCGGTGATCGTGATCGCCGGCCTGATCCGTGGTTTGCCGGGCAAGGACGTGCTGCTGCTCGGGACCGCGATGGCGATCTCGGCGATCCCGACCGGTATGCCGGCGTTCGTCTCCGGCCTGCTGTCACTGGGCGCGAAGGAGCTGGCCGCGTCCAAGGCGGTGGTGAAGAACCTCACCGACGTCGAGACGCTCGGTGCCACCAGCGCGATCAACACCGACAAGACCGGGACGCTGACGCTGAACCAGATGATGGTCTCCACGCTGTACGCGAGCGGATCCTGGTTCACCGTCGACGGCGAGGGCTATCGCAAGAGCGGCGCGATCCGTTCGGTGGCCGGCACCCCGGTACCGGACTTCAGCCGGCTCGGCCTCGGTCTGGCGCTCGACAGCGACGCGGTGGTCAACGACGACGGGTCGGTGATCGGCGACCCGACCGAGGCGGCGCTGGTGGTGCTGGCCGCGAAGCTCGGCATCGACGCGGAGCAGACCCGGCAGGCCTACCCGCGGCTGGCCGAGGTCCCGTTCGACTCCGAGTACAAGTTCATGGCGACGTTCCACCGGGCGACCGTCGACGGCGTCGAGCACCTCATCGAGCTGGTCAAGGGAGCACCCGACGTGGTCGTCGCGAGGTGCACCCAGGCCGGTGGTCCGTTGAGCGGCTCGCAGGTGCCGATGACGGAGGCGCGCGCCGGGATCGACGACGCCAACCTGAAGATGGGGCAGAAGGGCCTGCGGGTGCTCGCGTTCGCCGCCCGCCTGGTCGCCGACGACGAACAGGCCGCGATGACCAGCGATCCGATGTCCCTCACACAGGGCCTGTCGTTCGTCGGACTGGCGGGCATCATCGACCCACTGCGCTCGGAAGCCAAAGATGCCGTCCGTACGGCGCTCACGGCCGGCATCGACGTCCGGATGATCACCGGCGACCACGCGATCACCGCGCAGGCGATCGGCGGCGAGCTCGGGCTCGGCGCGGGCGCGGTCAGCGGCACCGAGTTGCAGGCGATGAGCGACGACGAGCTGAAGCAGCGGTTGCCGGATCTGCATGTGTTCGGGCGGGTCACGCCCCAGGACAAGTTGCGGCTCGCCAAGACGATGCAGGAACTGGGCCTGATCGTGGCGATGACCGGTGACGCGGTCAACGACGCGGCCGCGCTCAAACAGGCCGACATCGGTGTCGCGATGGGGACCGGGAGCGAGGTCACCAAGCAGGCCGCGCGGATGGTGCTCACCGACGACAACTTCGGCACCCTCGTGCACGCCGTGCAGATCGGCCGGCGCGTGTACGACAAGGTCGTGTCGTACGTGCGGTACCAGATGACGCAGCTGCTGGCGCTGGTCCTGCTGTACCTCGCCGCGACGGTGTTCGACATCAACCAGGGCGTGGCGATGACACCGTCGATGGTGCTGTACCTGCTGTTCGTCGCCACCGCGGTCGGCGTGATCATCATCGCGGTCGACCCGGGCGATCCGGACGTGATGCACCGGCCCCCGCGCGATCCCGGCGTACCGATCACGAACCGGGGCGCCGTGACGATGTGGCTCGGCTACGCCTTGGTGCTGTTCCTGGCCGCGCTGGGACCGCTGATCCTCGGACCGGACGACCCGAAACCCGACAGCGCCAGTACGTCGATGACGATGACGTTCGCCGTGATGGGTCTGGGGACGATCTTCAACGCACTGGTCAACCGGCGGGACCCGGCCAGCGGCCTGACCGCACCGATCCTGAAGGCCGTCGGGATCGGACTGATCTCGTTCGCCCTGCTCTTCCTGGGCACCCAACTGCCGACGCTCCAGAAGGGGCTGTCCACCCAGACCCTGAGCCCGCGCGAGTGGCTCGTCTGCGCCGGTCTGGCGGCGGTCCTGCCGATCGTCGTCGAGGTGGCGAAGGCGATCAGGAGGCGCCGGCACCCGCGGCCGGCGACGTTGAGCCCGGAGTACGCCGTCGCGCCACAACGTGCCCGTAGCGGGTCCGAGGTCAGGGGGAACGCATGACATCACGGGAAGAACGGATCGCCGATTTCATCGAGCCGTTCCGGGTCGAACCGGGCTCGAAGGTGAAGCTCGCCAAGGATTTCGACCCGTCCTTCAAGGGCACCGTCCGGTCCAAGAAGAAGGGCCGGCAACTGCTGGCCGTGGGGACCGACCTGCTGTCCGAGTACCAGGCCCGCCTGTACGCGCAGCACACCCACGGCGTACTCGTGGTCCTGCAGGCCCTCGACGCCGGCGGTAAAGACGGAACCATCCGGCACGTGATGACCGGGGTCAACCCGCAGGGCGTCGACGTGCACGGCTTCAAGGTGCCCACCAGCGAGGAGCTGGATCACGACTACCTGTGGCGCTACGGGCTGCAACTCCCCCGGCGTGGCGAGATCACCATCTTCAACCGCTCGCACTACGAGGAGGTGCTCGTCGTCCGCGTGCACCCGGAGCTCCTCGAGCGGCAGCACCTGGCCAAGAGCGCCCGCGGCAAAGGGGTGTGGCGACACCGGTTCCAGGAGATCAACGAATGGGAGCGGCACCTCAGCCGCAACGGCACCAAGATCGTCAAGCTGTTCCTGAACCTGTCCAACGAGGAGCAGCGGACCCGTTTCCTGCGGCGGATCGATCTCCCGGACCACAACTGGAAGTTCTCCTCGGCCGACGTCCGGGAGCGGGAGTACTGGGACGACTACCAGCGGGCGTTCTCGAAGATGCTGTCCAACACCAGCACCACGTGGGCGCCCTGGTACGTGATCCCGGCCGACCGCAAGTGGTACGCGCGGATCGCCGCGGGCGCGGTGATCGCCAACGCGCTGATGGAGATCGATCCGCATTTCCCGACGATCGACAAAGATGCCCGTGAGGCGCTCCTGGACATCAAGAAGACCCTCGAGGCCCAGTCGCCGGAGGGGGCGGCACCTGACCCGTTCGAAGCCGGCTAGGCCGCGACCGCGATGGTTGCGCCCGGCGAGCCTGCCGAATCGAGACCGCCCAGGTGGCGGGAGTTCGTCCCTGGAATCGAGCTGGCCAGGTCGTACCAGCGATCGTGGTTGCCGAAGGACATCGTCGCGGGCCTGGTCCTGTCGGCGCTGCTCGTACCGCAGGGGATGGCGTACGCCCAGCTGGCCGGGCTGCCTCCGGTGACCGGTCTGTACACGTCGATCCTGTGCCTGCTCGGGTACGCGGTCTTCGGGCCGTCCAAGGTGCTGGTGCTCGGTCCCGACTCGTCGCTCGGACCGATGATCGCGGCGACGCTCGCCCCGCTGCTGCTCGCCAACGGTGACCCGGCGCGGGCGATCGCGCTCGCCTCGATGCTGGCGTTGATGGTCGGTGTGGTGATGGTGGTCGCCGGGGTGGCCCGCTTCGGGTTCGTCGCGGATCTGTTGTCGAAGCCGACCCAGATCGGCTACATGAACGGGCTCGCCCTGACCATCGTGGTCGGTCAACTGGCCAAGCTGTTCGGGTTCTCGATCGATGCCGACGGGCTGCTGGCCGAGTTCCGGGCCTTCGTGTCGGGGCTCGCGGACGGGAAGGCGAACACCACGGCGGCACTCCTCGGCATCGGATCGCTGGCCGGCATCCTTTTGCTGAACCGGTTCCTGCCGAAACTGCCGAGCGTCCTGATCGTCGTGGTGCTCGCCGCCGTCGTGGTCGGTGCATTCGACCTGCAGTCCCACGGTGTCGACACAGTCGGCGTACTGCCCGAGGGCTTTCCGCCGTTCACGATCCCGCACGTCACCTGGGGTGATGTGCCACCGCTGTTCTTGGGTGCGCTGGCGATCGCCGTCGTCGCGCTCGCGGACACGATGTCCACGGCGTCGGCCTTCGCGGCCCGCCGGGGCGAACGGGTGCACGGGAACCAGGAGATGATCGGAATCGGTACCGCCAACATCGCGGCCGGCCTCTTCCAGGGGTTTCCGGTCAGCACCAGCGGATCCCGCACCGCCGTCGCCGAGCAGGCCGGCTCCAAGTCCCAGGTGACCGGTGTCGTCGGCGCCGCGACGATCACGGTGGTGCTGCTCTTCGCCACCTCGGTGATGCAGTACGTACCGCAGCCGACCTTGGGCGCGATCGTGATCGCCGCCGCGTTGTCGCTGGCCGACATCGCCGGAACCCGCAGGCTCTGGGAGCAACGCAGGACCGAGTTCTGGCTGTCCATCGCCGCACTGCTCGGCGTGGCGCTGCTCGGCGTACTGCCCGGCATCCTGATCGCGGTCGCGCTCTCGATCCTGAACGTGTTCCGCCGGACGTGGTGGCCGCACCAGGCCGAGCTCGGCCGGGTGCAAGGGGTCGCGGGTCTGCACGACACCGAGAGCTACCCGGACGCCGACCTGCTGCCGGGTCTGGTCGTCTACCGTTTCGACGCGCCGCTGATCTTCGCGAACGCGCGGATGTTCGGCGAGAAGATCCGCGAGCTGACCGAGGACGACCCGGACCTGCAGTGGATCATCGTGGCCGCCGAACCCATCACCGACGTCGACACCACCGCGTCCGACATGCTGCAGGAGCTGGACGCGTGGCTCAACGAGCGCGGTATCTCGCTGGTCTTCGCAGAGATGAAGGATCCGGTGCGCGCGAAGATCGAGCGGTACGAACTCACCCGGACGATCGACCCGCGGCACTTCCTGCCCACCCTGGACGAGGCCGTCGCGGAGTACGTCCGGCAGACCGGCGCGACCTGGCACGCACCGGACGGACGGCGGACCGTTCGCCCGTCAGACAGCGATGGCTGACGGACGGACGGCGGCCTCGTAGCGGTGCAGGGCGAGCTCGGCGAGCCGCGGGTCGGCGCCGAGCGGTGGGCTGACGAAGCGCTGGCCGGCGAGTCGGCGTACCCGGCGGGCGAAGAAACCAGGAGCCAGCAGGTACGTCGCCACCGCGACGCGACCGTGCACGCGGGACAGGACCGCCGGCAGGCGTTCGCCGGCACCGGAAAGGTAGCCGACGGCAACAGGTCGGTGGACGCGCTCGGCCAGTAACTTCGCGGTCTCCTCGCAATCCATCAGCGCCCGCGGATCGGACGAACCCGCGGCGGCGAGGACCACCTGGTCGACCCGGGACAGGTCCCCGAGGCGGTCGGCCAGGATGTCGGCGAGGACGGGGTCGGGCCCGAGGGCATCGGCGGCGCGAAGCTTGTGGGGACAGCGGGCGGCTTCGGCGGCGATGTCGACGTACACGTGATAGCCCGAGCTGAGCAGGAGCGGGACGAGGACGGCGTCGTTGGCATCGGTCGCCACTCGGCGCGCGAGGTCAGGAAGAGTTGGCAGCAGGAGGTCGACGAAGCCCAGCGAAACCGGCAGATCCGGCCGCTGGCGCGCCATCTCGCGCACCAACTCGTGAACCACCGCGATCCCTGCAGGATCCGCGGTGCCGTGGGCGACTGCGATGAGGTCGGTCATGTGGGGACTCCCGCGGGTTCTACGGCCAGGCGATAGCCGCGACGGACCACCGTGCGGACCAGTTCCGGGCGGCCGACGGCGGTGCGCAGGCGGTTGACGGTGACTTCGACAGCGTGAACGTCCTCCGCACCGGGCAGGACGGCGAGCAGTTCCGGCCGTGAGACCACGTCCCCGCCGGCGGCCACCAACGCGGCCAGTACCGCGCGCGGACCCGGCCCGAGCGGCAGTACGACGCCGTCGAGCACCGCCGCGCCACCGCGGATCACCAGCAGACCGAACTCGGTCTCGATCGACCGCGCGTTGTCATCGGTGAGCCGATCGGTGACGATCCGGATCAGCGCACCGAGGCGGTAGCGATCCGGAACGAGCGGCTCCAGCCCCAGCGTCACGAATGGTCCGGCGGTCACCGGACCGACGCAGGCGTTCAGCACCCGCCCTGTGCGCAGCGCCGACACCAATGCGTCGTACTGCCCGTTCAACGCGGCCGCGTCGAGCATCGCCTGGGCGCCGGGCGCCGACGTGTGGACGACCGCGTCCACCGTTCCCGTACAAATCTGGGAGATCATCCGCTCGACGATCGCCGGGTCCGGCGCCGGGCCCCAGCGGTACACCTCCAGCCCGCGCACCGAGGCGCCGGCCGACCGCAACGCGTCCTGCAGCGCCGGATCCGACAACCCGTGCAGCTGGACGACGATCTTCCGCCCCACGACCCCCTGGCTGCGCAGCCAATCGACCACCTCGGCCGTGGTCTCGGACCGCGCCGACCAGTGCTCCACGAGCCCCGCGGCCCGGATCGCACCGCGCGCCTTCGGACCGCGCGCGAGGATCCGCGACTGCTCCAAGGTTCCGAGCAGCTCCGCGGCCAGCCCGGCGGTGTCGGCCGCCTCGATCCAGCCGCGGAACCCGACCGCGGTCGTCACCACCACGTCGTCCGGCGGGTTCGCGATCACCCGCCGGGTCGCCTCCAGCAGCGCGTGGTCGTCGGCGACCGGGACGATCTGCAGCGTCGGCGCGTGCAGCACCTTCGCGCCGCGCCGTTCGAACGACGCGATCAGGTCCTCCGCGCGCCGGTGCGCGGTGATCGCGATCGTGCAGCCGTTGAGCGGGCCGGACCTAGTGCTCACCGGTACCCACCACGACCTGACCGTCGACGATCCGCACCGGGTACACCGGCAACGACACCTCCGCGTCGTCCAGGCACACCCCGGTGCGCAGATCGAAGACCTGCTTGAACATCGGCGACGCCACCGTCGGTACGTCGCCGCGGCTGCCGACGATGCCCCGCGACATCACGTTCGCCCCGCTGAACGGATCGGTGTTGCCGATCGCGAACACCTGCCCGTCGTGGGTCCGGAACAGCGCGATCTGCCCGTCCCCGAGGAGCGCGGCGACACCACGCTCCGGCAGCAGGACGTCGTACCGGCAGATCACTGTCGAGCTCACGGCTGTGACGCTCATCGGCGTACCTCCAATCGGGGGCCGGCCAGCAGCACCGGCTCCAACTGCCCGCGCTCGGCCGGGGTGGCCGGACGCGGCTGGTTGCGCTCGACCACGTACCGCAGGTCGGCGTCCGGCTGGTCCGGCGCGTTCACGAACGACACGAACCGGGCCAGCTTGTCGGGATCGTTCAGGGTCGCGCGCCACTCGTCGACGTACGAGTCCACGTGCTTGGCCATCGCGGCGTCCAGGTCGGCGGCGATCCCGAGGCTGTCGTTCAGTACGACGTCCTGCACGTGCTCCAGCCCGCCCTCGAGCTCCCGCATCCAGACCGCCGTCCGCTGCAGGCGATCACCGGTGCGGATGTAGTACATGAGGAACCGGTCGATCGCCTGGAACAGCTCCTCGTCGCTCAGGTCCGACGCGAGCAGCTCGGCGTGCCGCGGCGTCATCCCGCCGTTGCCGCCGACGTACAGGTTCCAGCCCTTCTCGGTCGCGATCACGCCGACGTCCTTGCCGCGCGCCTCGGCACACTCCCGCGCGCACCCGGAGACACCGAGCTTGAGCTTGTGCGGTGAGCGGAGCCCGCGGTACCGGAGCTCCAGCGCGATCGCCATCCCGACCGAGTCCTGCACGCCGTACCGGCACCAGGTCGACCCGACGCAGGACTTCACCGTCCGCAACGCCTTGCCGTACGCGTGGCCGGACTCGAACCCGGCCTCGACCAGCCGCGTCCAGATCGCCGGCAACTGCTCGATCCGGGCTCCGAACAGGTCGACCCGCTGACCGCCGGTGATCTTCGTGTACAGCCCGAAGTCCCGCGCCACCTCGCCGATCACGATCAGGCCCTCGGGAGTGATCTCACCACCGGGGATCCGCGGCACGACGGAGTACGTGCCGTCCTTCTGCATGTTCGCCATCACGTGGTCGTTGGTGTCCTGCAGCGTCGCGCGCTCACCGTCGAGCACGTGCCCGGCCGGGTCGGTGCTGGCCAGGATCGACGCCACCACGGGCTTGCAGATGTCACAGCCACGCCCGGTGCCGTGCCGCTCGACGATCTCGCTGAAGGTCCGCAGCTCGGTGATCCGGACGACGTCGAACAGCTCGGCCCGGCTCAGCGCGAAGTGCTCGCAGAGCGCCTTGCTGACCTCGACACCGGCCTTGGTGAGCTCGGCGTTCAGCAGGTTCTTCACAATCGGCAGGCAGGACCCACAGCTCGTCCCCGCCTTGGTCTTGCCGCAGACCGACTTGATGTCGCCGCAGCCCTCGTCGCGGACGGCGCACCGGATCGTCCCCGCCGACACGTTGTTGCACGAGCACACCGGCGCGTCGTCCGGCAGTTCGAGCTGCACCGGCGCGGCGCCTTCCGGCAGCAGGAACGCTGCCGGGTCCGCGCCGAGTTCCCGGCCGACCATCGGCCGCAGACCGGAGTACGCCGACGCGTCGCCGACCAGGATGCCGCCGAGCAGAGTACGGGCGTCGTCGGACAGCACGAGCTTCTTGTAGACGCCGGCCACCGGGTCGGCGTACACGATGTCCAGTGCGCCCTCGGTCGCGCCGAACGCGTCGCCGAAGCTCGCGACGTCGACGCCGAGCAGCTTGAGCTTCGTCGACGTGTCCGCGCCAGGGAAGGTCGCCTCGCCGCCGAGCAGCCGGTCGGCGACGATCTCGGCCATCGTGTAGCCGGGCGCGATCAGACCCCACACGCGCCCTTCGATACAAGCGACTTCGCCGATCGCCCAGACGCTGGGCACCGACGTCCGGCAGGCCTCGTCGACGACCACACCGCCGCGCTCGCCGATCGCCAGCCCGGCCTCCCGACCGAGCTCGTCGCGCGGCCGGACACCGGTCGCGAACACGACCACGTCGGCCGGCAGATCGGGGCCGTCGGCAACGGCCATCGCGCGCGCCGAACCCTGGGAGGTCAGCTTCACCCGCTGACACTGCGTCGCCGTGAGCACCTCGACGTCCAGTCCCTCGATCAGCCGGGCCAGCGCCGATCCACCGCCCTCGTCGACCTGCAACGGCATCAGCCGCGGCGCGAACTCGACGACCTTCGTCGCCGCACCGAGCGCCCGCAGCGCGCCGGCCGCCTCCAGACCGAGCAGACCGCCGCCGACGACGACACCGCTGACCTGCTTGCCCTCGGATTTCAGCCGCTCCACGTAGACCCGGAGCGCGGCGACGTCGTCGATGGTCCGGTAGACGAAGCAGCCTTGCGCGTCGTTGTTCTTCACCGGCGGGACGAAGGCTGCGGACCCGGTCGCCAGCACCAGTTCGTCGTACCCGATCTGCTCGCCGCGCGCGGTCGTGACGGTCTTCGCCGTGGTGTCGATCGAGCTGATCAGCACGCCCTTGCGCAGGTTCACCGCCGGGTCGTCCCAGAGCTCGGGGTCGCCGAGCGACAGGTCGTGGGGGTCGCGGCCCGAGAAGTAGCTGGTCAGCGCGACCCGGTCGTACGGAAGCCGCGGCTCCTCGGCGAACACGGTGATCCGGTAGCTGGTCCCGGTGTCACGCTGCCGCAGCGCCTCGACCAGCCGGTGCGCCACCATGCCACCGCCGACCACCACCACGTGCTTGGCCTTCTTCAGCTCTGCCATCGTCGCCCTCCTGCTCGGGACTGGTTCGGTCTCGCCGCGCCGGAAGCGGTCGAGCAGTTCGCCGACGGCACCGGTGCAACTGCCGCACCCGGTGGTCGCCCGCGTCGTGGCGGCGATGCCGGCGACACTGTCGGCACCCCCACGGAAGGCCGCTTCGATCGCGGCCCGGGTCACCCCGTTGCACCGACAGACGGTCGGCACCTTCTTCTTCGGTACGGCGGGTGCCGCAAGCAACCCGTCCGCGCTGACGGGTGTCCCCCGGTCCGCCAGCAATACAAGTTCCGCGGCCACGTCGGGCGCGCCCGCGGCGACCGCCGACCGCACCACTCCGTCCCGCAGGACGGCCCGCACGTACCGGCTCTCGTCCTCGAGCCGAACGACTTCGCCGGCCTCGTCCTGGTCACCGAGAACCAGGAGGTCGAGGCCACCGGCCGTCACCCGCACGACCTCGTGGTCGGGCACCTCAACGGGCTGCCCGGTGAGGTGCTGCGCCAGCGCTTCCGCGTGCATCCAGGCGGATTCGACGGTGCCGGTGACTCGGCCGTCGATCTCGGCACAGTCGCCGATCGCGTGCACTCGTTCGTCGTCCACACTCGTGAACGTGTCGTCCACGACGATCCCGGTGCGAACGGTCAGCCCGGTCGCGAGTTCGGTCCGCGGCCGCACTCCACACGCAACGACGAGCAGATCAGCGTCAGTTCCCGCGAACGTGCTGTTCAGCAGTACTTCGACCCCGAGGCGCCGTACCGCTCGCGTCACCCGGCGACCGGCTGACGCGCGGACCGTCTTGTCCAGCAGCGTTCCGCCGTCGTGCACCACGGTGACCGCGAGCCCGCGTTCCCGCAGCGCACACGCTGTCTCGACCCCGAGTACCCCGCCACCGAGCACGACCACGCGCTGCGTCCGACCAGCCGCCGCGACCAGGGAGCGCGCATCCTCGACAGACCGCAGCAGCAGCCCGTTCTCGGCGCCCCGCGGAACCACCGGAACGGCACCGGTCGCGAACACCAGATGGTCGTACGCGTACTCGCGACCGGCTTCGTCCACAACCACCCGCCGACCACGATCCACACGGGCCACGCGCGCTACCGGCTCGTTGCCAACAGCAACCTCCGCGCGGCCGGCGACGTACTCGGTCAGCCTGCTGCGGTTGTACGACGGTTCGTCGCCGAGCAGCGTCACGTCGTACGAGGGTTTGTTGTCGAGTAACTCGGCCAGGCGACGGCCCGCCATCCCGCCGCCGATGATGACAACCTTCATGCCGGAACTCCCGTCGCCGGAAGGGCAGCGGCGGTGACTTCCACGGCACACGCCTTGAACTCGGGCATCCGCGAGACCGGGTCGAGCGCGTCGTTGGTCAGCTCGTTGACCGCCTCGGCCCCACCGAAGTGGAACGGCACGAACACCGTGTCCGGCCGGACGTCGTCCGTCACGCGCGCCGACAGCACCATCGATCCGCGCGCGGTCCGCAACCGCACCGGCCGCCCGTCGCCGATCCCGAGCTGCGCCGCCACCCGCGGGTGGATCTCGGCGAACACCTCCGGCTCGGCCTCGGCCAGCTCCGGAACGCGGCGCGTCTGCGCACCGCTCTGGTAGTGCTGCAACAACCGTCCGGTCACCAGGTACATCGGGGCGTCGGCGGTGAGATCGTCCGCCACCGGGCGATGTTCGACGGGTACGACGTGCGCTCGCCCGTCCACCGTCGCGAATCGGTCGGCGAACAGCCGGGGCGTTCCCGGGTGCCCGTCGTGCGGCACCGGCCAGAACAGCGCCTCTTCGTCGTCCAGCCGGTCCCAGGTGATGCCTGAGTAGTCGGCCTTCCCGCCGGCACTCGCCCGCCGCAGTTCTTCGAACACCTCCGCGGGATCCGTCGAGAACCCGGCGACCCCGAGTCGTTCGGCGATCCCGGCGAACACCGCGAGATCACTCCGCACCTCACCAGGCGCGGTCACCGCGGTACGCCGCCGCAGTACCCGCCCCTCGAGGGACGTCATCGTCCCGTCCTCCTCGGCCCACTGGGTGACCGGGAAGACCACATCCGCGAGCAGCGCGGTCTCCGACGGCACTACGTCGGCCACGACCAACAGGTCCAGCGACGACAGGTGTTCCCGGACCGATGACAGATGTGGAGCCGAGACGACCAGGTTGCTTCCGTGGACGAACAACGCCTTCGGACCGTTGGTCGTCCCCAACGAATTGATCAGCTCGACGGCACTCTTGCCCGGACCGGGCAGCTCGTCGGGGTCGATACCCCAGACGCCGGCGACATACTCGCGGGCGGCCGGGTCCGAGATACTGCGGTAGCCAGGCAGTTGGTCAGCCTTCTGACCGTGTTCCCGGCCGCCTTGCCCGTTGCCTTGACCGGTGATGCAGCCGTAGCCGCTGCCCAGCCGACCGGGCAGTCCGAGTGCCAGCGCGAGGTTGATACACGCTGTCACAGTGTCCGTGCCCTTGCTGTGTTGCTCCGCCCCGCGACCCGTGAGGATGAACGCCCCGGCTCCACCGTTTACCGGCGCGGCCGCAGCGAGCACGCGCGCGGCCTGGCGAATCGTCGCCGCCGGCACGCCCGTCACTCGCTCCGCCCGCTCGGGCCACCAGGAAGCCGTGGAGCGGATCAGCGCATCGGGATCGTCGGTACGGTCGTTGAGATAGTCGCGGTCCGCGAGGCCTTCCTGCAGCACCACGTGCGTCAGCGCGAGCACCAGCGCCAAATCGGTGCCAGGCGTCGCCTTCAGATGAATCCCGGCGCCTTCGGTGGTCAGTCCGGCCGTGGCGGAGCGGCGCGGGTCGACGACCAGAAGTCCACCCGCGCCCCGGGCACCGTCCAGATGCGCCACCGCCGGCGGCATTGTCTCCGCGATGTTGCTCCCGACCAGCAGCACAGCCCCGGCAGTGCCCAGATCGGCCAGCGGGAACGGCAGTCCCCGGTCGATCCCGAACGCCCGGTTCGTCGCGGCGGCCGCCGACGACATACAGAACCGGCCGTTGTAGTCCACGTTCGCCGTCCGCAACGCGACCCGCGCGAACTTGCCCAGCGCGTAGGCCTTCTCGTTCGTCAGCCCGCCACCACCGAACACCGCGACCGAGTCCCGCCCATGGGCCGCTTGCAGAGCCCGGATCCGCGCGGCGACGAAGTCCAGCGCGGCGTCCCAGCTCGTTTCCTCGAGCTCGCCCGCGGCGTTGCGGACGAGCGGCACGGTGAGCCGATCCGGCACCGTGAGTACGTCGGGAGCCGTCCAGCCCTTACGGCACAGCCCACCCCGGTTGGTGGGGAAATCGCGCGGCCGCACCTCCACCGCACCCGGCCGCTCGACCGGGTGCAGCGTGGTGGCGCACTGCAGAGCGCAGTACGGGCAGTGCGTCGGGACTCGCGTGGGCTCAGGCGTCACACGCGCTCCCGGCTGAGCGGGCCGCCCTTGCGCAGGTAGCAGAAGTACGTCACCGCGAGGCACAGCACGTAGAAGCCGCAGAACACGTACAGCGCCGGGATCAGCGAGCCGAAGTGACTCGTGGACATCGCGAACCCCCGCGGTACCAGGAAACCGCCGTACGCGCCGATCGCCGACGCGATCCCGATACACGCCGCCGCCTCGCGCCGGGCGCGCCCCGGGTCGTCCACCGTGGTGAGCCGGAACACCGCCGGAATCATCCGGTACGTCGACCCGTTCGCGACCCCGCTGGCGACGAACAGGACCAGGAAACTGATCAGGAACGCCGGGAAACTTTCCGCCTTCAGCGCGACGATCGCGGAACCGATGCCGAGCCCCATCACCACGAACGAGCAGACCGTCACCCAGGCACCGCCGACCCGGTCCGCCAGCCTGCCGCCGAACGGCCGGGACACCGAGCCGACCAGGGCGCCGAGGAACGCGTAGTGGGCCGGCGTGACGTCTGGGAAGGTGGTCTTGATCAGCAGCGGGAACGCCGCGCCGAAGCCGATGAACGACCCGAAGGTGCCGATGTAGAGGAACGAGATCACCCACGTGTGCGGGCGCTTCGCGGCGGCGATCGAGGTCCGGAACGAGGAGCTCGCGACCGACAGGTTCGCCATCGCCTTCCAGGCCCAGACCGCGGCCAGCGCGATCAGCGGCAGCCACATCAGGCCGGACCGGTTCAGGGTCAGGCCGGCACCGGCGACGATCACGATCGGCACCAGCAGCTGCACCACGGCGACGCCGAGGTTTCCGCCGGCCGCGTTCACGCCGAGCGCGAAACCCTTTTCCTTTTCCGGGAAGAAGAAGGAAATGTTCGTCATACTGCTGGCGAAGTTTCCGCCACCGACACCCGCGGTCGCCGCGACCAGCGCCATCAGCCAGAACGGTGTGTCCGGCTGGGTCATGAAGTAGGACAGCCCAACGGTCGGGATCAGCAGCAGCAGCGCGGAGAACACCGTCCAGTTCCGGCCACCGAACCGCGGTACCGCGAACGTGTACGGCAGCCGCAGCGTCGCCCCGACCAGGCTCGGCAGCGCGACCAGCCAGAACAACTGGTCGGTGCTGTAGCCGAAGCCGGCCTTCGGCATCGACACCACGACGATGCTCCACAGCTGCCACACCGAGAAACCGAGGAACTCGGCGAAGATCGACGGCCACAGGTTCCGCTGCGCGACCGCACGGCCCTTCGCGGCCCAGAACCCGGCGTCCTCGGGATCCCAGACGTCGATCCAGCGCCCGCGCCGCGGCGCCTCGACCGTGCCCACCGCGCCACTGCCCTCGCGGGTGGCGACGGCCGCTTGTCGTGCCTCGAGCGTCATCGCAAGTCTCCGATCATCCGACCTCATCGATTAGGCCTGGACGTTATGACCGGGGTGTTTCCGCGTAGTCATCTTGTTGTTACGTCGCCGAAACGGCTCCCGCACACCCTCCGGTGGGTAGTGAGAGATCCCGGGTACTGTGCCCCCGTGAACCGTTGGATGTGGAGGGCGGGAATCGCCGCCGTACTGATCGTCTGGCTGCTGCTCGGGTCGCTGGGCGGACCGTCGGTCGGCAAACTGAGCGAGGTCCAGCAGAACGACAACGCCAACTTCCTCCCGAAACAAGCCGAGTCGACGGTGGTCGCCAACGAGTCGGCCAAGTTCGTCGACAACAAGGCGCTGCCGTACTTCGTGCTGGTGGAGCGCGAATCCGGGATCACTCCGCAGGACCTGGCCAAGGTCAAGGCGTTCATCGCGACGATCCCGGGCCTGGACGTCGGGAACGGGAAGAAGCTCGGCGAGTACCTGGTCGCCCCGGTCGGCGAACCGGTCCCGTCCGACGACGGAAAGGCCCTGCTGGTCACCGTCCAGACCGACAGTGACCGCGCCGACGAGGTCGTCGGCCAGGGCAAGACCGTGCTGTTCGCCGTCGCCGACGGGCTGCGCAATCAGATCAAGCAAGACCTCACACCTACTGGTCTGCAGGTGTACGTCACCGGTCCCGGCGGGGTGTTCGCGGACTTCGTGGTGGCGTTCAGCGGGATCGACGGGATCCTGCTCGGCGTCGCCCTCGCCGTGGTGTTCGTGATCCTGCTGATCGTGTACCGGAGCCCGATCCTGCCGATCGCCGTCCTGCTCACCGCGGTCTTTGGTCTCGCACTGGCCGCCCTGGTCGTGTACCCGCTCGCGAAGCACGGCGTACTCCAGCTGAACGGCCAGAGTCAGGGCATCCTGTTCATCCTCGTCGTCGGCGCAGCGACCGACTACTCGTTGTTGCTCGTCTCCCGGTACAAGGAGGAGCTGCACGACTACGACAGCAAGTACGACGCGATGCGGGTGGCCTGGCGGGCGTCGATCGAGCCGATCGCGGCCAGCGCGGCGACCGTCATCCTCGGTCTGCTCTGCCTGCTGCTCTCCCAGCTAGGCAGCACAAAGGGCCTCGGCCCCGTCGGCGCACTCGGGATCGCCGGTGCGTTCATCGCGGCGATGACCTTCCTGCCCGCGGTCCTGCTCGCATTCGGTCGCCGGATCTTCTGGCCGTCGATCCCCCGCGTCGACCACGTGCACACCGCTGACCAGGTCGGCGGACGCCGGCTCTGGGGCCGCGTCTCCGCCCTCGTCGGCACCCGGTCCCGCCGAGTCTGGGCGATCACCGCGCTCGTACTGGTCGCTTGCGCGGCGTTCCTGCCGACCTTCAAGGCGAGCGGCACGTCCCAGGAGGACCTGTTCCTCAACAAGGTCGAGTCGGTGACCGGCCAGGAGGAACTCGGCAAACACTTCGACGCCGGCGCCGGTACGCCGGTGGAGATCCTCACGCCGGTCGCGGAGGCGGACCGGGTGGTCCAGACCGCCACCAAGGTCGACGGTGTCGGCGCGGCGTCCGCGTCGGTCGCTCCCGGCGTACCGCCGAAGGTCGTCGACGGGAAGGTTCTGGTGCAGGCCACGCTGACGGTGCCGGCCGACTCACCCGAGGCGACCAAGGTGGTCAAGCATCTGCGGACCGAACTGGATACGGTCAGCCCGGACATCCTGGTCGGCGGAAACACAGCGATCAACCTCGACGTCCTGGACGCCGCGCAACGCGACCTGCGGGTGATCATCCCGACGATCCTCGCGGTGATCTTCGTCGTCCTGATGCTGTTGCTGCGCTCGCTCGTCGCGGCGATCCTGCTGGTGATCGCCAACGTGCTGTCGTTCGGTGCGACCGTCGGGGTCAGCGCGGTGGTGTTCAACCACGTCTTCGGTTTCCCCGGCGCCGACCCGGGTATCCCGTTGTACGCGTTCGTGTTCCTCGTTGCCCTGGGCATCGACTATTCGATCTTCCTGATGACGCGGGTGCGGGAGGAGGCGCAGGAACATGACACCAGGCAGGGCATCCTGATGGGTCTGGCCGTCACCGGCGGTGTCATCACCTCGGCCGGTGTCGTACTGGCGGCGACGTTCTCGGCGCTCGCCGTCCTGCCGATCCTGTTCCTGGTTCAGATCGCCTTCATGGTCGCCTTCGGCGTCCTCCTCGACACCACCGTCGTCCGCTCCCTGCTCGTCCCGTCCGTCGCGTACGACATCGGCAGGAAGATCTGGTGGCCGAGCAAACTCTCCCGCGCCACCCAGGAAGAGGACCTGTAGTTCAGACGGGTTCGGTGAACGAGACCGGCTTGCCGGTGGCGCGCGCGTAGGCGATCTCCCGACTCGTGGACTCGCCGATATACCCGCCGGGGTTGACGACCAGAACCCTGTCAGCCAGGTCGATCTTGCGCAGGTGAAGAGCGCCCAGCGCAGCCTTCTGCTCGTCGGTAATCAACTCCTGATCCCCGGCGCGCGGGAAAACGCCCGGCGCGACGACGATGACCCCTGCGAACGTCAGCTCCCGGTTCGCCGCGCTCATCTCGTCCCCGAACCGAGCAGAGCCACAGATACAAACAATCTCAGGTCGCTCAGCCACAACTCAGCCCTTCACCTCGAACACCCCACAAGCCAACAGCCTACGCAGGCTGTGCGGCGAGCCCGACCAGGCTCAGCACGCCGCGGCGCTCGACGAGAACAGGACCCGCCGTACGACGCCGCGCTGGCGGAGCTGGTGAGTTCCGGTAGGCGGACGGCGACGCGTTGGCGGCGACAACTGTTGCCTCCGGCGACGATGTGACGAGCGCTGCCTCTTGCCCGGCCGTCCACACCTGACTCACCGAGGCCATTCTCCCTTGCAGATAAGGGATTCCATGGGTCTGGGAATTTGGAGAAGCGGGTTTGACGAGATAGAATCGAACACATGTTCGACAATGATCTGAGTGAGCTCTCCACGGCCGACCTGCTCGAGTCGGCCGCCGAGCACCGCGCGCTCGCCAACC
>NZ_JBSHBJ010000013.1:115854-192223 GCF_053611945.1 Kribbella sp. NPDC054772 | reverse complement strand
TGGCTTCGTGTCGGGGTGGTGTTGTTTTTGGGGGGCGAGGTAGAGGGCGTGCCGTCCGCCCCGCGGGTGTGGCGCCCCGCGCGCGCGCGCGGCCCCCCCCCCCGCCGCCCACCTGACCCGGCTGGGCTTGGCGGCTGAGTTCCCTGTATCGCCGCCGCCCAGCCGTTCCAACCACCTCCTGGCCGACACCTCGGGCCAGGCAGGGCCGAGTGTCCCGGGCGGTGGGACACCGGAGCTTCCCGACACCTCACCGGGAACCTCCCCCTTGAGGTGGCAGGCTCCGAGTGTGACCGTCGCGCCTGGACGGTCACACTCGGAGCCTTCAGACGTTGTGCGCCAGATTCGCGGCCATCCGCCGGAGAACGCCGATCGTCGCCAGGTACTCCTCGTCGGAGATTCCCTCGATCACCTTCCGCCGCTGGGCCCGCACCTTCACGCTCAATCGAGCCAGCGCCCGCAGCGATCGGCTCCTCCCCAGCCGCCGCGTTCAGCGCCTGCCACTGCCGCCGGCTCAACCCGTCCTCGGCGAGCACCTGCTCGATTGACGCCTCGAGCAGTCGGTCGACCTCCTTCAGCCACCACCCGATAGGCTTGTTGTCATCTGACATATACATGTCAATGAGCATATATTTTGGAGCTGGTCATGGACAAGACCGATCCGATCGCCGAAGTCGAGGCAGCAATGGTGACGATCCGCCGGCGCCAGACCCACCGCACCTTCGCCGTCCAGTCCGGCAGCCCGTCACCGCTCCAGGACGTCCTCGACGCGATCGAAGCGTCAGAGCCCGAACCACTCGGGGTCAACGGCGTCGCAACAGCACTCGGCGTCGACCAGCCCCGAGCGAGCAAACTCGTCGCCGCGGCGGTCGAGTCCGGCTTCATCCGCCGAGAAGCAGACCAAACCGACGGCCGCCGTACCCATCTGGTCCTCACCCCCACCGGCCGCGCCCAACTCGACACCGTCCACGCCCACCGCCGCACCCGTTTCGCCGCCGCCATGCACGACTGGACCCCCGACGAACGATCCACCTTCGCCACCCTCCTAACCCGCTTCACCACCACCCTGGACCGCCAAATGTCCGCCCCCGGTCCGCCAACCTGATCCGAACCGGACATGTGACGGATGCTGACGGAGTGTGGTCGTTTGACTCTCCTGCGCAGTACCTTGATGCCTCTGGTCTCGTCCTGGGGGTCTGCGGATGGCACGCGGTGAGCTCAGCGGCCGCCCTGTCGATCGCAACCCGAACCAGCCCGACAGCGGGTACGCCGAACCACCTCCCAGCCCGCCCGTCCCGGAGGCTTCCGAGCCGACCGCGCCCTCTGAGCGCCCCGAGCCGGACTCGCCGGCGGTTCGCCCAGCGCCGAAGCCGCTCGACAACGCTTCGGGGCGAGGTCAGGCGGCCGCAGCGGATCGACGTACCGACGAGCAGGACCTGTTCGCGTCGTACCCACCTGAGATCCGGGACCGCCTCCTCAAGGACGACACCCTGGCCCGCCTCCAGTACAGGGCCAGGCCGAACGACTCCACACCCGTCACCCCCACCGACAAACGCGCCGACCAACCAACAACCGACGCCGAGCCGCCGTCCACCCCCGAGCGCGCCGACCAGCCGACCACCGACGACCCGCAGACCGAGCCTCGCGACGACCAACTCTCACCAAGGCGGCGCGAGAAGATGGCGGCCAACCCGCTCTTCGCCCGCGACGGCTGGGGTCAGAACCTTGACGACGGCGACTCGCCGGAGCCCGAAGAACATCCCCAGCCCGACGCGGATACTGCCGCCGACCGCTCGGTGGATGACGATGACGGCGACTCACAGGCTCAGGTTGAGTCCACGGAAGCCCGAGAGCCTGCTCCGCAAGAGGACGCCGAGGGCAAGGACACGCCTGAGAACGAGTTCGTGGAGACGCCTGACGATCCGCGCGACATGGACACTTACCGACGGATCCGCGAGGCCGACGACGTCGACGCGGTCGCCGAGAACAGCGCCTTCCCACGCGAGGTGGTCGAAGAAGCGAAGGAGCACCTCTTCGTTCGTCAGCACGACGTGGCAGTCGGCCCGGGCGAGGTCAGGCACGGGCACTTCATGCCGCTCTCGGAAGTCGGGGTGTTGTGGGAGCGCGTCGCATCCGGCGCCGAGCTGACCGACCGGCAGCGTGTCGAATTCTGGTCGCTCCTGGCGCACGAGTACGTCGAAGCGAAACTGATGGACGCCGGACTCCCATATCTTTCGGCTGATCCGGCCGCGTGGGACGAGTATGGGCCGAGGGTTACGCGTGAGCATCTGACCGCGCACGCCGCGGCACCGAGGAGTATGCAGTCGACGATGAAGGACCTGCTGGTGCACCGGGACAGCACGCTGGTTGTCCCCCGGGACCAGCTGCGGGTGGCGGAGGATTTGTCGAACCTGGACGAGGTGGTTCGAGTGGCCAAGGAAGGTTTGGGGTTGTGACGGATACGGCGGCGGAGCGGTTGCTGGCGCGCTTGGTGGCGGCGAGGTGGGATGACGACGAGGCCGAGTTGCTGCACGAGACGTCGCGGCGGCAGTTGGCGAGTGAGTTCTTCCGGCGGAAGGCGGTGTGGGCGAACGCGCTGGGAGTGACAGAGCGCTGGCCGTTCGCGGATGTCGCGCTGTTGTTCGACCCGTCTGTGGAGACCGATCCAGTGTGGCTGGAGCGGGTCGAGGTCGCAGCCGGCCACGAGTTGCAGGTGCTGGTTCGCAAGGTGATCACCGACATGTTCCGGTGGGCGTCGTTGGGCGAGCGGCCGAAGGAGCGGTTTCCCGAGTTCGACGATCCGTATGAGCCGATGGTGCAGGTCTTCGAACGCGGTGGTGAGTTCTGGCAAGGGCAGAGTGGCATCGAGTTGCCCATCGCCGGGGTCGTCTACCGCTCACTCGATTTCCGGTTGGCCCAGCCACCGATCCCGATCGACGCCGAGACCCTGGCCGAGCTGGACGAGAAGGACCGTATCCAACTCGAGGAAGCACGAGCCCGGCTGGAGGCCCGACGTACGCAGGACGCTGCCGAGTAGGTGCAGGCAGGCTCAGTTAGGCACAGCAAAGGAATGGTTGGGCTGTGATGGCAGCGGCTGCTTGTGAGCGGTTTTTGGTGCGGTTGGTGGGGGCTGCGTGGGATGACGATGTTGCGGAGTTGCGGCACTTTCGGGCGCGGGGGCGGTTGGCGAGTGAGTTTCTTCGGCGGAAGGCGTTGTGGGCGAATGCGTTGGGGGTGACGGAGCGGTGGGCGTTTGCGGACATTGCGCCGCTGGTCGATCCGGCTGTGGAGGGCGATCCGGTGTGGCTGGAGCGGCTGGAGGCTGAGGTTGGGCATGAGCTGAAGCCGCTGGTGCGCAAGGTGATTGCCGACATGTTCCGGTGGGTTTCACTGGGCGATGCGCCGTACCAGCAGTTCCCCGGGCTGGATGATCCGTACGAGCCGATGGTGCAGGTGTTCGAGCTCGGGGGTGAGTTCTGGCAGGGCCAGGCGAGTATCGAGCTGCCGGTCGGCGGTGTGGCCTATCTCAGCTTGGCGGAGCGGTTGGCGCAGGCCCCGCTGTCGATCGACGCCGCAACGCTGGCCGCGTTGGACGAGGAGGACAGGATCCAGGCTGAGGAGTCTCGGGCGCGGATCGCGGCTCAGCTTGCGAAGAAGAAGGAGTGAGGTCTCAGTCGGCGCGGGCGATGTAGACGGTGAAGGGGGCGTGGGGGTGGATTGCCGTGCCGTCTGCGGACCAACCCTCGGCGTGGAACTGGCCGACGGGGTGCATGCCTAGGCGTTGCATGACGGCTTGGGAGGCGGTGTTGGATTGTTCGGTGAAGGCGACTACTTCGGTGGCGTTGAGGGTGGTGAAGGCGTAGTTGAGGGCGGCGTGGCCTAACTCGGTGGCTAGGCCTCGGCCTCGGGCGGGTTCGGTGAGGGCCCAGCCGAGTTCCAGGCGGTCGGTTGTCCAGGCCGGGCCGGCGAGGGCGGCGATCGTGTTGGTGATGGGTATTTCGGCGGGGAGTCGGGAGAGACCGCCGCGGCCGGCCAGTGCGCCGGTGGTGCGTTCGTAGGCGATCCACTTACTCACCGACTGGCGCTCCCAGGCGGCCTGGTGGTGTGCGGCTTGGGCGTCGGCGTCCTCGGGTGCGAATGAGACGCCGTACCAGTGGGCGACCCACGGGTCCGAGAACAGGCGGAGCAGGTCCGGTGCATGTCCGGGGAGGACACCGTTGGGTCCGGTGATCGGTTCGAGGCGGAGACGGTCGGTGAAGCGGGTCCTGACGGCGTGCGCCACCAGGTCGCGCAGGCGTCGGTCGCCGTCGGTCCGGTTGACCATCAGCAGGTCGAGGTCGTCAGGTCCGGCCCACGCGGACGCGTCGTGCTTGCCGGCTTCGAGTCGCGGTCGGCTCAGGTCGCCGTCGACCGTGATGAGGTAGTCGACCTCACGGCGTACCCGGCCTTCCCACTCCCACTCCCAGTCGGCGACGGGCCAGACGATGTCGCGGACCTTCCAGCCGGTCTCCTCCTCGACCTCGCGGGCCAACGCCTGCTCCGGTGTCTCGCCCGGCTCCAGGTGTCCGCCGACGATGTCCCAGATCCCCGGCAACAACCGTCGATCAGCGGTACGACGCTGCAGGTAGACGCGATGCTGCGAGTCCCGGATCAAGGCGCCGACACAGTCGACCGCGCGCTCGGTCATCGAAGGGGCTGCTCGGTGATGCGGTTCGGCATGAACAGGACGGCCACGACGAGGAGCACTGCGGCCGCGGCGGCGCCGTAGTAGACGTCGTGGATCGCGGGCGCCAGGGTCCCGGCCGGCACCTTCTCAAGGTCGGCGTGGTCGTCGCCGAGGCGGGCTGCGACCACGGCGTTCGCGACGGCACCGAAGACGGCGACGCCGACCGCGCTGCCGACCGAGCGGGAGAACATGTTCGCGCCGGTCACCACGCCGCGGGTCCGCCAGCCCACCGAGGACTGCGCGGCCACGACCGACGGTGACGCGGAGAAGCCGAGGCCGATCCCGATGACGAAGCAGGCGGCGGCCAGGTGCAGGACCGAGCTGCCGGGGCCGACCGTGAGCAGGATCCCGGACCCGAGTACGACGATCAGCGCGCCGAGCAGCATCGTGGACCGGAACCCGACCCGCAGGTAGATGCGCCCGGCGAACGATGCGGCGATCGGCCAGCCGAGCGTCATCGCTGCCAGTGCGAACCCGGCCACGAGTGCCGACGTACCGAGGACGCTCTGGGCGTACAGCGGCACGTACGTCGAGAGGCCGATCATCAGCAACCCGATCAGCAGCGCCGCCGAGTTGGCCGAGTTCAGCACTCGCTGCCCGAGCACCCACAGCGGCAGGACGGGCTCCGCCGCGCGCCGCTCGACGAGCACGAACGAGACCAGCAGTACGACGGACGCGGCCAGGATCACGATGCTCGGTCCCGAACCCCAGTCCCACATCACGCCGCCCTCGAGCAGCCCGAGCAGCAGCAGCGAACCACCGACCGCGAGCAGGATCGCGCCCGCGTAGTCGATCTGGTGGCTGGTCTTCTCCGCGACCTTCTCCTCGAACCGCCGGACCAGCACCCACGCGGCCGCGATCCCGAGCGGGATGTTCACGAAGAAGATCCACCGCCACGAGATGTAGTCCGAGAACACGCCACCGAGCGTGGGTCCGACGAAGGACGAGATCCCCCAGACGCTGGCGACGTACCCCTGCACCTTGGCGCGCTCGGCGACGGTGTAGATGTCGCCGATGATCGTCATCCCGATCGGCTGGATCGCGCCCGCGCCGAGCCCCTGGACGAGGCGGAACGCGATCAGCGCCGGCATGCTCCAGGCGAACCCGCAGAGCACCGACCCGAGGACGAACAGCCCGACGCCGAGCAGCATGATCGGCTTCCGTCCGCGCTGGTCGGCGAGCTTGCCGTAGATCGGCACCGACACCGCCTGCGCCAGCAGGTAGATCGAGAACAGCCAGGGGAACTGGGTGAACCCACCGAGATCGGCGACCACGGACGGTACGGCGGTTGCGAGGATCGTCGCGTCGATCGCGACCAGCCCGACGCTCAGCATCACCGCGAGCAGGATCGGCCCTCGTTCCGACCGAAGTCCCACACTCGCTCGGTCGATCCGCTCAGTAGTCATATTGCTGATCAATGTATGTGATGTGACAACAAATTCCCCACGCGGGGATCGCCTGCTGGACTGCGCACTCCTAGTTGCCGCGTTCGGCGATGCGGTTGGGCATGGAGACCACCGCGGCGATGAGCAGTACCGCGGCGATCGCGGCAACCGAGAAGACCGCGTGAACGGCGCGGCCGAGCACGTCTCCAGGCAGCTTCTCCAGATCCGCGTGTGAGTGGCCGACCACACTGTTGGCTACGCCGCCGAAGACGGCGACGCCGATCGCACTGCCGATCGAGCGGGCGAACATGTTCGCCCCGGTCACCACACCGCGCATGTGCCAGTCCACCGAGCGCTGAGCGGCGACGATCGACGGCGTCGCGCACAGCCCGAGCCCGACTCCCATCACGAAGCAGGCCGCCGTCAGGTGCAGCAGGGAGCCGGCCGTCAGAAGGAGTCCGGCGGCGAGTACGGCGATGATCGCACCGAGCAGCATCGCGGTCCGGAAGCCGAGTACGACGTACATCCGCCCCGCAGCCGATGCAGCGATCGGCCATCCGAGAGTCATCCCCGCCAGGGCGAGCCCGCCGACGAGAGCCGACGTACCCAGCGCACCCTGGGCGAACAGTGGGACGTACGTCGACAGACCGGCCACCAGTGCGCCGATCAGTAGGGCGGCCGCGTTCGCGGAACCCGGTATGCGACGGCCGAACGCCCACAACGGGATGACCGGCTCGTCGGCACGACGCTCGATCAGGACGAACGCGCCGAGCAGGATCGCCGCACCCGTCAGGACCGCGAGTCCCGGTACTGAACCCCAGCCCCAGGACACGCCGCCCTCGAGCAGTCCGAGCAGCAGCAGCGAGCCGCCGACGGCGAGCACGATGGCGCCCGGGTAGTCGGTCCGGTGCCGGAGCCTGTGGCCGACGGACTCCCGGAAGGCGCGGATCAGCACCCATGCGGCCGCGAGTCCGAGCGGGATGTTGACGAAGAAGATCCACCGCCACGACAGGTAGTCGGAGAACAGGCCGCCCAGCACCGGTCCGGCGAACGACGCGACACCGAACGCGCCGGCGACATACCCCTGGACCTTTCCCTGCTCCGCCAAGGTGTAGATGTCGCCGACGATCGTCATCGCCGTCGGCTGCGCGGCGCCCGCGCCGAGCCCCTGGACCAGCCGGAACGCGATCAGTGCCGGCATGCTCCAGGCGAGTCCGCAGAGCACCGAGCCGAGCACGAACAACCCGATGCCGAGCAGCATGACCGGTTTGCGCCCGCGGAGGTCGGCGAGCTTGCCGAAGATCGGCACCGACACCGCCTGGGCCAACAGGTAGACCGAGAACAACCAAGGAAACTGCGTGAACCCGCCGAGGTCGGCGACGACTGACGGTACGGCGGTGGCCAGGATCGTCGAATCGATGGCGACGAGTCCGAGCGTGAGCATCACGGCGAGCAGGACCGGCCCTCGTCCCGATCGGAGTCCCACACTCGTCCGATCGATCCGCTCAGCAGCCATGGCGGTGCTCAATGTAGGTGGCCGGGAGCGATTTCCCTACCGGCTGATCGTCTTCTGGACGCTCAGACCGGCTCACGGATCGCGTACCCGATCAGGCTGCCGCAGAGGGCGAGCGCGATCAGTGTGCTGAGCGCGAGCCGGAGCGAGGTGTGCTCCGCGATCGTGCCGAGCACCGGGGTGGCGACGCCGCCGATGCTGACCGCGAGGCCGAGGGTCATGCCGCCCGCCGTACCGACGCGGCCGGGGAGGAAGTCCTGGCCGAGGGTCACGTGCAGTGAGAACGGGATCGACATCGCGATCGCGGTCAGCGCCAGGAAGCCGAAGAACGCCGGGCCGGGGACGAAGACCAAGCAGGCGATCGCCGGCACCGCGACGGCGTACGACGTGCGCAGGGTGCGGACCCGTCCGTAGCGGGTGGCGAGGCGGCCGCCGAGCAGGGTGCCGAGGGCGCCCGCGGCGAAGAGGACGAACAGCGCGGTGCCGCCGGTCGCGGTCCCGCCGCCGACCCGCTGGCCGGCGTACAGGGCGATGAAGGTGCCGAGGCCGACGAACACGATCGACCGGCAGATCATGATCGCCGACAGCCGCAGGAACGACGGCCAGTCGTCGGTCCCTTCGGCCCGCAGGCGGACGGTCGCGTCCGTGACGCGGGACCGGACCGCCCACGAAGTGATCGCGGCCCCGACGAGCGCCGGTACGACGAGAAGCGGCGTCAGCGCCAGCCCGCCCGCGGCGATGATCGGCGTGACGAGGACGGGCGCCAGCGCGAACCCGACGTTCCCGCCGACCGAGAACCAGCTCATCCCGACGTGACTGCCGCCGCTCACCAGGCGCGCCATCCGCGCGGCCTCCGGGTGGTACGCCGCGACGCCCAGCCCGGACAATGCGGCCGCGAGCCAGCTGAGCAGGTACGTGTCGCCGACGCCGATCAGCGCGATGCCGAGCCCGGCCGTGGTCATCGCGACCGGGATCAGCCAGGTCAGTGGACGGCGGTCGGTCAGTACGCCGAACACCGGCTGGACCACCGATGACAGCAGGGTCGCCGCCAGCGTTATGCCGGACACCGCGACGTACCCGAGGCCGCGATCGGCCATGAGGAACGGGACGAGCGCGGGCACGCAGCCCTGGTAGACGTCCACGCAGGCGTGGCCGGTCGCCATCAGTCCGATCGGTCGAAGTTTGCGCACCGGTCGATCGTCGCGAGCCGACGGCCTGTCCGGCTTCCGATAAAATGCCAAGTGATGCCGGAAACCCGCCAACGTCCCGCGAGCACCGGCCACCGGCCGATCCAGGCAGGCGGTGGCATCGAGGCGCACTGGCACGACCGCCACCAGATCGTGTACGCCGGGCGCGGCGTCCTGTCCGTTACCACGGACGCCGGTAGTTGGGTCGCTCCGGCCACCCGGGCGATCTGGGTCCCCGCCGGGACGGTGCACCAGCACCGCGCGTACGGCGAGACCGCACTCCACACGATTGGTCTCGAGGAGAACCCCCTCGCGCTCGATGCGCCATCCGCGCTCGACGTCAGCCCGCTACTCCGTGAACTCATCCTCAGCTTCACCTCTGATGACGACCAAGAGGCCGCGGAGCAGGAGCGGTTGCGACGCGTGTTGCTCGATCAGTTGCGGCGGTCGGCTCAGCGACCGACCTACCTGCCGACTCCAAACGACCCACGGCTGGTTGCCGTCTGCAACTTCCTGCGGGACGACCCGGCTGACGGCAGGACACTGACGCAATTGGGGCGAGTGGTCGGCGCAAGCGAACGCACGCTGAGCCGCCTGTGCCAGACCGACCTGGGAATAAGCTTCCCGCAATGGCGAACACAGCTCCGGTTGCACCAGGCGCTGATCCTGCTCGCGGATGGGGAGTCAGTGACGCGCGTGGCGCACCGAACCGGATGGGCGTCGACGAGCGCGTTCATCGACACCTTCCGCCGCACCTTCGGTCACACTCCAGGCTCGCGGAGGGTCTGATCGAGGATTTGGCTCCATTGGCGGACGATGCCGCGGCGGCGGGCGCTGTCGTCGGTCAGCAGGTCCGCGAGGCCGAGACCACGCGCCATGTCCAGCACGCCCTGAACGGTCTCGCGTACGCCGGGCGTTCGCTCGCTGACCTCCAGGACCTCCAGCAATGCTCGGTGCGCCTGCCGGCCTACGTGTGCTTCCAGCCGCACGATCTGCTGCCGCAACGCCTCCTCCGTCGAGGCCGCCACCCACAGGTGCAACGCCGCGCGGAACAACGGACCGGTGTACACGTCGGCCAGCATCCCGACGATCGCCTCGGTCCGTCCTGCCCCGCTCGGCAGCCGCGCGGCCTGCGCCCGGATCTCCGCCAGCCGTACTTCGGTCATGTACTCGACCGCCGCCGCGAACAGATCCGCCCGCGTCGGGAAGTGGTGCTGCGCGGCGCCCCGCGAGACCCCGGCCCGGGTCGCCACCACGCTCACCGTCGTCGCGGCGTACCCGACCTCGGCCAGCGATTCGAGCGCCGCTTCGAGCAACCGCTGGCGGGTCGCGCGCGACCTGTCCTGCTGGGGTGTCTTCAGCGCTTCACTCACGGGCCGCCTCGCGAGCCCGCAGCTCCCGCCGCAGGATCTTTCCGGACGCCGCCTTCGGCACCGCGTCGATGAACTCCACCTGCCGGATCTTCTTGTACGGCGCCACGCGCGCGGCGACGTACTCCATCACGTCGGCCTCGGTCAGTTCGGCGCCGGGCATCGGCACCACGAAGGCCTTCGGTACCTCGTTGCCCTCCGCGGTCACCCCGATCACCGCCGCGTCGGCGATCCGGTCGTCGGTGAGCAGCACCGCCTCCAGCTCGGCCGGCGGGACCTGGTACCCGTGGTACTTGATCAGCTCCTTCACCCGGTCGATCACGTACAGGTAGCCGCGGTCGTCCATCCGGCCGATGTCACCGGTGTGCAGCCATCCCTCGCGGTCGATGGTCGCGTCGGTCTCCGCCTGCCGGCCGAGGTACCCCTTCATCACCTGCGGCCCGCGGATCCAGATCTCGCCCTCGTCCGCATCGTTGCCGTCGGCACCGACCAGCCGCATCTCGGTGGACGGGAACAGCTTGCCCACCGCGCCCGGCGGCGGCTCCGGGTCGTCCTGCGGTACGACGTGTGTCCCCGGCGACAGCTCGGTCATCCCGTAGGCCTGCAGGACGGCGTGCAGCCCGAGCCGCTTCGCGCACGCCTCGGCGAGCTCACCGTCCAGCGGCGCGGCAGCCGACGTCACGTACTTCAGGTGCGACAGGTTCACCCCGTCGACCGCCGGGTGCTTGGCGAGCGCCAGGACGACGGGCGGTGCGACGAACGCCCGTGTGATCCGGTACGTGTCCAGCGTCGTGAGGAACTGCTGCAGGTCGAATTTCGGCAGTACGACGACGGTCGCGCCGAGCCGCAGCGGCAGGTTCATCAGCACGGACAGCCCGTAGATGTGGAAGAACGGCAGGATCGCGATGATCCGTTCACCGTCCTCCAGGTCGAACATCGACTCGGCCTGGTGGATGTTTGTCGCGATGTTGCGGTGCGTCAGCATCACGCCCTTCGCCGCACCGGTGGTTCCGCTCGAGTACGGGAGGACGGCGACGTCGTTGACCGGATCGATCGCGACCTCGGGTTCCGGGCCGGTCGACGCGACCAGCTCCAGGACCGAGCGGTACCCCTCGGCCTGGTCGCAGACGAAGATCTCGGTGACGTCCGTACCCTCGATCGCCGCGGTCGCGACCGGCAGGAAGAGCGAAATCGTCACCAGCAACTTCGCCTTCGAGTCGACCAGTTGCTTGTGCAGCTCGTCGGCCGTGTAGAGCGCGTTGACCGTCGTCACGGTGGCACCCGCGCGGGTGGCGCCGTAGAACACGACCGGGTAGAGGATCGTGTTCGGGCTGTAGAGCGCGATCGTGTCGCCGTGCCGGATGCCGAGCTCGGCGAACCCGGCCGCGACCCGGCGGTGCATGTGGTCGAGCTGGGCGTAGCTGATCTCCCGGCCGGTGACGCCGTCGATCATGGCCGGCCGGTCGCCGAACTCCTGGGCCTTGCCGAGGACGGCGTCGTGGATCGGTTCGTCGAGCGCCTCGACCGGCTCGAACTGACTGGTGATGATCATCGGATCCTCCCCTGGTGGCGATGGTGAGACTGTGACGGACCTCAGTACGACTTGGGTAGACCGAGCGAGTGCTGGGCGACGAAGTTCAGGATCATCTCCCGGCTGACCGGCGCGATCCGGGTCGCGCGGGCGGCGGCGACCAGCGAGGCGACTCCGTACTCGACCGTCATGCCGTTGCCGCCGAGGGACTGCACGGCCTGGTCGGTGGCGCGGACGGCGACCTCGCCGGCGGCGTACTTCGCCATGTTCGCGGCCTCACCCGCGGCCAGGTCGTCGCCGGCGTCGTACAGCGCGGCGGCCTTCTGCAGCATCAGCCGGGCGAGTTCGAGCTCGATCTTGATCTGCGCGAGCGGGTGCGCGATGCCCTGGTGCGCGCCGATCGGCGTCTTCCAGACCTGCCGTTCCTTCACGTACGCCGTCGCCTTGTCGAGCGCGTGCCGGGCGATCCCGATCGCGAACGCGGACGCCATGATCCGCTCTGGATTCAGCCCGGCGAAGAGCTGCATCAGCGCCGCGTCCTCGGAACCGACCAGCGCCTCCGGCGGCAGGTGTACGTCGTCCAGGAACAAGGCGTACTGCTTGTCCGGGCTGATCAGGTCCATCTCGATCTGCCGGAACTCCACGCCCGGCGCGTCGACCGGGACGATGAACAGCGCCGGTTTGAGCTTCCCGGTGCGCGCGTCCTCCGTGCGGCCCACGACCAGGATCGCCTTCGCGACGTCGAGGCCGGAGATGTACACCTTGCGCCCGGTCAGCGACCAGCCGTTCTCGGTACGCCGGGCCGTGGTGGTGATCTGGTGGGAGTTCGAGCCGGCGTCCGGTTCGGTGATCGCGAACGCCATGATCGTCGTACCGTCGGCGAGGCCGGGGAGCCAGTGCTGTTTCTGGTCGTCGGTGCCGAAGCGGGAGATCACGGTGCCGCAGATCGACGGGGAGACGACCATCATCAGCAGTGGGCAGCCGGCCGCGCCGAGCTCCTCGAGGACGATCGACAGGTCGGCCATGCCGCCACCTCCGCCGCCGTACTGCTCGGGGAGGTTGACGCCGAGATACCCGAGCTTGCCGGCCTCGAGCCAGAGCTCGGTGGTGTGGCCGCCGCTACGGGCCTGCTGGTTGAACCACGCGTAGCCGTACTTCTTGCCGAGTTCGCCGACGACCTTCCGCAGCTCCCGGCGCTCCTCCGATTCAACGAAGCTCATGCGTCCTCCCCAACCACGGCCAGTACCGCGCCGACCTCGACCTGTTGTCCCGCTGCCACCTTCAACTCACCGACCACTCCGTCGGCCGGGGCGGCGATCGTGTGCTCCATCTTCATCGCCTCCAACCACACCAACGGCTGCCCTTGCGTCACCACGTCACCCACCTGCACGCCAACCCGAGTCACCGTCCCCGGCATTGGCGCAACCAACGACCCCGCGGCGACTTGCTCCGCCGGATCCGTGAACCGCCCGACGGGGACGAGCGCAACACTCCCCAACGCCGAATCCACACAGACCAGTCCGACGGACGACGGCGTCGCGGACGCGCGGCTCGCCGCCGCCGACCCGCCGACCGGGACCCCCTCGCCGTAAGCCTTCACCGCAAACAACCTGCGCACGCCATCAACCTCCAGCACCACCCGGTCGGGTGCGGAGTCCAGGAGCTTGACGTTGCCGTCTGCAACCAACCCGTCGCGGGTTAACCGGTAGGCGACCTCATGCACCGCGTCACCGACTTGGTAGCTCTTGCGTTGGGGCTGCGACGGGAGGTTGCGCCAGCCGCTCGGCACCTGCACGGGCGTACGTCGACCCGCCGCATCCGCCAGCGCCGCGGCCAACGCCGACACTCGCACCACGTCGTCACCGACCGCCTCACCTACCCCGTGCGTGCTGAAGAACGCCGTGTCGGTGTCGCCCGCGAGAAACGCCGGGTGCCGTAGAGTCCACGCCAACAGATCGCGATTCGTCCCCACCCCGTGGATCGTCGCCCGCTCCAACACCCCGGCCAGCCGCCGCGCCACCGCCGTACGGTCGTCCCCGTACGCGATCACCTTCGCCAGCATCGCGTCGTAGTACGGCGAAACCTCGGACCCGTCCTCGACCCCAGAGTCCACGCGCAGCCGGTTGGGAACCTTTTGGTCGTCCAGAGCCCTTTTGTTTCCCAACCGCGGGTCGTCGCCGATCGCGAAGCGGTGGAGGGTGCCGGTCTGGGGTTGCCAGTCGTGGAGCGGATCCTCGGCGTACAGCCGCACCTCGATCGCGTGCCCGCGCGTCGGCGGCGGCTCCTGAGGCAACCGGCCACCCGAAGCAACGGCAAACTGCAGTTCGACCAGGTCGAGGCCGGTCGTCTCCTCCGTGACCGGATGTTCCACCTGGAGCCGGGTGTTCATCTCCAAGAAGTAGAAGTTCCCGGCCCCGTCCGCAAGGAACTCGACCGTCCCCGCGCCGACGTAGTTGATCGCCGCAGCAGCCTTCCGCGCGGCGTCGAACAGAGCCGCCCGCATCGCCGGGAGACGTTCGACGAGGGGCGACGGTGCTTCCTCGACGACCTTCTGGTGGCGGCGCTGGATCGAGCACTCGCGTTCACCGACCGCCCAGATCGTCCCGTGCTGATCGGCCAGGACCTGTACTTCGATGTGCCGACCAGTCGCGAGGTACCGCTCGCAGAACACCGTTCCGTCGCCGAACGCCGACAGCGCCTCCGCCGACGCGGCGTCGATCTCCGCCGCGAGGTCCTCGAGCCGCGACACCACCCGCATACCGCGTCCACCACCGCCGGCCGACGCCTTCACCAGCACCGGCAGATCAGCGGCCGACACCTCGGCCGGCGTGAGCTCGGCGAGCACCGGCACCCCGGCCGCGGCCATCAGCTTCTTCGCCTCGATCTTCGACCCCATCGAGGAGATCGCGTCCACCGGCGGCCCGATCCAGGTCAATCCCGCGTCGATCACCGCCTGCGCGAAGCCGGCGTTCTCCGACAGGAACCCATACCCCGGATGTACGGCGTCCGCGCCCGCGCGCACCGCCGCGTCGACGATGAGATCCGCGCGGAGGTACGTCTCGCCGGGCGCGTTTCCGGGAAGCTCAACAGCAGCGTCGGCCTCGTCCACGAACGGCATCCGCGCGTCGGCCGTCGAGTACACGGCGACTGTGGACAGACCGAGGGAGCGCGCGGTGCGGAAGATCCGCCGGGCGATCTCGCCTCGGTTGGCGACCAGAACAGAGCTGAACATGCGCGTCACATCCTGAAGACGCCGAAGGACGACGTGCCTTCGACCGGGGCCGAGTGGATGGCGGACAGGCAGATGCCGAGAACGGTGCGGGTGTCGCGGGGGTCGATCACGCCGTCGTCGTACAGGCGGCCGGACAGGAACGTCGGGAGCGACTCCGCCTCGATCTGACCTTCGACGTACGCGCGCATCTGCCGGTCGCCGTCCTCGTCGTACGGCATCCCCTTCGCCTCCGCGGCGGCCCGCGCGACGATCGACAGCACCCCGGCCAGCTGCTGCGGTCCCATCACCGCCGATTTCGCCGACGGCCACGCGAACAGGAAGCGCGGATCAAACGCCCGGCCGCACATCCCGTAGTGCCCGGCGCCGTACGACGCGCCCATCAGGATCGAGATGTGGGGCACGCGAGAGTTCGAGACCGCGTTGATCATCTGCGCCCCGTGCTTGATGATCCCGCCCTGCTCGTACTCCTGCCCGACCATGTACCCGGTCGTGTTGTGCAGGAAGATCAGCGGCGTGTTCGCGCGATTCGCGAGCTGGATGAACTGCGCCGCCTTCTGCGACTCCTCGCTGAACAGCACCCCGCGCGCGTTCGCGAGGATCCCCACCGGGTACCCGTGCACCGACGCCCACCCGGTCGCCAGCGAGGACCCGTACAGCGGCTTGAACTCGTCGAACACCGACCCGTCCACCACCCGGGCGATCACGTCCCGCGGATCGAACGGGATCTTCAGGTCTCCGGGGACGATGTCCAGCAGCTCGTCCGCGTCGTGCAACGGCTCCTGGTACGCCGGGCTCGGGGCCGGACCCGCCTTGCGCCAGTTCAGCCTCGACACGATCTGCCGCCCGAGCCGGATCGCGTCCTGTTCGTCGACCGCGAAGTAGTCGGCCAGCCCGGACTTCCGCGCATGCATCGACGCGCCACCGAGCGATTCGTCGTCCGCGTCCTCACCGGTCGCCATCTTCACCAGCGGCGGTCCGGCCAGGAACACCTTCGCGCCGCCGTCGACCATCACCACGTAGTCGCTCATCCCCGGGACGTACGCGCCGCCCGCGGTCGAATTGCCGAACACCAGCGCGATGGTCGGGATCCCCTCGGCCGACAACCGGGTCAGGTTGCGGAACATCGCGCCGCCGGGGATGAAGATCTCCTTCTGCGTCGGCAGGTCCGCGCCGCCGGACTCGACCAGGCTGATCACCGGCAGCCGGTTCGCCCGCGCGATCTCGTCGGATCGCAAAGCCTTGCGCAGCGTCCACGGGTTGCTGGAACCGCCCTTGACCGTCGGATCGTTGGCGGTGATCAGGCACTCGACGCCTTCGACCACACCGATCCCGGTCACCAGGCTGGCGCCGACGGTGAAGTCCGAGCCCCAGCCGGCCAGCGGTGACAGCTCGAGGAAGTACGAGTCGGGGTCGAGCAACAGCTCGATGCGTTCCCGAGCCAATAGCTTGCCGCGTTTGTGGTGGCGGTCGACGTACTTCTCCCCGCCGCCGGCCAACGCCTTGGCCTGTTCGACGTCGAGCGCGGCGAGCTTCTCCAGCATCGCCTCCCGATTGCTCATGCGGTGTACCCCAGTATCTTGGAGGCCAGGCCGGTCAGGATCTCCGTCGTCCCACCGCCGATGGCGAGGATCTTCTGGTCGCGGTACTGGCGTTCCACCTCGGCCTCCCGCATGTAGCCGAGGCCGCCGTGCAACTGCAGCGCCTGGTCGCAGACCCACTGCCCGGTCTCGACCGCGGTGTTCTTCGCGAAGCAGGTCTCCGCGATCACGTCCTCGCCGGCGTCCGCCCGTCGCGCCACCTCGTGCACATAGACGCGCGCGACGTCGATGCGCCGGGCCATCTCGGTCAGCGTGTGCTGCACGGTCTGCCGCGAGATCAACGGCCGCCCGAACGTCTCCCGGTTCCGGCACCACTCGACCGTGAGATCGAGCGCCCGCTGAGCACCCGCATACGCCTGCACGGCCAGCGTCAGCCGTTCGGCCACGAAGTTCACCGCCAGCTGCACGAACCCGGATCCCTGGGCGCCCACCAGGTTCTCGACCGGAACCCGGACGTCGGTGAACGACAGCTCGGCCGTGTCCGAGCACAGCCAGCCCATCTTCTCCAGCTTCCGCGACACCTCGAAGCCCTGCTCGATCACCAGCAGGCTGATCCCATGCGCGCCAGGACCGTCGGTGCGGACCGCCGTCGTCACGAAGTCCGCGCGACAACCCGACGTGATGAAGGTCTTCGCGCCGTTCACGACGAACACATCGCCCTCGCGCCGCGCCGTCGTACGGATCGACGCGACATCGGACCCGCCACCCGGTTCGGTGATCGCCAGCGCGCCGATCAGCTCACCGTCGAGCGTCGGTCGCACCCACCGATCGATCTGCGCCTGGTTGCCCGCAGCAACGATGTGCGGCAACGCGATCCCGCAGGTCAGCAGCGACGCGACCAGACCGCCCGAGCCACCGGCGTAGTGCATCTCCTCGACGACCGCGATCGCGTCCGACAACGAACCGCCGCCACCACCGACCGCCTCGGGGAACCCCACGCCGAGCAGCCCGATCGCGCCGGCCTTCTTGTGCAGCTCCCGCGGCAGCTCGCCGTCCCGCTCCCACTGATCCAGGTGCGGCAGCACCTCGGCCGCCATGAACCGCCGCACCGACTCCCGCAGTGCCGTTTCTTCGGCGCTCACAACAGCACCTCCGGTACGTCGACGTACCGCGACCGCAGCCACTCGCCGACCGCCTTCGCCTGTGGATCGAACCGGGCCTGCGCCGCGACCCCCTCGCCGAGCAGGCCCTCGACGACGAAGTTCACCGCCCACAGGTTCGGCAGCAGGTAGCGGGTCACGGTCAGCGGTTGTGTCTCCGGAAGAAGCGTCTTGAACAGGTCGACCGTGAGGGTGTGCGCGAGCCAGCGGTACGCCTTCTCGTCGCGCACCCACACGCCGACGTTCGCGTCACCGCCCTTGTCACCCGAACGTGCACCCGCGATCCGGCCCAGCGGGACCTCGCGGGTCCGTGGCGGTCCGCTCGACAGTTGCAGCAACGGCATCGGTTCCTCGATGTCGTCGACAGGCTCGAGCAGTTGCGTCTCGGCCGCCGGCTCGACCACCGTCCGTGATCCGTCCGGCAGTACGACGACGTGCTCCACCTCCCGAGCGTCGACGTACCCGGCCCGGAAGACGCCGTACGGCGATCCGTCGCCAGGCGGCGCGGTGACGTGGAAGCCGGGGTAGCTCGCGAGCGCCAGCTCGACCGCGGCGCTGCTGAACGCGCGACCGACGACCTTCGGGTCCGGGTCCTTCACCGCGCAGCGGAGGAAGACGCTCGCCTCTTCTTCCGACTCGGCGTTGGGCTTCTCGGTCCAGGCCAGCGACCACTTCAGCTCGGCGGGCCGTTTGGGCAGCGCCTGCTCGAGCTGGCGCTGCACCAGCTCCGCCTTCTGCTCCAGCTGCAGCCCGGTGAGTACGAAGTCGACCTCGTTCCGGAACCCACCGACGCTGTTCAGCGAGACCTTGTACGTCGGTGGCGGCGGCTCACCGCGGACGCCCGAGATCCGCACCCGGTCGGGACCGTCGTCGGCGAGCTCGATGCTGTCCAGGCGCGTGGTGACGTCGGGACCGGCGTACCGGGCACCGGTGATCTCGTACAGCAGCTGTGCCTTGACCGTGTCGACGGTGACCGCCCCGCCGGTGTTGTCGTGTTTGGTGATCACGCTGCTGCCGTCCGCGTGGATCTCCGCGATCGGGAACCCGGGCCGGCCGAAGTCGCGGATCTCGGTGAAGAACGCGTAGTTCCCGCCGGTCGCCTGGCAGCCGCACTCGATCACGTGACCGGCCGCGACGGCGCCCGCGAGTTCGTCGTACTGCGTGCGCTTCCAACCGTGGTGGGCAGCGGCCGGTCCGACGATCACCGACGCGTCGGTCACCCGGCCGGTCACGACGACGTCGGCTCCCGCCTGCAGCGCCTCCGCGATGCCCCAGGCGCCGAGGTAGGCGTTGGCGGTCAGGGGTTGTCCGAGCTTCAGTTGCTCGGCCCGGGGCAGAAGATCGTCGCCCTCGACGTAGGCAATGGCAGGGTGCAGCCCGAGCCGCTCGGCCAGCGCAGTGATGGCCTCCGCCAGACCCGAGGGATTGAGCCCGCCGGCGTTGCTGACGATCTTCACGCCGCGATCGAGCGCTTCACCGAGACCGGTCTCGAGCTGCTTGAGGAACGTGCGGGCGTACCCGAGCGACGGATCCTTCAGACGATCGCGGCCGAGGATGAGCATCGTGAGCTCGGCCAGGTAGTCACCGGTGAGGACGTCGAGCGGTCCGCCGGTCAGCATCTCCTGCACCGCACTGAACCGGTCGCCGTAGAACCCGGACGCGTTCCCGATGCGAAGTGGCTCAGTCATGCGAACTGTCCTGCCTGACGACCCTTCCCCGGCAGCCCGGCGAAGGCCTGGATGATTCCCAACCACTCCTCGGCGTCCGCTCCCTCAGCCCGAACGGCCAGGTCGTCGCGATGCCGTCGCTGGGTGGCGAGCAGACAGAAGTCGACGGCCGGGGCCGTCACGCGCTGGGCGGCGTCCTCGGGGCCCCAGCTCCACGCGTCGCCGTCAGGTCCGGTCAGCGCGACGCGGAACTGGTCGGCGGGTGGCGTCCGGTTGTTGAGGAGGTACGCGAAGTCCCGGGTCCGGACCGCGAGGTGGGCGACGTGCCGCAGGCGGTTGCTCGGTTGCCGTCGTACGTCGAGCGCGTCGAAGACGTCCTGTCCGTGCGCCCAGGTCTCCATCAGCCGCGCGGTCGCCATCGACGTCGGACTCATCGGCGGTCCGTACCAAGGCACCTTCTCGCCGGCCGGAACGTTCTTCAGCGCCTCGGCGACCTCGGCCCGGGCCTCTCGCCAATAGGTCAGCAGCTGGTCCGGCGGCAGCGCGGCGGTCTCCGCGGCGCCGTCGTCGACGTACGTCGTCGGGCTCGCGGCGGCCTTCTGCAACGACGCCTGGAACCCGTCCGGATCGGTCGCGGCCAGCTGGGTCGCCTCGTCCGTCCAGGCCAGGTGCGAGATCTGGTGCGCGATCGTCCAGCCCTCGGCCGGCGTCGGTGTCGCCCACTCGTCCGCGGCCAGACCGCCGACCAGCCGATCCAGCTCGGCACTCTCGGCCCACAGATCGGCCAGTACTTCGTCCAGTTGCACGCTGCACTCCCTCACCAGGGGATCGTGCAGCCGAGCGTCCCACGCCCCGGAAAAAGAATCAACCGTGCTTGTTTTTCCTCACGGCAGCTTCGGAGGGGTCCAGTCGGCCCACTGCGCGGTCGCCTTGCGCCAGGTCGCCGGTGGGACCAGGCGGGCAGCGGCGAGGAGGGCGAAGTGGCGGAGCGCGTTCGTGTCGGAGTTGCGGGCGACACTGGCACGGGCGGCGGCCGTCATCGGGTGCACGCGGGCGCGCCGTTCCTCGTCGTAGCGCTCCAGGTTGTCAGCGTTCGCGGCCAGTACGACGGCATCCTCGAGGGCCTGGCAGGCGCCTTGCCCGAGGTCCGGCGTCATCGCGTGCGCCGCGTCGCCGAGCAGTACGACGTGATCCTTCACGAACGTCGGCACCGGGTCGATGTCCACCATGTCGTTGTGCAGGACCTGGTCCTCGGGTGTCGCGGTCACTAGCTCCGGGATCGGGTGGTGCCAGTGCCCGAGCTGACGCAGTACCTCGGCGCGATTGTCGGCGTACAGCGTGTTGGGCTGTGGCTCGTTCGCGGTGAGGAACCAGTAGACGCGCTCCTCCGGCAACGGGAGTACGCCGAACTGCAGGCCGCGCCCCATCGTCAGCGACTCCTGGACCGGCCACACCGCGCCGGACGGCGTCACGCCGCGAAAGACGGTCCGGTGCTGGAAGACCGCTTCACCCGACCAGAGCGTCCGGCGGGTCACGCTGTTCACGCCGTCCGCGGCGACCACCAGATCGGCGTGCAGTTCCTCACCCGAGCACTTCACGGTCCCGTCCGTCGATACCGCGGTGACCTCGGCGTCGGTGTGCAACGCCGACTCGGGCAGAGCTTTCCGCAGTACGTCGTGCAGGTCCGCGCGGTGGATCGCGAGTACGCCGACGTCCTCGGGATGGTTCCGCCGCACCCAGCGGCCGCGTGGTGTGCGGATGTTGCCGCGGGAGATCGTCGGCACGCTGCGATCGGTGACATCCAGGCCGAGCGCGGCGAGGGCCTTGACCGCGTTCGGCCAGAGTGTGAGGCCGGCGCCGACCTCGGCGATCACCGGCGCGCGCTCCAGGACGCTGACCGACCAGCCGACCTTGCGCAGCCCGACCGCCGCGGCCAGCCCACCGATGCCGGCCCCGATCACCAACGCACTCCGTTGACCACTAGCCATGCGGCGGAGGGTACTTCTTGCCGGACCGCCGAATGATCCGGGGTGCGAATGGTCTAGCCCTCTTCGCTTCCACCGTGCTGGAAAGGCTTCCGAAGTGGTCCAGTCTGGTGCTACCCAGGACGAATGCATGGTTCGCTGCCGGGGAAGGCCGCCGAGATCCGGGCGCGGTTGCTGAGTCTGATCGACACGTTGCCGGAAGGTGCCGCGCTGCCACCGGAGCGCGAGCTGGCGGCGCGCTGGAACGTCGCGCGGATGACGCTGCGGCGGGCCGTCGACGAGTTGGTGATCGAGGAGTTGCTGGTCCGCCGGCACGGCAGCGGCACGTACACGACCCGGCCGAAGGTGGCGCGCTGGCTCGGGATGATCGGGTTCTCCGAGGACATCCGGCGGCGCGGGATGCGGCCGGGCAGCACGATGCTGGAATTCCGCCACCAGAAAGCCGAGCGGGCCGCGGCGCGCCGGCTGCGGATCCCGGTCGGTGACCCGATCATCGCGTTCACCCGGCTGCGGCTGGCCGACGACCACCCGATGCTGGTCGAGCGCACCACGCTGCCGGCGTCGTACGTCCCCGGCCTGCAGGCGGAGGACCTGAATGGCTCGCTCTACGATCTGCTGACCAGCCGCTACGGCATCGACGTCGTCAGCGGTACGTCGCGACTCGAACCGGTCATGCCCGACGCGAAGACCGCGGGCTGGCTCGACATTCCGGTCACGCAGCCGTGTCTCGCGTTGCACGGCATCAGCTTCGACAGCCGCGATCGCGTCTTCGAGTACACGTCAGCTGTCTACCGCGGCGACCGCTACGCCTTCACGACCGAGCTCCGCACCACCACCCCGAGCGCCCGCGCGAACGCCAAGGGCCTGTAGCCGGCTCAGCGGAAGACGCCGGTGTGGCCGAGCGAGTACCGACCGGGCTGCGGGAAGACGGCCAGGCCGTGCGGTCCCTGGCCGACCGGAATCCGCGCCAGCAGCTTGCCGTCGCTCAGCCGGATCGCGTAGACCACTGCGTTGTAGCGACCGGACACCCACAGCACGGCGCCGTCCGGTGAGACCCCACCCATGTCAGGACTGCCGCCGCCGGGGATCTTGAACTTCTTCACCACCTTGCGGGTCGCGAAGTCGAGCAGCGAGATCGAGCTCTCGCCGCGGTTGGTGATGATCAACCGCCGGGAGTCCCGCGTGACATACAGCCCGTGCGCCCCCATCCCGGTCGGGATGAACGCCCGGATCGCGACCGGATTCGCGGACAGCACCCAGACCCCGTTGCTCATCATGTCCGCGACGTAGTAGAACCGCCCGTCCGGCGAGAGCTTCACGTCCTGCGGCATCGGCGCCGGCATCCGGCGCCTGGTCGGCAAGCGCAGTACCCGCAGGAGTTTCTCCGCCGCGGTGTCGACCACCAGCAGTTGCCCGGAGAACTCGCAGGACACCAGGAAGGTCTTCCCGTCCGCCGCGAAGTCCGCGTGGTTCACGCCCGCGCACGGCACCGGCACCGCCTTCCGCAGCGCCATCGTGTGCGGATCGAGGAAGTCGAGTTGCTTCTCGTTGGACGCCATCACGATCGCTCGCCGACCGTCGGGTGTGAAGTAGAGGTTGTACGGGTCGCGGACGGCGACCGGGCGGCCGGGCAGGCCGGTCACCGGGTTGATCGGCGTCAGGCTGTTGCCGAGGTCGTTGTTGACCCACAGGGTCCGCAGGTCCCACGACGGTACGACGTGCTGTGGCTGGCGCCCGGTGCGGAAGGTCCGGATCACCTTGTAGGTCCGCGGATCGATCTCGGTCACGGTGTCGCTGCCGCTGTTCGGGACGTAGATCCGCACCGGGACCCGGCGTACCGACGCGGCGAACTGTCCTGGCCGGTCCGCGGCCCAGACATCGGTGGCCGACAACGGCGGCGGCATCCCGGGCAGCAGCTTCGGCGTTGTCCGCGCGGCCGGTGGCGCGGTCGTGGGAGTCGGCGGGCGGGGAGTTGGGGTGGCAGCCTGCGGCAAGGCCGGGTCGTGTCCGCTGCCGGAGCAGGCGCTCACCGCGACCAGCAGGACAGCGGTCAGTAAGCACCAAGGCTTCATCGAAGGAGTTCGCTCAAGGTGACCGGTTCGAGTCGCTTGGCGGTCAGAGCGGCCAGGATCCGCGGCAGCGCCGCGATGGTCACCGGGTGCCCGAGGTGCAGGCTCACGATCGAGCCCGGGCGGACGCTGCCCGCGACCGCCTTGATGACCGTGGCCGTGGGTGGATCCTGCCAGTCCAGCCCGTCGACGTCGTACGAAATGCAGCTAGCGTAACCCGCCGCCGCGGCCGCCGACCGGATCACTTTAGTGGTCTGCTGGGTTCCCGAGGCGCGGAACCACCGGCCAGGACTCTTGGTCGTGCGGCGCAGGACGGCGGCGCAGTCGCTGATCTCCTGGTCGGCCTGAGCCGCACTGAGCTTGCGCATCGGCTTGTGGTGCATCGTGTGGTTACCGAGATCGTGCCCACCGTGCAGGATGCGGGTCGCCATCTCCGGATGCGCGACCAGCCAGGTTCCGACCGCGAGCACGCTGATCCGGGCGCCGGCCTGCTCGACCAGGTCGAGCAGTCGGGTGCCGAGGGCCGGATCGCCGTTGCCGTGGAAGGTGAGCGCGACCTTCGGGACGGTCCGCGGTCCGTGCACGATCTCGACTGCCTCGGTCACCGTCGGGGACGAGGTCTTTGGGGAAGGAGTCCCCGAGCCGGCGGTGACCGAGGGCCCGGTCGGCTGCGGGGTCGGCTTCTGCGTCGGATCCGGGGTCGAGCCCGGTCGACCGGTCGCGGCAGGCTTCTCGGTCGAACATCCGGCCGCTCCTGCCGTACCCATCGCCAGGACGGCCGACCTCAGCACGGTCCGCCGATCCACAGCCATGGCTTTGACGGTAAGTGGCGCGGGCTGAGTGGATGCTGAGTCGGGATCGTTGATGGGTCACGGTGATTACCTGACGCGTCCTGATGCTCACTACGGTGGGCCGATGGATCTCAAGAGCCCGATCAGCACGGTGGTGCCGTCGCTCGATGGTCCGGTGCTGCAGGTGCTGGCCGATGCGGAGGAAGGGCTTTCGGGGCGACAGATCCACAAGCTCGCCGGCTCGGGGAGCGTCGCCGGGGTGCGGCTCGTCCTGCAACGGCTCGCGGCCACGGGCCTGGTCCACGTGGACGATCTGGGCAATTCGTTGCTCTATCGCCTCAATCGCAAGCACCTCGTGGCGGGCATCGTCGAGCAGCTCGCGAACCTCCGCCGTACCTTGGTGGACTGCCTCGCCGACGAGATCAGCCGCTGGCGGGTCCTGCCCGTGCATGCCAGCCTGTACGGCGCGATCGCCCGCGACGACGGGGATCTGGACAGCGACGTGGACCTGCTGCTGATCCGGCCGGACCAGCACGAGTTCGAGGACGTCGTGTGGGAAACGCAGGTCACCCAGCTGATGCAGATCGTCGTCGACCTCACCGGCAACGCCGCCCACATCTTCGAACTGAGCCAGACCGAACTCGCAGGCCACCTCGCCACCGAGGACCCCATCCTCAACGACTGGCTCACCCCGACGCTCCACCTGACCGGCGTCCCGCTCGCCGAAGCGGCCCACCAGCTCCTCCCGCTGAGCCACTGAAAACAGCTGAACAACAGCTCGGTCGATGGCCTACCGTCGCGAGGATGAGACTCATCGACGCGCCACCCGTCGACCTCGCCTGCTTCGATCTCCCCGACGCGGCGGTCATCGCGCCCGGTGAGGACGTTCTCGTCCGGACGTGGTCGGCCGCGGAGTATCCGTTCCTCACCGGCCCGCTGCGCGTGGACGGCGTACGACCCGGAGACACCCTCGCGTTTCACCTCGATGATCTGGAGCTGGATCGCTTCGGGCGCTATGGGTTCGCCAGTACGACGAAGGCGTGGGAACCGTGGGGCGGCGTACTGCGGGAGTCGGCCGCGTCGGAGTACGCCGGCCACGCGGAAATCGTCGGCACGGAAGCGATCCTCGACGGACGCCACCGCATCGAGGTACGGCCGATGCTCGGCTGGATCGGTCTGGTGCGCCAGTCGCTCATCGCCGACCCGTGGGACCACGGCGGCAACCTCGACACGTCGGAGCTGCGCCCGGGCTCGACGCTCTATCTGTACGACGACCTGGGCCTCGGTCGTTTCGTGATCGGTGACGCGCACGCCGCGATGGGCGACGGCGAGGTGAGCGGCCAAGGCATCGAGATCGGGGCCCGTTGCCGGCTCCGCGTCGAGATCCACCGCGGTACCGAACCGCATCGCCCGCTGGTCGAGACACAGGAGACTCTGGTTCAGCTGTGCAGCCGTTTCACCGAGAAGGACGCCTACACACAGGCGATCTCCGACGCGGTGCATCACGTCGCGTTCTCGCAGCAGGTCAGCTTCGAGGAGGCGAATGCGCTGGTCAGTCTGATCGGGGAGCTGCGGGTGTCGAGCGTCGTCTCGCACTCGCCGACGTTCAAGATGCTCGTCGCCCGCCGGCACCTCGCGCCGATCGCCGACCTTCTCCACGTCGCGAAGCCGGCGCTGCCCCACACGCCTAGGTAGTCCTTTCCAGGAGTGGTCTACTCAGGGTGCTTTACCGGCCGCGATTCGTCGGCAACAGTGAACCGGTGCCTGCTTCGTCTGTCGTGCTGATCGGCCCACCCGGACCGGCGGCCGCTTTCACCACCGCCCTCGACCAGGCCGGGCTCGCTCATCAGCGGTACGACGAGCCGCCCGCGGACCTCACCGACGCGCGCGCGGTGATCGTGCTCGCCGGGCGATATCCGGAGCCGTCCCGGTTCGACAGTTCAAGCCTGGCCGAGTACGTGCGGGCCGGCGGGTCGGCGTACGTCGAGTTCGCGGTGGACGACGGATTCCTCCCGACCGGTGCGGTGCGGGACGCGCACATCGAGCGGATCTTCACGCGCGAGGCGCTGGACGGGATCGAGCCGCTCAGCATCCTCGACGAGCACCTCTCCCGGGCGCAGGAGGTGATCGCGCCCGAGGGATCGATCGAGCTCCTCACCTACGGCTCGGTCGCCGGCACGCACAAGGCCGTCTTCGGACCACCCGAGCACACCTTCCCTGCGCTCCTCGACATCCCGATCGGCGACGGCCGCCTCCTCTACGCGACGACCGCCCTGAGCCACCACATCCAAGGCAACTACAAGCCGGTACGCCGCTGGCGCCGCCTGATCGAGTTGGTCGCGGCCCGGCTCACCGGCACCGAAGCCCGGCCGGAGCTCGAGCTGTTCACCGAGCCGCGGGTGTGGGTCGCCTCGGGAGAGCCGGTCAAGATCGTGGTCCGCTCGACCACGAAACCGGACGCCGTCGAGGGACCGGTCGCCGTCGACGGAGCCGTCGCCGCCGACGGACTGCTCGCCGCGGGCGAGCTGGTCGAGGTCGCGCCCGGGCGGTTCGAGTCGGAGCCGATGGTCTTGCCCGACGGCGAGCACACGTTCGTGGCCGGCGACCAGACGACCACGCTGACCGTGGGATCGCGAGCAGCGCGGTACCGACGGATGGTCGACCGGGGGATCGCCTGGTTCGACCGCGCCGGGATGTTCTACGACGCGCCGGACGGGTCGCGGGGCGTCGCGGAGGGTTTCTCCAACGAGATCGGGTTCGACGGGAAGCTCCCGTTCCGTCCCGTCCCGCGCGGCGACTGCTACACCCAGACCGCGCACGCCTTCCGGATGTACGCCGACCTCGCCGGTTTCCCACGCGGTCGCACGATCGCCACCAATCTGATGCGGCACGTCGTCGACGAGGAACAACTCACCGACCGCAACCCGCTGTACGGCGCCTTCGAACCGCGCGGGTCCCGGACCGATCTGACCGCGACCAACAACCTGTTCGCCGACGACGGCGGCTGGATCGCCCTGTTCGCGCTGATTTGGGGTGAACTCGAGTCCGGCCTGCGCGGCGTCGAGTCGCTGATCCGCACGGCGAACACCGAACTCGGTCTGCAGGTCGACCCCTGGCGGACCCCGTCGACGCTCATGGTGAAGGGCTGGGACGAGTTCGGCCGGAGCCCGATCGAGGACGGACTGGACCTGACCTCGCACTGGCAGAGTTCCGCGCTCTGCGCGTATCTGTACGCGTACGGGATCACCGGCGAATCGTCGTACCTGGAGATCGCCGAGCGCGGGCTCGACCACATGGCGTCGCACCACCCGCGGGCGCGGCTGGAGACCAGTCGCACCTGCGAGGCCGGACGCTTCCTGCTGCCGCTCGCCGGCGGGTACTTCTACACCCGCAAACCGTTGTACCTCGAGACGATGCTGTCGCTGGCCGATTTCCTCAAGAGCCGCCAGGGACCGGACGGCGGGTTCGCCGAGTCGGACGGGAAGTGCCCGCCGAGCAACGAGGCGTACGGCGTCGACGAGGCGTCGATCTTCCAGGCCAACGGCGATCCCGTCACCGACCAGCTGTACGGCACGCCGTTCGCCGCCTGGGCGCTGCCGATCGTCCACCAGATCACCGGCGAGCCGGTCTTCGAGGAGCTCGCGCACGGTGTCCTCGACTACCTGAGCCGGATCCAGATCGACGACCCGGACGACGAGCAGCTCGACGGCACCTGGCAGCGCGCGTTCGACTTCGACGCCTGGGAGTACTTCGGCTCGAACGCCGACATCGGGTGGGGGCCGTACTGCGTGGAGACGGGTTGGTCGGTCGCGCCGACACTGATCGCCGCAATGCAGTACCTGAAACGCACTCCGTTCTTCCCGACGCCGGGTCGCGACCAGCGTGCGGTCGTCGCGAAGGTCCGCGCCGAGTTCGCCTCGATCGCCGCCGCCGAGCCCGCCGAACCCACCTTCCAACGTCGCGAGGACGGCCGGGTCGTGCGCCACCAGGCCGGCGTACCGGCGGTCGTCGGCGAGCTCGAAGCGGCCGGCGAACCCGTCTGGGCGCGCAACGAACCGTCGAACTCGTACGAGATCTACGTCCGCGGCGCCGACAACCACCTGCACCACACGTACCTCGACGACCGTGTCGGTCAGGGCCGCTGGCACCGGCTCGGCGACCTCGAGCTGGCCGACGATCCGGTGGTCGCGTTCAACCCCGGTGCCGACGCGATCGAGGTGTACGTCCTGGGCGCGGACCGCCGGATCCACCATTGCTCGATGATCGACGTCCGCGGCGGTCACACTCCGTGGGAACCTGTGGGTACGCTGCACTTCACCGGGTCACCCGCGGTGATGTACGACGAGAACCTCGGCACCGTCCGCCTGGTCGCGAACGACACCGCCGGCCAGGACCGCCGTACCCGCAAGGTGAACCGGTGGCACCTTCCCTGGCAGGACTATTCACACTGGATCACGGCATGATGCGCATTGCTATCGACGGCGGTCAGTCCGCTCTTCGTCTTCGGGTTCTCCCGTCCGGGCGGACCGGCGAAGGGCCGGGCTACACGCACGGACCGGATGCACTGGACCGGATGCTCGACTCGATCCGGGTCGCGGCGGCGGAGGTCGACGTCAGCGGGCCGGTCGAGGTCGTCGCGCTCGGACTCACCGGGTACCCACAGGCCCCGGGCGCGGCGGAGGCCTTCGCCGCGGACGTCGCCGCGCTGCTGGACGCCGACGAGGTCCGGCTGACCCAGGACATGGTCACGGCGCACGCCGGCGCACTCCCCGACGGGTACGGCGTGGTCGTTGCCGCCGGCACCGGACTCGTGTGTCTCGCGGTCGATCGCGACGGGACGTGGCGCAAGCTCGACGGCCATGGCTACCTCTTCGGCGACGCCGGCAGTGCGTTCGCGATCGGCCGCGCCGGCCTGGTCGCCGTACAGCGCGCTCGGGACGGCCGCGGCCCGGCCACCAAGCTCGCCGACACCGGGCTCGATCCGGTCTCGCTCTACCGCTCGTCCACGCTCGTCGACGACGTGGCCCGCTTCGCTCCCGAAGTACTGCGGTGTGCGGCCGAAGGTGATCCGGTCGCGCACGAACTCGTGGTCCGCGCGGCGGGTGACATCGCGGAGACGATCGGCGCCGCTGTCGATCAGCTCGCCGGTGAGGGAACGGTCCCGGTCGCGTGCGTCGGCGGCCTGTTCGCGGGCGCCGGCGAACAGCTGCTCACTCCGGTCCGTGACGCCCTCCCTGCCCGCGCCGAGCTGACCGCGGCGGCCGGCAACTCGCTCGACGGCGCCGAACGCCTCGCCACCGGACCAGCCGGAACGTACGCCGACCTGATTGTGACTCACCGTCGATGAGAACCGTTGCCCCCGGCACCTTGGTGGTGTCCTGCCAGGCGGGCCCCGAGAGCCCGCTGCACGGACCGGCCGCGATGGCGCTGATGGCACGAGCCGCCGAGGCCGGTGGCGCCGGGGCGATCCGGGCCAACGGGCCGCGGGACATCGCGGCGATCCGGGCGGTGAGCGACCTGCCGATCATCGGGATCCACAAGATCGGTGACCCGGGCGGCGTCTTCATCACCCCGACGTACGACGCGGCGGCCGGGATCGTCGCGGCTGGAGCGGACCTGGTCGCCCTCGACGCGACGCTGCGGCCTCGTCCCGACGGACAGCAGGTGGCCAGCCAGATCGCCCGGATCCACGACGAACTCGGCGTACCGGTGATGGCCGACGTGGACACCCTGGACGCCGGCCTGGCGGCTCGTGACGCGGGTGCCGACCTCGTCGCGACGACTCTGTCCGGGTATACCAATGGCCGTCCACCGACCGGACCTGATGTCGAACTGGTCCGGCAGCTCGCGGCGAAGCTGGACTGCCCGGTCGTCGCCGAGGGCCGGATCCGGACCCGCGAAGACGTCCGCGCCGTCTGCGATGCGGGCGCGTACGCCGTCGTGGTCGGGCACGCGATCACCAATCCGACCGACATCACCGCGCGACTGGTCGGCGCGATCCCGGTCCACTAGAGCAGGAACAGTGGTCTAGTCGATCTTGTCGACCGGGGTCGAATCCCCTTCCGTGCGGGTGTCCGGCGGGCGTATCCATGACGCAGCCCAGAGCCATCACCGGCCCGAGAGGACTCGTCATCATGATCGAGGTCGACCGCCGTACCCTGCTCCGCGCCGCCCTGGCCGGATCCGCCGTCGCCACGCTCGCCTCCTGCGCGAAGCCGGTGGCCGACAAGATGACCGCGGCGTCCGGGAGCTCCGTGGACGGGAGCAAGCCGCTGGAGTTCTTCAACTTCGACGGCGGCTACGGCAAGGAATGGACCACCATGCCGATGGACCTGTACCGCAAGGAGTTCCCGAACGCGGACGTGAAGCTGACCAGCGGGCAGCAGCTCCAGCAACAGCTGCAGCCGCGGTTCATCCAGGGCAACCCGCCGGACCTGATCGAGAACGTCGGCCTGGACGGCGCCACACTGGCGGCGCAGAAGCAGGTGATGGACATCGGCGCGCTGCTCGACATGGAGTCCTACGACCAGCCGGGTGTGAAGGTGAAGGACACCCTGCTCCCCGGCGTCGCCGAGGCCGGCCGGTACGACGGCGTGAAGTACGAGATGCCGTACGTCTTCGGCGTCGGCGGGATCTGGTACAGCAAGCCTCTGATGGACCAGCACGGCTGGGAGTACCCGAAGCACTGGGACGAGATGCTCGCGCTCTGTGCCGAGATCAAGAAGACGACCGACATCGCGCCGTGGACGTACCAGGGCAAGTTCCCGGGGTACCTGACCAACCCGATGCTGATGACGGCGTACAAGGCGGCCGGTCCGGACCTGAAGAAGAAGGTCGACAACCTGGAGCCGGACGCGTGGCGTGACCCGGCGCTGATCGCGGCCGCCGAGGGGTACCAGGAGCTCGCCGCGAAGGGCTACCTGCTGGAGGGCTCGCAAGCGCTCTCACACACCCAGTCGCAGACCTACTGGGCGCAGGGCAAGGCGGTGTTCATCCCGTGCGGCGGCTGGCTGGAGAACGAGCTCGGTGACATCGCGCCGAAGGACCTCGGGATGACGATGGTCCCGGTGCCGGGGATGTCGAAGGACGACAAGGCGCCGTACGAGACCGTCACCGGTGGGCCTGGCGGCGCGCTGATCGTGCCGGCCAAGGCGAAGAACCCGCAGGGCGGCCTGGAGCTGCTCCGGATCATCGTGTCGAAGAAGTGCATGCAGAACTTCACCAAGGTGACCAAGTCGCTGACCGTGGTGAAGGGCGCCACCGACGGCGTCGAGCTGTCGTCGGCGAACAAGTCGATGCAGGCCGTGATCGAGGCCGCCGGGACCAACATGTTCGCGGACTGGTCGTGGCGGCTTTGGTACAAGAAGCTGCTCGACAACTCGGACAAGGCGATGGCCGCGCTGATGAACCGCGAGCTCACCCCGGACGGGTGGAGCAAGCAGATGCAGAAGTACGCCGACGCCACGGCGAAGGACCCGTCGATCAAGAAGTTCCACGTCTGATGCACCACGGCAAGTACCGGTTCATCGTCGGCCTGCTGGCGGTTCCGCTCGCCGTCTACGCGGTGTTCGTGGTGTCGCCGTACCTGCAGGCCTTCCCGATCGCGTTCACGAACTGGGAAGGGCTGTCCGCGAGCTATCACTACATCGGGTTCGGGAACTTCGCCACGCTGTTCCACGACTCGGTGTTCTGGGTGGCGCTGCGGCACAACCTGTTCCTGCTGGTGTCACTGCCGGTCATCATCGTGACGTTGTCGCTGTTCTTCTCGGCCGCGCTGAACTACCAGGGCGGCGTACCGGGGTCGCGGATCTACAAGGTCGTGTACTTCTTTCCCGGCGTACTGTCGATCGCGATCGTCGGGGTGCTGTGGCAGTTCGTGTTCGAGCCGCGCAACGGGCTGCTGAACGGGTTCCTGCGCGCGATCGGCCTCGACGGGCTGGCGCGGTTGTGGCTCGGCGACGGCAAGACGGCGCTCGGCTCGATCATGGCCGTCGTCGTGTGGGGCGGCGTCGGGTTCTACGTCGTACTGTTCACCGCGGCGATGGCGGCGATCCCACGGGAGCTGTACGAGGCGGCGCTGCTCGACGGCGCCGGCGCTCTGCAGTCGTTCTGGCGGGTGACGCTCCCGCTGATCTGGAACACGGTGCAGACCGCGCTGGCGTTCCTGGTGATCGGGGCGCTGGACATGTTCGCGCTGGTGAAGATCCTCTCGGTCGGCCCCGGTGGACCCGACGACGCGACGCAGGTGATCTCGCTGTACATGTACACGAACGCGTTCACCTACGGGAAATTCGGGTACGCCTCCGCGATCGGCGTCACGCTGTTCGCGATCAACATGATCCTGACCCTGCTGACGTTCCGGCTGACCCGCCGCGAGCGGGTCGAGTACTGAGGGAGATCCGATGGCTACGTTGACCTCTCAGCCCACGTCCGCCGTACGGTCCGCAGAGCCGGCCCGGACGGCGGTCGGCCCGCGGGTGCTCGGTGGGGTGTCGCAGGGGTTCCTGCTGGTGTGGGGCGCGATGGTGGTGTTCCCGCTGCTCTGGGCGGTGCTCAGCTCGTTCAAGTCCGACCAGGACATCTTCACCAGTCCGTGGAGCCTCCCGTCGCACTGGCGTTGGGACAACTTCTCCCGTGCGTGGAACGAGTCACACATCGGCTCGTACTTCTTCAACAGCGTGATCGTCGTCTGCGGCGGCGTCGTCCTGACGTTGCTGCTGTCGTCCGCGGTCGCCTACGTGCTCGCCCGCTTCGAGTTCCCCGGCAGCCGGGCGCTGTACTACGTGTTCGTCGCGGGCATGGTGTTTCCGGGCTTCCTGGCGCTGGTGCCGCTGTTCTTCGTGGTCCAGAACCTCGGGCTGATGAACAGCTACCTAGGACTGATCCTGGTGTACGCCGCGCACGGGATGTCGTTCTCGGTGTTCTTCCTGACGGCTTTCTTCAGGACCCAGTCGAAGGAACTCGCCGAGGCGGCGCTTGTCGACGGGTGTTCTCATTGGGGTGTGCTCTTTCGCATCATGCTGCCGCTGGCCCGTCCCGGACTGGTGAGCATCGGCATCTTCCAGTTCCTCGGGATGTGGAACGAGTACCTGCTGCCGTTGGTCCTCAACACCGACGAGAAGCGCTACCTGGTAACCCAGGGTCTGGCCAACATTGCGGTCACCCAGGGGTACCACAGCGACTTCTCGGGCTTGTTTGCGGGACTGACCATATCCATAATTCCGGTGTTGGCCGTTTATCTCGGCTTCCATCGTCAGATCAGTGCCGGAATGACCGCGGGAGCCCTCAAGTGACCGACCTCCTCTTGGCTGCGACATCCCTGGACGTCACCCCACCGCCCGGCCATCGGCTCGACGGGTACGCCGCACGCACGGGCGTCGCCACCGGGACCGCGGACCCCTTGCACGCGACGCTGATCTGGCTGTCCGGCAAGGACGATCCCGGCGTGCTGTGGCTCACGCTCGACGCGATCGCTGCCGGTGCAGCGCTGTCCGCGGAGTTGGCCGCGGCCGCCGCCGAAGCGGCCGGCATTCCGTCGTCGCACGTCGTCGTGTCCGCCTCGCACACGCACTCGGGCCCGTCGGGATGGACGGGCGAGATCCATCCCGTCATCCCCGCCGACCGCGAACGTTCGCTGGTCGACGCGCTGGTCGGTGCCGTGCGCTCGGTGCACCTGGAGCGGCAGCCGGTGACGGCGACCTGGCACTCGATCGAGGTCGTCGGCGTCGGCACCAACCGGCACCGCAAGAACGGGCCGCACGACAACACCGCGGGCATCCTCGCGCTGCGCTCGTTGTCCGGCTCCCTCGAGGCGGTCCTCCTCGACTTCGCCTGTCACCCGACGACGTACGGCCCGGAGAACATGCGGTACTCCGCCGATTGGCCCGGCGCCGCTCGCGCCGCGCTCGCGCCTGCGGTGGTCGGGTTTCTCCAAGGGGCTGCCGGTGACGTGAGCCCACGGTTCACTCGCCAGGGGCGCGGCGCCGCCGAGGTCACCCGTCTCGGCAGTCTGCTCGCGGCGCGTGTCCGCGAGGCGCTCGCCGAGCCCGGTCTGGAGCTACCGCAGTCGGCGCCAGCGATTCGTCGTACCACTCTCACGTTGCCGGTGCGGGACATCCCGCCGATCGACGAGTCCGAGAGGCTCGTGTCGGCGGGCGAGAGCCGGGTCAACGCCGGCGTCGACGATCCGTCCGATCGCATCTCCCAGACCCGGTTGGAGGGGGCCCGAGGCCAGGCGCTGATGGCCGCCGCGTGCTTGCCGCCGACGCTCGACCTGTCGGTCAGTGCCGTCACGATGGGTGACGTCTGCTGGATCAACCTGCCCGTGGAACTCTTCGCCATCCACGGCGCCTGCCTCCAGTCCGACAGCACCCACCCGATCACCCGGGTCATTGGTTACACCGACGGTTACTACGGCTACGTGGTAGACCCCGCAGCCGCCGAGGCCGGCACCTACGAAGCCCTCATCACCTTCTTCGACCAACCCACCACCAACAAACTAGTCACCGAAACCACAACCTTCGTCAACAGTTGACGGGGAGGCTGGGAAAGAAAGTGTCGTACAGCGACGCTTTCTTTCCCAGCCTCACGCGATCAGGAGCGGGACCACCTTTGATTGTCGGTGGCGGTGCAGGGGGTGGTGGTTACTGCGGCGCCGTTGGTGGGGGCGGTGGCGGTGAGGCATTGGGTGGGGTTGTTGGTGGGGGTGACGGTCTGGTCCGGGTTGAGGGTCCAGGACTGGTTGGGTGCGCCGGTGCAGTTCTCGATGGTGACCGACGTACCGGCGGTCACGCACTTGTTGGCGTAGACCGTGAGCTCCTTGGCGGCCGTGTAGTTCCACGACTGGTTGCCGCCGTTGTTGCAGTCCCACAGGTCGAGCGCGGTGCCGGGAGCAGTCGAGAACCCAGGTACGTCGACACACCGACCGCCGGCGGCGCTACGCAGCGGTTCGCCCGGCGGGGCGGGCGACAGGGTGTTCGTCGGCTCGGTCTTGAGCAGGCCCCAGCCCCACTGCACTTGCGCGAGCCCGCTTGCGCTGTTGACCTGGAGATCCGCCGGGCCGACCTGCGTGGTCATCGAGTACGAGTCGCCGTTGCGCAGCCCGGGCCAGTAGACGATGCCCATCTTGTTCTCGCGGGCGACCTGCGTCAGTGCACCGAGGTACGCCGTGTACACGTTCCCCTCGTGGTTGCCGTAGTTCAGCCCGATCGTCATCGGCGAGCCGGCCTCGTCGATGATCGTCCGCGCGCCGTACGAACCGATCCGCGGCCGCAGGTTCGCCAGCCACGCGGCCTCGGTGGTGTCCGACGCCCAGAACCCGTAGAAGTGCAGCGAGAGCAGCGTTCCGGCCAGCTCCGGCGCCGCCCCGACCCCGGTGACGTTGTCGTTGTACCCGGTCCCGGAGATGACGATCCGACTCCGCGGTACGTCGCTGTGCCGGGCGATCCACGACGACGTCAGCGAGACCCACTCGGGCAACGAGTACCCGAACGGCTCGTTCATCGGCTCGAAGTACACGTGCGGGTTCTTCCCGTAGGCCGCGACGACGGTGTCCCACATCGCCGCGTACGCCGCCGGGTCGTCGACGCGCCCGTCCTTCGCGTTCTCGGCCTCCCAGTAGCTGAGGATGACCTTGAACCCGCGCCCGACCGCGGCGTCGATCGCCCCGCGATAGGAACCCCACCAGTCGGTGCCCACGCTCGACGGGTTGATCGGCAGCCGGACTGTGTTCGCGCGCAACTCCTGGCGGAACTCGCCGACGATCCCATCGGCCTTGCGGTACGTCGTCGCGTAGTCGTCCGCCGTACTGAGTCCGGACGGGACGACCGCGTCGTGGGCGTAGTTGTCGCGCGGATCGGCCCAGTTGACGCCGCGGAAGTCGTTGGTCTGTCCCGGCGGGGCGGCTGAGCTGGCGGGTGCGGTGAGCGCGGTGACGACGGCGGCGGCGGCCAGTGCGGCGGCGGCGATCCGACGGGCTGAGGGCTTCATCTGGCTGATGTTTGCGTAAACATATCCCCTCGTCAATGCCTCGGGACCGCCCGGATGTGGACGGCGCCGAGCCATTGACAGGAGTGCCTAGAGCGCCAGTTCGGGCTGGAGCTTCTTGGCGGGCCAGACGCGTTGTTTGCGCGCGGCCAGGGTCGACGCGGCGAGGGCGACGGCGAACCATGCGGCGAGGGCGAGCAGGTCCCGGCCGAGGGACGTGCCCGGTCCGCCGTACATGAGGTGCCGTACGCCGTCGATCGCGTAGCTCATCGGGAGCGCGTGGTGGAAGAAGTACAGGGGCTGGGGGATGGTCTGCCACGGGAACGTGCCGCCGGCGCTGACGAGCTGGATCACCATCAGGACCAGGCCGAGGAACTTGCCTACGGCACCGAACCAGGCGGACAGGGCGTGCAGGATCGCGACGAAGGTGAACGACGTCAGGATCAGGAACCCGACGGTCAGCCACGGGTGCGCCGCGTGGATGCCCAGGCCGAGAGCGACGGCGACGAAGACCAGCGTCGCCTGGATCGCGCCGAACAGGGCCGGCGGGAGCCAACCGCCGAGCGCGACCCGGAACGGCGACTGCAGTGCCGCGAGCGCACGGGGCGACAGTGGACGAACGAGCAGGAACAGGACATACGCACCGATCCAGCACGCCAGGCAGAGGAAGAACGGAGCCAGACCGGCGCCGTAGCTGTCGGCGGTGGCCTGTGAGACGTTCTGCAGGGTCACGGGTGCACCCAACGTCTCAGCGACCGCCTTGCGCTGGTCAGCGGACGGGTTGGGGATCTGCTTCACGCCGGCTGCCAGACCGGTGTTCAACTGAGTCGCACCGGTCTTGAGCTGACCCACTCCGGTGGCGAGGCTGTTCACACCGGTCAGCAGCTGCCCTTGACCGGTCACCGCCTGCTTCTCACCGGCCGCGAGCTTTGTCGCACCGGTCTGCAGCGTGCCAAGACCGGTCTTCAGCTTCACGGCACCTGTGTTGAGTTGGTGTGCCCCAGTGGCCGCCGTGCTGATGCCGTTCGTCAGTGCGGGTGTCGCCTTGGCCAGCGCGGAGGCGCCGTTCGACACCTTCCGTGCTCCGACGGCGAGCTGGTTGAGCTGCTTGGAGGTGGACTGGATCTTGGTGTTCGCGCGGACGACGGGAGCGCGCAGCTTGGACGTCTCGAGCAGGACCTGCCGGATCTGGTGCTGGCTGAACCCCTGCGCCTTCAACCGCGCCGCCAGCTGGGAGTCGAACGTGGTCAGGTCCTTCACCAGCCCGCTCGACGCGTTGGCGACCTGCTTCCCGACCCCGGCGATCTTCTCGTTGCCGTCGGCAACCTGACCGGCGCCGGTGGCCAGCTGCTTCGACTGCTTGGGCAACGTCGCGGTCTTGTCCTTCAGCGTCCCCAGGCCGCTGTCGAGCTTCGCGGCACCTGTGGCGAGCGAGGAAGCGCCCTGTGAAGCCTGCGTTGCGCCAGTGGCCAGTTGTGACGCACCGGTCGACAGCTGCTTCTGTGCGGAGTTCAGCTGGGTGGCGCCCGTCTGCAGCTTCGTGACACCGGTCGCCGCTGACGTCAGCCCGGTCTGCAGCTGAGCAGCACCAGTGGCCGCGGAGCTGACCTGCTTGTGGATCGTGTTGTACCCGGCAAGCAGCTGCGAGGCAGCCGTCTCACTGACCTGCGACGCGACAGTCTTGGTCACCTGCGCCACGACCTGGTTCGCGATCGTGTGCGCGATGTAGTTGTTCGCGTCGTTCGTCAGCAGCTCCAGCTGCGCCTGCCGCGGCGTGAAGTCCGCACTCGACGCCAGGTCAGACGAGAACGACTTCGGCAGTACGAGCGCGAACTCGTACTTCCCGTCCGACACCCCGGCGGTCGCGTCCGCACGGTCCACCTGGTGCCAGTCGAAGCTCTTCGACTTCACCAGTTCGGAGGCGACCTGCGGTCCGACGTTCAGCTTCTCGCCGGTCGCGAGCGTCGTCCCCGCGTCCTCGACGACGACCGCGGTCGGGATCTTGTTCAGCCGGCCGTACGGGTCATGGTTCGCGTAGAGGTACAGGCCGCCGTACAACACCGGGACCAGCAGTAGAGCGACCACGGCCAGTTTGGGCAGCCGCCCGGCCGTCAGGCGTCGCAACTCACTCAGGGCCATCCGCAGCGCGGTCACGCCTCTGTCTCCTCTAACTCTTCTGCTTGTTCTTGTTCTTCGTCGATCGGGGTCACCGGCTCCACGGGAGCCACCGGAGCGACCTGGATCGGGTCGGGTTGTTCGGTCTCGCCCATCCGGGCGGCCTTGATGTCGAGCAGCCGCGCCGATGCGTCAGCGCAGGTGATGATCACGCCGTACCCGTCGGCCGCCAGCCCGCGCCCCAGCTCGTACCAATCGCGCGGATCACCGCCGTGGCGGTCCGGCATGGTCAGAATCACCACCTGTACGTCGGGACGCGCCACGGTCAGCTCGGTCAGCAGTCTGGTCCGTACGGCGACCGGTAGGTGCTCGAACCGCTTGTCGGCATGCTCAGCGGCGTCATGGTCGTTCAGCCACTCCAGCACGGCCTTGCGGCCCGCCTTGCGTCCGGCGATCGCCAGCTCCTCGCCGACCACCGTCTGAACGGGGAGCGCGTCGTCCGGCTCGGTGATGCCGGGCGCGTCGACCACGGCGATCCGCCGCCGCAGCTGAGCCGGATCCGCCGTGCCGTCGAGCCGGACCGTCCCGGTGTCGGGCTTGAGTCGGCCGGACAGCCCCAGCGCCGCCGCGACGTGCCCAGCGCCTGGGTAGCCGGTCAGCAGCACAACCTGATGGTCGGCGACCGACACGGACGTGGCGTGCAGCATCGGCGCGTGCGGGCCCCGCACGCTGATCCCGCTGGCCTCGAGCTCCATCCTGCAACCCCGTTCAATACGGTTGTGTATTCAATACAGAACTGTATCCTACTCCTATGCAACCGCCCAAGCGCCGCCGCTCCAACACTCGGGCCCGTCTTCTCGAGGGTGCGCTCACCGTGTTCGCCGAGCGCGGGTTCCACGGCGCGTCGGTCGAGGACATCTGCGAGCGCGCCGGGTTCACCCGCGGCGCGTTCTACTCGAACTTCGCCTCCAAGGACGAGCTGGTCCTGGCGCTGTTCCAGGCCACGACCGACCGCCTGCTCGAGCAGATCGAGGCGCTACTCCCCGACCTCGCGAACCAGCCGGGAACGCTGCTGGACGCCGTACTCGGACTGCTCGACGAGACCGCTCCGGACCGCCGCCAATGGCATCTGATCTCGGCTGAGTTCACGCTGCACGCGCTGCGGGACCCGGTCGCCGCGGAGGCGCTGAACAATCAGCGCGCGATGTTCCGCGAGAGCCTGACGCGGCTAGTCGAGCAGATCGCCGAGACCGGCGGACTGACGCTTACCGTGCCGGCCGAGCAGTTCGTCCGGCTGGTGATCGCCGTCCACGAAGGCGCCCGGTCGCAGAGCCTGCTCGAGCCGGAGCAGGTCCCGGCCGGCTCGCTCGAGCACACCTTCCTACCGCTCGTGCTGGAGGCCGTCAGCCGACCGTCACGCTGACGGCGGTCAGCCGACCTTCACGCTGACCGTGTGCAGGCCGGTCGCGCCGTTCGGGGCGGGTGGCGCCGAGGACTCGACCTGTGGATTGCCTTGCGCGTCGAACGCCCGTACCTGCAGGACGTGCTGGCCGCGGGACGCGTTCCAGGTCCAGTGCCACTGCCGCCAGGTGTCGATCGACGGGTCCGTCGCGAGCGTTGCTTGTTGCCAAGGGCCCCCATCGACGCGGACCTCGACCTTCGACACCCCAACATGCTGGTCCCAGGCCACACCGGCCACCGTCACCGCTCCCGGACCGACCTTCTTCCCCAAGGGTGTGTCGATCCGCGACGACAACTTGATCGGTCCGAGCGCCGACCACCCGCGCGGCGTCCAGTACCCCTCGAAGCGGTCGAACCGGGACACCTCGATGTCCACCAGCCACTTCGTCGCCGACACATAGCCGTACAGCCCGGGTACGACGACCCGCACCGGGAACCCGTGCTCGACCGGCAACGGCTGCCCGTTCATCGCGAACGCGAGCATGGCCTGCCGATCGTCGAGCAGCGTCGGCAGCGGCGTACCGGCGGTGAAGCCGTCCTTCGACGTCGACTTGATCGCGTCCGCGTCCGCGGCCGGACCAGCCTCTTGCAGAAGGTCCTTCAGCACGACACCGGACCAGAGCGCGTTCCCGATCAGGTCACCGCCGACCTCGTTGCTCACGCAGGTGAGCGTCACCCACTTGTGCACGACCTGGCGTTTCAGCAGGTCGTCGAAGGTCAGGTTGATCTCGCGATCGACCATCCCGTGGATCCGCAGCTTCCAGTCCGCGGGCACGATCTGCGGCACCGAGAGCGCCGTGTCGATCCGGTAGAAGTCCTCGTTCGCGGTCGCCCACGGTACGGCGCCGTCGGCCTGGACCCCGGGCGGCGGGGCGAGGGTCGGCGGCTGCGGAAGTTTGAGCTGCTTGCGGGCGTCGGCCACCGCGGCCCGGTTCCCGCCGACGACCTTGCCGAGGGCACCGATCGCCGCCGAGCCGAGCGCGACGCCGGCGGAGAGTTGCAGGAACCCGCGCCGGCTGACCGCGTCGTCGGGGGCCTTGAGCAGCGGTTCGAGCCGTCGGCTGAACAGCCGCAGTACGACCAGCGCGGTGACCCCGGCGAACAGCGACGGAAGCGCACCGGTCTGTCCGGCGTCCGCGCGGGTGACGGCCGCGGCGACCGCGACACCGGTCAACGCCACGGTGATCAGGGCGCCGGCCCAATAACGCCGTACGGCGAGAATGCCGCCGACCGCAGCGAGGGCGACGACGACGATCAGGATGCCGGCCCGGAGTGCCGTCTTGTCGTGGGTGCCGAACCAGGAGATCGCGAGATCCTTCAGCCACGGCGGCACCCGGTCGATGAAGGCGGACCCGATCGCGACCACCGGGGTCTGCGGCGTACCGAGGAGGCCGGCAACCACGCTGCCGACCGCCAAGCCGGCGAGTGCCGCGAGGACGCCGCCGACGGCTCCGCGCCACCGGGTTCCGCGCCCGCGGGTTCCGCCGGGAGCCTTGGGGTCAGCCTGTTGCTTCACTTCTCAACAATTGCGCGACGGGGCGCCCGACACCAGTCGAGCGCCCCATCCGTTAGTCGCGGGTAATGCAGTTGTGCGGTTGTGAACCCTTGGCTGGATCTGTTGGGTCAGATCCGGTGGTCAGATCCGGTCGGGCGTGATCGGCCCGAGGCCCGGGCGGCCGTTCGGCCAGCGTCGGGCGTTGTCCCGGACCCGGCGGAGCTTGCCGAGGACAACGTCACGGTCGTCCGCCAACTGGGACATCCAGAGGCTGTCGATCTCGAGCAGGTGGTCCGGCAGGGCTTCTCGCAGCCGGCGCTTCCCCTCCTCGGTCAGGACGGCGAACGAACCGCGGGCGTCGTCGGGGCAAGGCTCCCGGCGTACCAGGCCGAGGTTCTCGGCGCGGTCGACCAGCCGGGTGATGCCGCCGGTGGTGACGGTCAACTCCCGGGCAAGGGAAGTGAGACGCTGCTTCTCCCCGTGGCTGCGGGCCAGCCGCAACAACAGTTCGAACATTGCCATTTGCAGTCCACTGCGCTTCAGGGAATGGCGCATCAGGTGATCCAGCTCTGCTGCTGCTTCTCGCAGCAGGCCATAGGCCGTCAGCACGTCGCTTTCCCAGGGTTCCGCGGCGCGAGTGGGTTCTGCATCGGCGAGCGCTAGGGGCGAGCAAAGCGAAGGCGCGATGGTCATGGGCGGACTCTATTAGTTGACCAGTTCACTTCGCTACACGGGGTGACCTTTCGGCTACAGATCGACCCAGAACTGCAAGAACCCTGAGCGTAACGGACCCGCTTCAGCATTATTGGTCTAGCGCGGCGGGTTTTTCACCTGCGGCGCGCGGGGAATGGTGGAACGATGTCGGTTCGCGCTCGCTGGGGAGGGTCCGGATGGCAGTGATCGAGGCGGCCGACCTGGTCAAGGAGTTCAGCCGGCCGGCCGTGCAGCCGGGGCGGTTGCCGCGGCTGCGGGCCCTGTTCAGCACCAAGCGGGACGTCACCCAGGCGGTGAACGGGGTGAACTTCGAGGTCGAGCCGGGCGAACTGGTCGGGTACCTCGGCCCGAACGGCGCCGGCAAGTCGACCACGATCAAGATGCTCACCGGGATCCTGACCCCGACCTCCGGGGTCTGCCGGGTGGCCGGTCTGGAGCCGTCCCGGGACCGCGCCCGGAACGCCCGCAACATCGGCGTCGTGTTCGGTCAGCGCACCCAGCTCTGGTACGACCTCCCGCTCCGCGACTCGTTCGAGGTCCTCGGGGATCTCTACAACCTCGACCGGACGACGTACCGCAAGCGCGTCGGCCTGTTCACCGAACTGCTCGACCTGTCGGACTTCCTGGACACGCCGGTCCGCTCGCTGTCGCTCGGGCAGCGGATGCGGGGCGATCTGGTCGCGGCGATGCTGCACGAGCCGTCGATCCTGTTCCTCGACGAGCCGACGGTCGGCCTGGACGTGGTCGCGAAGGCGCGGCTGACCGAGTTCATCGCCGAGACCAACCGGACGTCCGGGACGACGGTCGTGCTGACCACGCACGACATGGACGACGTCGAACGGCTCTGCCAACGGATCATCGTGATCGACTCCGGCACGGTCCTGTACGACGGGGACCTCGCGAAGCTGAAGGCGCGGTTCATGCCGTACCGCTTCCTCGTGCTGACCCTCGCCGAGCGCAGCGTGCGACAGGTCGCGGACCTCCCGTTCGCGACCGAGGTGGAGACCAGCGCGGTCGGTGCGGTGCTGCCGTACCCGGAGCGCAGCGTCGTACTGCGTTACGACCCCCAGGAGATCGCGACGCCGGCGCTGATCGCGCGTGCGTCGCAGGTGTACCAGGTCGACGAGCTGTCGATCGTCGATCCGCGGCTGACGGATGTGATCGCCCAGCTGTACGACGGACTGCTGACGTGACCGCGGCCGAACAGGTGCGCGCGTTCCGTGGGATGACGCGCGCCGGGACGCGGTCCGTGCTCGCCTATCGCGGTGACTTGGTCACCGGCGCGATCACGCTCGTCATCCAGGTCGTGCTCGCGATCGCCGTCTGGCGGACGGTGTACTCCGGCCGCGCGCCGGTGAACGGCGTGGACGCCCGTACGGCGGTCGCGTACGCGGCGATCGCGGCGTGTCTGCAGTCGGTCCTGCTGCCGTGGCAGTTCTCGACGCTGCCGATGCGGATCCGCACCGGGCAGATCGCGACGGACCTGACCCGGCCGCTCGGTCTGATGTGGCAGGTCTTCGGGCAGAACCTCGGCGTACTGCTGGCTCGGTTGCCGCTCGGGCTGATCGGGCTCGCGGCGGCCGGTGTCCTCGGGGCCCTGGTCGCGCCGTCGGGGTGGGCCGCAGCGGTGCTCGCGGCGGTGGCGACGGTCGGCGGCGCGCTGATCGCGATGCTGTGCAACCTGATCGTGTCGATGGTGACGTTCTGGACCTTCGAGGTGAGCGGTCCGCTGATCGTGTACCGGTTCGGCAGTGCGTTCCTGTCGGGGTCGCTGATTCCGCTGTGGTTCATGCCGGAGTGGCTCCGGGCGACGGTCGAGTGGCTGCCGTTCCAGGCGCAGGTCTACACGCCGGTGTCGATCTATCTCGGCCAGACGACTGGCGGCGAGGCCGTCGGGCTGGTCGCGGTGCAGCTGGTGTGGCTGGTGGTGCTGACACTGCTGCTCGAGCTGGTCTGGCGGCGGGCCCGGCACAAGGTGGTGGTCCAGGGTGGCTGAGCAGACCTGGGTCCGGCAGTACGTCGTCCTGCAGCGCGCCGCGTTGCGCGCACAGTTGCAGTACCGCGTGAACTTCTGGACCACGCTGATGGGCGGAGTCGCCTATCAGGGCACCCAGCTGCTGTTCCTCGGCGTACTCCTGGGCAAGTTCGGACTGATCGCTGGGTGGGGTTTCCCGGAGATCGCGTTCGTGTTCGCGATGCGGCTGGCCTCCCACGCCCTGTACGTCGTGCCGTTCGGGTCGCTGCGGATGACGGATCTGCTCGTCCGCGACGGCGAGTTCGATCGTGTCCTGCTGCGACCGGTGAACCCGTTCCTGCAGCTGATCACGCGGGAGTTCCCGCTGATGGCACTCGGCGACGCGCTCCTCGGCGTCGGAGCGCTGGTGATCTTCAGCCTGCACGCCCCGGTCGACTGGAGCGCGCTCAAGATCGTCTACCTGCTGCTCGCGGTGATCGGCGGCGGGCTGGTCGAGACCGGCATCCAGACCTTCTTCTGCGGCCTGTCCTTCGTCGCCACCTCGACCTTCTCGTTGCGGATCTTCGCCGACACCTCGATCACCCAGTTCTCCGGTTACCCGCTGACGATGTTCGGCCGGGGCGTGTTCTACGGCTTCTGCACCGTGTTCCCGATGGCGTTCATCGCGTTCCTCCCCGCGACGGTGCTGCTCGGCAAGACTTCCGACGTACCGCTCCCGCTGGGGCTGGTCGTCGCCTCACCGCTGGCCGGTCCGGTCGTCCTCGCGCTCGGCTACGCCTTCTTCATGCGCATGCTCCCGACGTACACCAGCCCGGGAAGCTGACCCCACAAGGGGCCTGTGGATAACTTCCGCGGCCGGATCGCGATTTTTGCCACCCTTGATCCACGAGGTTGTCACCACCGGATCGGGGAGCCAGATGAGCCAGGACACAGACCACAAATCGCCCTTCGGGCCCGGCTTCATCGGCGCCTGCATCATCATCGGCGCGGTGCTGATCTGCGGACTGCTGATCCTGATCGCGGGGTCGGACTCCTCCGGAAAGGCGACCGCGAGCGCCCAGCAGCCGGCGGCCCCCGCGGCCCCCGCGGCCGCTGCGGCTGAGCCTGCGAACACGCCGACTCAGCCGGCCACTCCGGCCGGAGAGGTCTCGACCCCCGCCACCTCGTCTGGTCAGCCGACCGGTGCGTGCGACGTTCCCGCCGGTGACCAGTCGATTCCCGCGCAGGCGCCGACGGTCGACAGCTGGGAGGTCAGCCGGCGGATCGTCGTACCGCGCGCCGCGGCGTACGGACCGGGGACGACCGATGCCGACGGTTTCCGGCGGTGCTTCGCGCACTCGCCGACCGGCGCGGTGTACGCGGCGTACAGCGCGATCGCGGCCATCGCGGACCAGACCAAGGTCGTGCCGACCGCCAAGAAGCTGATGGTTCCCGGGGCCGCGACCGACAGCTTGATCAAGGAGCTCGGCACGGAGGGGTCCTCGTCCGACTCCTCCTCGATCCAGCCGATCGGCTACCGCGTCGTGGACGCCGGACGGGAACGCGTGACCGTCATGATCGCCTTCCCCGTCGAGTCGGTCTACATGAGCGCCACCTTGACCCTCGTCTGGTACCAGGACGACTGGCGGGTCCAGCCGCCGACGCCCGGCGACGCCGTCGGAGCGCCGTTCGCACAGCACCGTGACCTGGCCGACTTCGTGAAGTGGAGTGGTATCTGATGTGCACACCGATGGACATGAAATGCCACGTCGTGGAGGGCGTCGAGTCGGCCGCGAACGGCTGGATCGCGGAGGCCAACCGGATCACCGCGGACTTCTTCTCGACCGTCCTGAACTCACTGTCGACCTTCTGGGTCGACCCGAAGACTCCGATCAAGCTCGCCAGCACGACCGACGGGCAGACCTGGACGAACAGTCAGACGGTCCAGTTCGTGCACAACAACACCCTTCCGCTCACGCTGACGATCTTCGCGCTCGCGATCATCGCCGCCGGTCTGCGGATGGCCTGGGAGCAACGCGCCAAGCCGCTGCAGGAGCTGTTGAAGGCGATGCTGATCTTCGTCGTCGTCTGCGGCGCCGGCACCGCGATGGTGCAGGTCCTGGTCGAGTGGTCGGACGACTTCTCGGTGCACCTCGTCAAGTCAGCGATCGGCGGTGAGTCCTTCTCGTCGGCGATCTCGAACCTGGTGTCGGGTCCGGACACCAGAGCCGGGAACGCCGGGATCAACTCGATCTTCCTGGTGATCCTGATCGGCCAGCTGGCGACCTGGGCGTCGCTGATCCAGATCGTGCTGATGCTGATCCGGTCGGCCATGCTGGTCCTGCTGGGTGCGACCTTGCCGCTCGCGGCCGCGGCGACCAACACCGAGATCGGCAAGACCTGGTTCAAGAAGTACTGCGCCTGGACGCTCGGCTTCATCGCGTACAAGCCCGCGGCGGCCCTGATCTACGCGGCGGCGATCAAGCTGAAGGACGAGAACATGCTCGGCCAGGACAACGGCCTGACGCAGGCGCTGACCGCGTTGATGATGATGATGCTCGCGATCCTCGCGCTGCCGGCGCTGCTGCGCTTCGCGGTGCCGGTGACCGCGGCCGTCGCCGGCGGCTCGGCCGGGATGGGGAGCTCGCCCGACTTCGGCGGGATGGCGACGGGCGCGCTCAACGTCGGCGGTGGGTTCGGCGGCGGGGGCAGCCGGAGCGGTGCCGCAAGTGGTGGCGGGTCGGTCGGCGGTGGCGGAGGCGGCGCGGCGGGCGCGGCAGGTGGAGGCGGCGGTGCCACGGGTGCGAAACTCGCGGGCAGCGCCGGAGGGGCGGCGCTCGGCCCGGCCGGGATCGCCGCGACCGCGGCTCGCAAGGCCGCCGGAGCGTTCGCGGGGGCCGCGGCACACTCGGCCGGCGAAGCCGGTGGCGGAGGCGGCTCCGGGTCGTCGCGCCCGAGCGGCGCCGGGCCGATGGGTGGGCGGTCGGGCGGCAGCCGATCGGGTGGCGGCGCGGGCGGCGGGCGCTCCATGCCCACCGGACGAGCCGCATCATCCACAGGCTCCGGCGGCAAAACACCAGCCGGAGCCGGCGTCGGCGGGAACTCGGGCCCCAGCGGCAACTGGTAACCACCCTCGAGCAGCAAGTCCGCCGTGTAGTCCGGCCCGACCTGCGGGAATGGGAGCATGGCGGCCATGTCTCTGGACCGGATTGCTCTGATCTCCGATGTGCACGGGAACCTGACGGCGTTGGAGGCGGTGCTGGCGGATATCTCCGGGCGCGGGATCGAGCGGATCTTCAACCTCGGGGACTACGTCGGGAAGGGGCCGCGGGGCCAGGCCGTGGTCGACCGGTGCCGCGACATGTGCGAGGTCAACCTGCTCGGCAACTGGGACGACGCGCTGCCGGACCCCGAGCGGACCAACGACAGCGAGGCATTCCGGTGGTGGAAGAAGGAACTGCGGGAAGAGCAGTGGGGATGGCTGCGCGGGCTGCCGTTTTGTCATGACTTCGTGCTGAGTGGGCGGCAGGTGCGGTTGTTCCACGCGTCCTCGACGAGTGTTCATCGACGCGTCCGGTTCGATCACAGCGAAGCGGAGTACCTGGGCATGTTCGAGAACACGCCGGCGACCGGTGATGGGCCGGTGCCGACGATCGTGGGGTACGGGGACACGCATGACCCGTACTTCGAAGAGGATCTCGGGCGGACGCTGTTCAACACGGGGTCGGTGGGGAACAGCCTCGGGGACCCGACGCCGGTGTACGTCATCCTGGAAGGGGTTCTGGACTCGACCGCGGCGGCGCCGTTCTCGGTGCAGTTCGTCCGGGTGCCGTACGACGCCCACGTCGAGCTGGCGGGCCCGCGAGCTAGGGATGCCGGAGCTCGAAGCGTATGAGTCCGAGATCATCCACGGGCTGTACCGGAGGAACTTCTACAGCGGTACGCCGGACGGGTATCACCGGTAATCCCCAGGGTTTTCCACAGGCTGGGGATTGTAGCTGTTGGCAACGTGTTGTTCACCTGTTCGTCAGGTGCTGAGTAAAGTTTCGGAACCGATCGGCTGGTATCCGGCCGCCAGGAACGCGCGCAGCGACGCCGCGTTGCCCGGCGTGATCTGCGCCCAGATCGACGCATCCGCTGGGATCAGCGCCCGAGCCGCCCGCGCGAGCCGGCGCCCGTGGCCACGTCCCCGGATGTCGTCGGGGAGCTCGATCGCGCACTCCAGACGGTCCGCGAGACCACGCCCGGTGATGACCACCGCGCCGTACTCGTCGCCGTACACCTGGACGTCGTCGCGGTACTCCAAGGCCCGCTCGACCCGCGGATGGTCGTGGTCGTCGAGGGCTGTCAGTCCCTCGATCGCAGTGGTTCGCGAGGCCGGGTCGGTGATCGCCGGCGAGAGGAGCATCGCGTCGGTGGCCCCGGCGCGGCGGCCGGTCCGCTCGGCGAGCGCCTGCAGGAAGGCCGGGCTGGCCGGCGCGCCCAGATCGCCCTCCGGGACCCGCTCGGCGACCCACTCCGCGCTGACATCGGCCGCGATCACGGTGTGCCCGGTGAAGGCGACCACCGCGGAGTCCCGCTCCGACGGCGCCGGTACGACGGTCAACCCGAGATCCGGGGCCGGGAGGACGCCGGCTTCGACGGCACGCAGAATGGCAGCGAGAGTAGTCATCACGAGCATTCTCACGGAGATCCCGTGGCACGCTCGATGACACCCGCCGAGGAGGCAGCAGGATGCGGAAACCGCAGCTGGTGAGGGCCGAGGGACTGCCCGACCGGGTGACGATCTACGAGGTCGGACCGCGGGACGGGTTGCAGAACGAATCGGCGGTCGTCGACGTCGCGGTCAAGGCCGAGTTCATCCGGCGGTTGCTCGACGCGGGGCTGACGACGGTCGAGACGACGAGTTTCGTGCACCCGAAGTGGGTCCCCCAGCTGGCCGACGCCGCCGAGCTGCTCGAGCAGCTGGAGCTCCCGGACGGCGTCCGCGCGCCGGTTCTGGTCCCGAACGAGCGTGGTCTGGACCGCGCGCTCGCGGCCGGGGTCGCCGAGATCGCGATCTTCGCCAGCGCGACCGAGACGTTCGCGGCGAAGAACCTGAACTCCACGCTGGACGACCAGTTCGCGATGTTCACGCCGACCGTGCAGCGGGCGTTGGCCGAGGGACTGGCGGTCCGCGGGTACGTCTCGATGTGTTACGGCGACCCGTGGGAGGGTGACGTACCGATCGATCAGGTGGTCAAGGTCGGGGCGCGGCTGGTCGAGCTCGGGTGCCACGAGTTGTCGCTGGGTGACACGATCGGGGTCGCGACTCCGGGCCAGGTGAGTGCGCTGATCGCCGCGTTCGGCGCGGCCGGGGTCGGCGTCGACAAGCTGGCGGTGCACTTCCACGACACGTACGGCCAGGCGCTCGCCAACACGCTGACCGCGTTGCGGGAGGGCGTCACTACGGTCGACAGCTCGGCCGGCGGCCTCGGCGGATGCCCGTACGCCGAGAGCGCGACCGGCAACCTCGCCACCGAGGACCTCGCCTGGCAGCTCGACGGCCTCGGCGTCGAAACGGGCGTTGCCCTGGAGAAACTCGTCACCACCAGCGTGTGGATGGCCGAACAACTCGGCAAACCGTCCCCCAGCCGTGTCGTCCAGGCACTTGCCGGCTGAAAACTGTCGGTGGGCCTCGTCAGACTGGTTCGGTGAGTGCGCAGCGGGCTGAGCTCGGGGAGTTCCTGAAGGCGCGCCGCGCCCGGGTGGCCCCTGAGGACGTGGGTCTGCCGGGCGGCGGCCGACGGCGTACGCCGGGATTGCGGCGCGAGGAGCTGGCGCAGCTCGCCGGTGTGGGCGTGACCTGGTACACGTGGCTCGAGCAGGGCCGCCCGATCAACGCGAGCGGCCAGGTGCTGGATGCGGTCGCCACGACGCTCCAGCTCACCCCTGTCGAGCGCGAGCACCTCTACCGGCTCGCCGAGGCCACGCCGATGCGCCTACCGCGGACGACGGACTGCGCGAGCGAAGCCGTGTTCGTCGAGATCGTGGACGCGCTGGACCCGTTGCCCGCCGTGATCACGAACACGCGGTACGACATCATCCGGGCGAACGGCGCGTACCACGACCTGTTCCACGACTGGCACCAACTGCCCTGCATCCACAAGAACCTGCTGTGGTGCATCATCACCGAGCCGTCGGCCCGCGCGCAGCTGCTGAACTACGACACCGAGGTCCCGTACCTAATCGGTCGCCTGCGCTCGGCGTACGCCGAACACATCGGCGACCCGGACTGGGAGACCGACCTGGAGCGGCTGGGGTCGATCAGCCCCGAGTTCGCGCAGCTCTGGTCCCGCCACGAGGTCGCCGCCTGTACGCCGCGCGTCCGTCGGATCATGAATCCGGCGGCCGGCGAGCTGCACTTCACCGTCACCGAGCTGGCGGTCCCGGCGCACCCGGAGCTGGTCCTGTTCGTCGAGACGCCGGCGAACGACGACACGCGCGGCAAACTCCCGCTCACTCGCAGGCAGCCGGCCGAACAGTCAGCGTGACCGATCGGTCACGGTTCGATCGGGCGACGGATCCGGCGGACCAGACTCTTGTCGGCGAACTGACCCACCCGGTACGTCGACCAGCCGTCGACCGTCGCGCCCACCGCACCGCCGAGGAACGGGACCCGGCGGGTGACCGTCAGTGCCATCCGCTTGCCGCTGATCCGCGCGATCAGCTCCGCGACGACCTCACCGGAGACCTGGCGGTCGAGCTCGGGGTCGAAGACCGGCGCCGTCGCGATCGCCAGCGGTGACGTGACCAGGCTCGCCTTCCGCAGCCGGTCGGCGACGCCTTCCTCACCGAGGAGGCAGGTGATGACCGCCGTCCGGACCCGTGGGTCGTCGAGGTCGTAGCCGCGCAGGTGCGCGATCGCCGCGACCATCCGCGCTTGCACGACCGCGAGACCGGTCAGGTTGGCCGGCAATGCGACGGGCAGCGTGACGAGACCGCCGATGCTGGTGGCGAACCCCTGCACGCCGGCGAGCCGGATGTGCTGGTCGATCACCGCTTCGATGGCGAGAGCGACGTCGCCCTCGCACCGCTCGAGCTTGGCGTCCGCGATCCGCTCCGCGCCGGGGAACCGCTGGTACCCGTCGATCGCGATCTCGAGGATCTGGCGCAACGCGCCGCCCGCTGCCGTCGGGGCGAACCGCTGGGCGGCGGGCGCAAGACTGCTGGCGACGAACCTGGCTACTCCGGCCACGGTGCTCCTTCCCGCCCGGCCCCACGCGTCAGAACCCGGACGTGCTTCAACTGTACGTGGCTCCCAGACCCTCGCCACTCGGGAAGAACCCTTGGTGTCCCCTAGCGGACCGCCAGGCCATCACAATCGTGCGCGTGCCGCGCCCTGCCGCGTGGGCCCGGCGTGGACGGTGGATTGTGATGGCCTGGCGGTCCGCGCCCTCGGCATGGTTCAGGATGGTCACGTGCCTGTTGAGCCTGCTGCGTCTGTTTGGGAGTTCCCGCCGGTTGGTGTGGCGGGGGCGAGTGACGTGGTGGCGGGTGGGGCCGATCTGGCGCCGGGGACGCTGCTGGCGGCGTACCGGCGGGGGTTGTTCCCGATGCCGGACCACCGGGGCTCGGTGCTGTGGTGGTCGCCGGTCGACCGGGGCGTGATCGACGTCGCCGGTTACGAACCGTCGCGATCGCTGCGCCGGGCCCGGGCGAAGTTCGAGATCCGGGTGAACACGGCCTTCGACCAGGTGATCCGCGCGTGTGCGGACCCGCGCCGGCCCGGCTCGTGGATCGACCGCGACATCATCGCGTCGTACACCGAACTGCACCGGCTCGGCTGGGTGCACTCGGTCGAGGCCTGGGACGGCGACGTGCTGGCCGGTGGCCTGTACGGCGTCGCGATCGGCGGGCTGTTCGCCGGGGAGTCGATGTTCCATCACCGGACCGACGGCTCGAAGGCGGCCGTCGCGGGCACGATCGAGCTGCTGAACGACGAGTACGCCGCCGACCGGGTCTTCGACATCCAGTGGGTCACCGACCACCTCGCGACCCTCGGCGCCGTCTCGATCCCCCGCGAGACCTATGTACGCCGGATCGCGCGCGCCCTCGACGTACCGCTGCCGAAGGCCTTCACCTGAGCCCGACGAACGCGGCCATCTGCCGGGTCGTCGACGCGAAGAACTCGTCCGCCGGGTCCATCGAACCGACCAGCTGACCGAACAGCTCGAAGCTGATCATCCCGAACAGCTGCGTCCACACGATCATCGTCCGGAGCAGGATGGCCGGCGGCACGTCCGGCGCCAGCGCGACCAGTACGTGCGTCTGCTCGGCCAGCACTCCGGACGGCGCCGGCGCGTCGTCGGGCACCACCAGCCGGCCCGAGGCCTGTGCCTTCTGCAGCAGCCCGAGCAGCAGCAACGGCACCCGGATCGCCGGTTCGACGGTCGTCTGCGGCGCCTGGTACCCACTGATCGGCGACCCGTAGATCAGCGCGTACTCGTGCCGGTTCGCGCGCGCCCAGTCCCGGACCGCGGCGCAAATCGTCGTCCACTCCTCGACCGTGTCGCCGCCGGTGGCCGCCGCCTCGGCCGCCGCGCCCATCGCGTCGTACGCGTCGATGATCAGGGCGGTCAGCAGTTCGTCGCGGTTCGCGAAGTACCGGTACAGCGCGGACGACACCATGCCGAGCTCGCGGCAGATCGCGCGCAGCGACAGCGCCTCCGCGCCGACGGTCGTCAGCTGCAGTCGGGCAGCGGCCTTGATCTCCTCGGTCAGCTCGGCCCGGGCGCGTTCACGGGCAGTACGTCCGGCGTTCATGGAGCCAGTGTGCCACAAAACCGAGAGCAGTGCTCTTGACAGTGATCAGCGATCTGATGTTCACTGATCACAACAGAGAGCACCGCTCTCGCAAACCGGCTCTCGCCACAGCAGAAAGAGATCCCCGCCATGACCGAGTACAAGCAGACCTACGACAGCAAGCGCGTGATCACCGCGTCCGAGGGCAGCATGCGGGTGTTCAACAGGATCGTCGCCCGGCTGACGAAGCTCGGTCTGAGCCTGATGGGCAGCCGGGTGCTCTCGGTCCAGGGCCGGAAGTCCGGCGAGTGGCGCAGTACGCCGGTGAACCTGCTGGTGGTCGACGGGCAGCGCTACCTGGTCGCGCCGCGCGGCCACACCCAGTGGGTGAAGAACCTGCGCGCCAGCGGCACCGGCCGGTTGCAGCTCGGCGGCAAGGTCGAGACCTTCCACGCCGAGGAGCTCGCCGACGCCGACAAGCTGCCGGCGCTCCGGATGTACCTGAAGAAGTGGGCTTGGGAGGTCGGCACCTTCTTCGGCGGCGACGTGTCCAAGAACTCCCCCGACGAGGTCCTGCACCACATCGCCCCCGGCGTCCCGGTCTTCAAGATCAGCTAGTGGTACGCCGCGGCTTGAATCCGGTAGAGCTCGGCGTAGTGCCCGTCGCGCGCCATCAACTCCTCGTGCGTCCCGGTCTCGACGACGTGGGCGCCGTCCAGCACGACGATCAGGTCGGCCATCCGCACGGTGGAGAACCGGTGTGACACCAGGATCGTGATCCGCCCGTCCACGCTGTCCTTGGCCGCCGCGGCGTACCGCTCGAACAGTGCGTGCTCGGTCTCGGCGTCCAGCGCGGCGGTCGGCTCGTCGAGCACCAGCAACAACGGGCGGTCCCGCATGAAGCCGCGGGCGAGCGCCAGCTTCTGCCACTGCCCGAAGCTGACCTCCGCACCGTCCGGCCAGGTCGACCCGAGCTGGGTGTCCAACCCGGAGCCGAGCCGCTCCAGAACGTCCTCCGCCCCGGCCCGCCCGACAGCGGTCGTCACCGCCGGTACGTCGTCCAGTCGCGGCAGGTCCCCGAGCCCGACACTATGCCCGGCCCGGAACTCGAACCGGAAGAAGTCCTGGAACGCGCCGGCGATCCGGGACCGCCACGCCTCGGCCGCGATCCGGTCCAACGGCCGATCGTCCAGCAACACCCGCCCACCGGTCGGCTCGTACAGCTTGCAGATCAGCTTCACCAGCGTGGACTTGCCGGCACCGTTCTCCCCGACCACCGCGACCACCTTGCCGGCCGGCAGAGACAGATTGACGTCGTCGAGCGCGGGCCGGTCCGAACCGGCGTACGTGAAGGACACGTGCTCCAGCCGGATGCCGTCGTCGAGCCGCTCGGGCGCCGGCAGATCGGCCGTACTGTCGAACGAGGCCGCATAGTTCTCCAGCCACACCAGCCGCCGCGATCCGTCCAGCCAGATCCCCCGCAGGAACCCGATCTCGCCCACGGTCGCCCCGATGTACGACGACAGTCGCGCACCGGCCGCGAGGATCAGCAACACGTCACCCACCGAACCGTTCAGTACCGAGGCGACGTACAGCACCGCACCGACGTATGCGAGGCCGAACACCGCCCACGCGGCGGCGTGCCAGACCGCGCTGGTCCGTCGGGTCGCGGCGATCGGCCGGTACCACTGCTCCCACTCGCGCCGCCGGCCCGTGACGAGGTCCGGACCGAGCCCGATGACGCGGACTTCCTTGCCCGGAGCTGCGGTGGTCGCCGTCTTGAACAAGTGATCGGCCAGCCGGCTGTGCGCGGCGTACTGCTCCTCGACCTGGCGTTCGACACCTGGCCGCCAACTCGAGCTGACAACGGTCGGCAACGCGAAAACCAGCAGCAGCGCGAGCGCCGGATCAATCGACATCAACAGGGCGACCGTCACCCCGAGGCGCAGGATCCAGCCACAGGTGGAGAACAGCGACATGTACATGTGGTCGAGCACGAACACCTGTTTGCGCAGTACGGACAGGCGATCCAGGTAGTCGCGACGCTCGTGGTGCTCGACCGTGGCGACGGACGCCTGCAGTTGCGCGACGTGCGCCTCGAGCATGATCGTCACCCGGTCCCGGAAGCGGCGCGAGATCCGCGTCGACAGCGTGCGCAGGAACCAGGTCGCCGTCACGGACAACGCCAGACCGGTCGCGGCGAGTACGACGGCGCGCTTGTCGCTGTCGAGGACTCCGTCGGCGAGGACCTTGAGCCACAACGCGAGCAGGGCATCGGGCAAGGCGGCGAGCAGCGTCATCACGAAGGCGGCGACCAGCAGCCCGGGCTCGTGCTGATAGCCCAGCTTGCAGAGCCGCCACATCGCGGGCAGCGCCTTGGGCAGGTCGTCAGAGCGTGTCATAGCTCAGCCCTTCCTCGTCGACCTCGGCCGCGAAGCGCTGCGCCTGCAGGTCGAACATCGTCCGGTACCGCCCGCCGAGCGCCATCAGCTCGTCGTGGCTGCCGAGCTCGACGACCCGGCCGTGCTCCAGGACGCAGATCCGGTCGGCGTGCCGGACCGTCGAGAACCGGTGCGAGATGAGGATCGTGGTGACGTCGCGGGTCGCGGTCAGGATCCGGTCGAAGATCGCCGCCTCGCCGCGTACGTCCAGCTGGGCGGTCGGTTCGTCGAGCAGGACCAGTCCGGCGCCCTGCCGTACGGCGCACAGCGCTCGCGCGAGGGCGACGCGCTGCCATTGACCGCCGGAGAGGTCGGTGCCATCGCCGTACCCGGTGGCCAGGCGGGTGTCCAGGTCGGCCAGGTCCGCGGCGCCGGCGTCGGCGAGCGCCGCGCGGATGTCCGCTTCGGGGGCGCCGGCCGGCGCGACGTTGTCCCGCAGGGGGAGCTCGAGTTTGAGGAAGTCCTGGAAGACGGCCGCGACCCGGGTCCGCCAGGTGTCGACGTCGAGGTCCCGCAGGTCGTCGCCGTCGATCCGGATCGTCCCGGACTCCGGGTCGTACAGCCGGCACAACAGCTTGGCCAGCGTGGTCTTCCCGGCGCCGTTCTGACCGACGACAGCCAGCGACGAGCCGGCCGGGATCGTCAGGTCGAGCCCGTCGAACACCATTCGCTCGGCCTGTGGATAACGGAAGCTCAGACCGCGGAGTTCGATCGCGACCGCGCCGTGGCGCGCGGTGGACAGGCCGCGACCGGGCGACAGCGCACCGGCCGGGGCCATCGCGGGCTCGAGCCGGTTGACGGCGGCGACCGGGGCGGCGGCGCCGTCCAGGGCCCAGTTCAGGCCGCCGAACGCGATCATGCCGACGCCGATCGCGACCTGCGCGAACACCACCAGCCGATCGAGCGGCAGGCTCCCGTCGATCGCCGCCGCACCGAGCGCCCAGAACACCAGACCGTTGGCCACCACCACGATCAGCAGGCTCCAGATCATGGGGCGTTCCCGCAATCGCGTCGCGGCGTACTGCAGCTCGAAGAGTCGCCGACGGCGCTCGGTGAAGCGTCGTACCGTCCAGTCGGCGAGGCCGAACAGGCGCAGTTCCTTCGCAGCGTCCGGCGCGACCGCCAACACGTACGCGTAGTTCGCGTGCCGCTGCGCCGCGCGGACCTCGGCGGTGTTCCGGTCCCGCCAGACACCGCTCTCGCGGAGCAGCCAATGCGTCGCCGTCCACGCGGCGAGGAGCAGCAGCGGCGCCCACCAGGTGAACCCGAAGAGCACCACCGCGGACGCGATCCCGCCGATCAGCTCGACCAGGCTGCCCGCGACGAAGTCGACGTTCAGGTACATCGGCGGACCGGTCTGCCCGCGGTCGAACTCGCGAGCCACCGTCAGATCCTCGCTGAGCTCCGGATCCTCCAGATGCCCGATCCCCGGCGGCCCGACACACGCCCTCGCGAGTTCGTCGTTCAGGTACGCCGACACTCGGCTACCGAGGTTGGCGCTGACCGCCTGATGTACGGGCGTCAACACCTGCAGCAGAACGAACGTCGTACCCATGAACGCCAACGGACCCGCCAGCGCGGAACCGTGCTGCACCGCGCCGACCATCTGCCCCATCGCGATCGCGAACACCGCCGGCAACGCCCCCCGCGCCAGCACCAACCCCCACCAGGCCGCGGCCAACCCACGATCCGCCCGCGGCAACACCCCGAAGAACTCCCACTCCGGGCGCCCACGCAACCGCCTCACCATCTCCCCACGATGACACCCCCACCACCACAAGTCTTGAACGTTTGCCGGATGGCACTATGGCCAGATGATCAGTCCGGAGGAGTTGGGTGCGGCGCCGAAGGTGCTTTTGCATGATCACCTGGATGGGGGGCTGCGGCCGGAGACGGTGCTGGAATTGGCGCGGGAGATCGGGCATCCGTTGCCGCGGGCGGATGCGGCCGAGTTGGGTGCGTGGTTCGTCGAGTCGGCGGACTCGGGGTCGCTGGAGCGGTACCTCGCGACGTTCGACCACACCGTCGCGGTGATGCAGACCGCCGAGGCGATCAAGCGGGTTGCGAGCGAGTGCGTGCAGGACCTCGCCGCGGACGGGGTCGTGTACGCCGAGGTTCGGTACGCCCCCGAGCAGCACCTGAACAGCGGCCTCACCCTCGAGCAGGTCGTGGACGCGGTCCGGGAAGGGTTCGAGCACGGGATGGCGGTCGCCGAGCGGCCGATCGTCGCGCGCCAGCTGCTGACCGCGATGCGGCACAAGGCCCGGTCGCGGGAGATCGCCGAGCTCGCGGTCGCCTACCGGGACGCCGGCGTGGTCGGCTTCGATATCGCCGGAGCCGAGGCGGGCTTCCCGCCCACCCGGCACCTGGACGCGTTCGAGTACCTGCAGCGCGAGAACGCGCACTTCACGATCCACGCCGGTGAGGCGTTCGGGCTGCCGTCGATCTGGCAGGCGATCCAGTGGTGCGGCGCCGACCGGCTCGGTCACGGCGTCCGGATCATCGACGACATCAGCTACGACGGCACCGGCGAGAAGGCCGAGCTCGGGCGACTCGCGGCGTACGTCCGGGACCGCCGGATCCCGCTGGAGATGTGCCCGAGCTCGAACCTGCAGACCGGCGCCGCCGAGTCGATCGCCGACCACCCGATCGGCCTGCTCGCCAAACTCCGCTTCCGGGTCACGGTGAACACCGACAACCGCCTGATGAGCGGTACGTCGATGAGCCGCGAACTCGCGCTGCTCGCCGAGGCCTTCGACTACGGTCTCGCGGACTTCCGCTGGTTCGCGATCAACGCGATGAAGTCCGCGTTCATCCCGTTCAACGAACGCCTCGCGATCATCGACGGCGTCATCAAGCCCTGGTACGCCGCCGCCCTCGCTCGGTGAGGCGGACCCGCACCACTCACCAACCGCCGCCGGCGCCTTGATCCGGGCGGCGGATGAGCCTGCCGTGAACAGCGCGCGGGAGGTTAGTGAGTGGCGCAGGTCCGGGTCGCGCCTCAGACCGAGCGCTGGTACGTGCGGAAGGCGCGCGTCGAGAGCCAGCCGACGATCAGGGTGAAGGCCAGGAGGTAGCCGCAGTGCCGCCAGACCGACGACCAATCGGGGTCGGCGGTCAGCGCGCCGCGGGCGGCGACCGTGGCCCAGTCGACCGGGTTGTAGCGAGCTGCCACGTTCACCCAGTGCGGCGCCACCTCCGGGTCGATCATGATCGACGACATGAACGTCAGCGGCAGCGAGACGAACTGCGAGATCCCGATCAGCGCCTCCTGCTGCCGGGTGAGCAGCGCGACCGCGTTCGACAGTGAACCGAACGCGAGCCCGACCAGCACCGACGCGAGGATCGTGACCAGGTAGCCGCCGATCCCACCGTCGTACCGCGCACCGGCGGCGAACCCGATCGCGAACACCAGCACGGTCTGGATGAACGTGGTCGTCGCGTTGCTGAGCAGCTGCCCCGTCATCAGCCCGCCGCGGCTGACCGGCGACGCCAGCATCCGGTCCATCACGCCGCGCTCCATGTCCTGCACGAACGACGTACCGCTCCAGCCACTCGTCATCAGCGCGGTCATCATCACGATCCCCGGGGTCAGGAAGGCGATGTACGACGAGTCGCCGAAGCCCGGGATCCGCACGACCCCCTGGAACAGCTGCCCGAACAGCAGCAGCCAGATCGCGGGTTGCACCAACGTGAACGCGATCAACGCCGGCTGCCGGTACGACGCCCGCGTCCAGCGCCCGAGGATGAGTCCGGTGTGCGCGATCATGCCGCCTCCTCCGCGATCTTGAAGGACCGGCCGGTATACTGCAGGTACACATCGTCCAGCGATGGCCGCGACATCGTGACCGCGATCACCGGAACCGCCTTGTCCTCCAGCACTCCGAGCACCGCGGGTACGGCGGTGGCGCCGCGATCGACCCGAGCTCGCAAAGTGTTGCCCTCGACAACGATCTCGCCGACCCCGGGCAACTGGGCGAGCAGGGTCCGGACGTCGCCGTCGGTGTCCGGGTCGACGAGTTCGACCTGCACCGAGTCGCCGCGCAGCGCGGACTTCAGCGCGTCCGGGGTGCCCTCGGCAACGATCTTGCCGTGGTCGACGATCGCGAGCTGACCGGCGAGCCGATCCGCCTCTTCCAGGTAGTGCGTGGTGAGCAGGACCGTCAGGCCTTCCTGCCCCGACAGCCGCAGTACTTCGTTCCACAGGTCGGCGCGTGCTTCCGGGTCGAGACCTGTGGTGGGCTCGTCGAGGAACAGCACCTTGGGGCGATGCACCAGTCCGAGCGCGACGTCGAGTTTGCGCTGCATGCCGCCGGAGTACGTCCGCGCCGGCCGATCGGCATGCTCGGCCAGGCCGAACCGCTCCAGAAGTTCGCGAGCGCGTTGCACCGCCTGCGACCGGGACAGGCCGAAGATCCGGCCGCTGAGTACGAGGTTCTCCAGGCCGGTGGCCATCGGGTCGGAGCTGGATTTCTGCGGAACGTAGCCGATCGCGTGCCGGACGCGGTCCTGTTCGCGAATCACGTCGTACCCGGCGACCTTGGCGCTGCCGGAGTCGGCGCGGGACAGTGTGGTGAGGATCTTGACGGTGGTGGACTTGCCGGCACCGTTCGGCCCGAGCAGGCCGAGGACGACGCCGTCGGCCACGCTGACGGTCAGGCCGTCGAGCGCGCGGAGCGGTGGATTCTTGCGGCCGGCCGGGTACGTCTTGACCAGGTCGGTCGCCTCGATGGCATGCGTGGACATCAGTGGACTCCCTTTGCGCGGGAGCCGGTCGGAAGGCTGGCCTATCCTGATGGTTGCGCCTTGGGTGCCAGGTCTTCGGACCGACTCGAGGAACTGCGGCCCTTGGCCCTGGTGTTGCCGCACCGTGGGTCGAGGGCCGTCTTTCTCTTACTGTGCTTTCTTACTGGGCTTCCGGCGGAATCGCCTGCATCCAGGTGAACTCCTGCCCGAAGTACTTCAGTGGATCCTTCAGCTGCTCGGCCGGGCTGATGCCCTCGGTCAGGTAGACGTTCCAGGCCTTGCGCCAGAACTCGGCGCCGCCGAGCGTGTCCGTCCGGATCTCCTCCACGAGTTGATGGACGTACGCCGACTCCGCCCGCAGCAACGCCAGCCGGAACTCGGACTCGATCCAGAAGATCCGCGGGAACTCCGTCGCGGCCATCTGATCGTGTACCGCGGTCGTCTCCGCGATCTCCGCGTCGACGACCTTGAGCCGCTCGTCGAGGAGCTCGACGGCACGGTCGGGGTGCAGACCGGGGAGGTACGCGAGCCCGGCCTCCAACGGGTGGAACTCGCGCGACGGCGTACCGACCAGCTCGGCGAGCCAGTCGTTGAACTCGGCGTGCCCGGTCTCGGTGATCCGGTAGACGGTCCGCTCCGGCCGGTTGCCCTCGCGGACCGTCTCGAGCGCCTCGATGAAGCCGTGCTTCTGCAGCGCTGCGACGACCGAGTACAGCGAGCCGTAGTTGACCTTGATGCTCTGGTCCTTGCCGCGGGCCCGGAGCGTCGTGGAGATCTCGTAGGGGTGCATCGGCCGCTCACTCAGACTCCCGAGCACCGCGAACGCCAGCGGATTGCCGACCTTGCGCCTAGAGGGCATCTGAGGACTCTCCGCCTACTGTGCGGCGCTGCTCGCTACGGCGCAGAGTCCTCAGATGCCCTCTAGCCATGACCCCTCCTCGATTTCGATTACTCGAAATCGAGTATTAGTTCACGGGTATCCGATGTCAAGTATTCAGCCAGGCGAACGCCCGGGCCGGGAGGCTGCGGACCCGGAGCGAGGCGAGCGCGCGGTACGCCGGCTCCTCGACGTACTTCGTCAGCAGCCAGGCCAGCCCGATCACGCCGACCACCGCGCCGGTGATCTGCACGAACCGGTCCGCGCCGAGCTGCATCAGCCGGTACGCGATCAGGTAGCCGATCACCTGGTTCAGCAGGTACAGCCCGAACGAGATCCGGGCGAGGAAGTGGATCGGCCGCCGGAACCGGGCGAACACCGTCCAGTCCGGGCCGCGCGCGGCCAGCGCGACGATCACCAGCAGCGCGCCGATACCGAGCGACGACGGTAGGTCCGAGGTGTGCGCGTGCTGCGCGAAGACGGTCGCGACGATCAGGGCGCCGAGATGGACGACACCGATCCGGCGCTGCGACCACAGCCAGATCGCGATGCCGACCGCGAACAGCTGCAGCCGGTGCAGGCCGAGACCGTTCCAGGTCTGGATCACCCAGATCGGGCTGTGGCCGATCCGGTCGTGCCACTGCAGTGCGACCGGCGCGAGGATCATGATCCAGAGCAGCGTGGTGATCCGCTGGCCGAGGCCGCGGGGCCAGAGCAGCGCCGCGGCGGCGAACGCCATCAGCTGCAGCGGGAGCGTCCAGTACGAGCCGTCGATGAGCTGCACGGTCGGGTCGAACGAGGCGGCCAGTGTCAGGTTGCCCCAGAGGTCATGCCGGGTCGGCAGGATCCAGTTGCTCGGGCCGAAGCGCACCAGGACGAGGTACGTGAACATGACCGCGATCAGGTACGGCGGGAGCACCCGGCAGACCCGTCGCCACAACCAGCGGTGCGTCGAGCCTCTCCGGATCGTCACGCAGACGAAGTACGCGCTGATCACGAGCAGGATGCTGGCGCCGACCTGGAACGGGTACTTGCCGAGCGGCGCCCCGAGCTCTGGGTGCAGGAACGGACCCATGTACGTCGTGTGGGTGAACATCACCGCGAGTACGGCGACTACTCGCACCACGTCCCAGCTCAGCCTGCGGGCGGGTTTCTCCGGGCGGGAGTCCGGCGTCGTCAAACTCACTCCATCTACGCATCGCTCGCCGATCGTCTCGGCCGTTACCCCCTCGTGACCTTAGGCAGAGCAGGGGGTGGCGATGCAAATCCGCCAGGTGATGTCTTGATCACATCAGCCGGCAGTTTGGAACGTCCGGCGGTAGTCCTGCGGCGGTACGCCGACCACGCGGCGGAAGTGGTGCCGCAGCAGCGCGGCGGTGCCGAACCCGGACTCGGAGGCGATCTGCTCGATCCCCATCCGGGTCTGCTCGAGCAGCGTCCGGGCGCGCAGGACGCGCTGGGTGGTGACCCATTTGAGCGGCGTCGTACCGGTCTCGGCGACGAAGCGGCGGGCGAAGGTGCGCTCGGACATCTGGGCGCGCCGGGCCAGCGCAGGCACCGTGTGCTCGATGGCCAGGTTGTCGACCATCCAGTCCAGGACCGGCTGCAGGCTCTCACTGGACGACTCGGGCACCGGCACCTCGACGTACTGCCGTTGGCCGCCGTCGCGCTGGGGCGGGACGACCATCCGGCGGGCGATCCGGGTCGCGACCGCGCTGCCGAGCTCGCGGCGGACCAGGTGCAGGCAGGCGTCGATCCCGGCCGCGGTACCGGCGCTGGTGATGATGTCGCCGTCGTCGACGAACAGCACGTCCGGGTCGAGTTTCACGGTCGGGAACTGCTGGGTGAACTTGTCGGCGTACCGCCAGTGGGTGGTGCAGCAGCGCCCGTCGAGCAGGCCGGCGGCGCCGAGCACGAAGGCGCCGGAGCAGACCGTGAGCAGGATCGCGCCGCGGGCGTTCGCCTTCCGGAGCGCGTCCAGGACCTGCTCGTCGTACTCGTGTCGCCAGGTGGTGGCCGGGATGCCGATCAGGTCGGCATCCTCGAGCTCCTCCAGCCCGTACGGCGCGATCACCTGGGAGTGCGTGCTGGTCTCCATCGGGACGCCAGGCGTGGTCGAGCACACCTTGAAGTCGAACGGCGGCACACCGTCGTCGGTGCGGTCCAGCCCGAAGACCTCGGCCAGCACCCCGAACTCGAACAGGGCGACGTCCTCCATCAGGACGACAGCGATCTTCTGGAGCATCTGATCAGTATGGCAGGAATTTGTGCATGTATGTCAATAGTGCCACTGGTGGCAGAATATGATTGGTAGAAGTATTACTGCCATGACCGGATATATTCTTCTCGTAGTCATCGCGCTGGCCGTGATCGCGGCCCTGGAGATCAGCAACAGGCGCCACTCGACCGGTCCGGCCGCCGGACCGCGCGGCACCTGGGCGGACGACGACCGCGATCTGGCCCGGACCAAGCTCGACCTGCTCGCCCTCGGCGGTGCGGCCAAGCCCTTCAACCACAAGCCCGCTTCGACGACCGGGACCGTGCACGCCATCCGCACCGCCCGGCTGTTCACCGACCACGGCCGTCACGCGGCCTGATCGAGTGTTCTGCGCCAACTGGGGGCGGTCGCGTTCGTGACCGCCCGCAGCGCGCCTTCCACCGGGCCGTAGCGGAAGCTGTTCAGCCAGATGTGGCTCAGGATCAGTTGGACGACGAAGATCCCGACCGCGAGGCCCAGCGTCTCCAGTGGAGACACCTGACCCACCAGTCCGAATCCGACGCCGGTGAAGATCAGTACGGTCGCCACCGACTGGCCGATGTAGTTCGACAGCGCCATCCGGCCGGCGGGGGCGAGCAGGCGGCGGATGTCTTCCCCTCGGTCGGTGTGCATGAACCTCAGCAGCGTCGCGCCGTACGCGGCCGCGAGGAACGGCGCTGTCATCACACTCATCAGCACCGACCTGGTGTCGCCGTTGCCGCCGGACGCGTAGACGATGCCGCCGGTGATACCGATCGCGAAGCCGACCAGTTGGATGAGTCGCAGCATCGCGTCGGAGCCGTCGACGTACTGCAGCAGCCGCCGTCGGCCGGCGACCATGCCGACCAGGAACGCGGCCAGCGTCGTCGGTCCCTGGACAGTCAGCAGCGAGAGTCCGTACGTCGGGAGCGCGCGAACGTGCTCGCCGATCACATCGCTGAACGAGCCCGCCAGATTCGCCGTCGTCTCCTGCGCCGCGGCGACGGCCGTCGGCGGGTCCAGGATCGCGGCCGAATCCACGAACAGCGCTGCGATCCCGAGGGTGACGAAGAGGTACGCGTAGATCAGGCCGGCCACGATGAGCGCCGTACGGTCCTTCACCCGGCGCATGCCCAGCAGGACCAGGCCGATGATGGCGTAGACGCTGAGGATGTCGCCGGTGATCAGGAAGACGCCGTGCAGGGCACCGAGCACGAACAGGCCGCCGAGCCGCCGCAGCATCCGCGGCTTGAACGCGGCACCGGCACGCTGCGCCGCCTGCATCTGCAGCTGGAAGCTGTACCCGAACAGGAACGAGAACAGCAGATAGAACTTCATGTCCACGAAGGCCGACGAGACCCAGTGCACCGAGTGGTCGAGCCAGGAGTCGTACGCCGGATCCTGCGCGACGTGGATCGGGAAACCCGAGGCGGCGAAGGTGATGTTGACGATCAAGATGCCCAGCAGGGCGAAACCACGCAGCGCGTCGATGTCCTGAATACGCGTCCGATCCAGTACCTGGCCCATGCGCTCCAGCACATCAGCGCAGCGCTCCGCGCACAGTCGTAAAAACCCCTCCAGATGGGGTGGAGTTTCATCTACCCTCTGGGCTGTGGGTGACTATTTGGATGTCAATCGGGCCAACTGGGACGAGCGGGTACCGGCGCATGTCGCGTCACCGGATTACCACGTCGACGAGTTCCTGAGCGACCCGTCGTACCTCAGTGGGGTGGTGCGGTTCGACCGGCCGCGGCTCGGGGACATCACCGGGTTGCGCGGTGTGCATCTGCAGTGCCACATCGGCACCGACTCCGTGTCGCTGGCGCGGCTCGGGGCGCGGATGAGTGCGCTGGACTTCTCGGCGCCGGCGATCGAGCAGGCCCGGTCGCTCGCGGAACGGCTCGGGTTGTCGATGGACTTCCACGTCGCCGACGCGTACGACGCGGTGGAGGTGCTGGGCGCGGCGTCGTACGACTTCGTCTACACCGGGATCGGGGCGCTGTGCTGGCTGCCGGACATCCAGCGGTGGGCCGACGTGGTCGCCGGGTTGCTGAAGCCGGGCGGGCGGCTGTTCGTCCGCGAGGGGCACCCGATGCTGTGGGCGCTCGACGCGGGTGACGAGGTCGCCGAGGTGCGGTACTCGTACTTCGAGACCGCTGAGCCGCTCGTGTACGACGAAGGTGGCACGTACGTCGACACGGACATCGAGTTCGAGGCGACCACGACGCACGAGTGGAACCACGGGCTCGGCGAGATCATCACGGCCCTCCAGAAGTCAGGCTTTGTGTTCGACTCCCTCACCGAGCACGACAGTGCCCCGTGGAACGCCCTCCCCGGTCTGATGACCGAGGACGCCGAGGGTGAGTGGCGCCTGACCGAGAAGCCCAGTCGCCTGGCCGCCACCTACACCCTGCAGGCGCACAAACCAGCTCAGTGAGCCCGGCGCTGCTGCACCTTCTGCACCGCCTGCTTGATCTTCTGCTGGTTCTCCGGCTTGCTCAGCTCCCGCTGCGCAACCTGCACCAACTTGGCGACCACGGCGCCTTTCACCAACGTCTTGACAAACCCCATCAGGGCCTCCTCAGCTCTTGCCCAAAAACCTACCCGCCCCCACAACCACCCACCATGGGTAATCCACCGGACCGTCCCCTCAGGCCATATCCGAGTACGCCAGGTATCTCCCGCACCCCAAACACCTGAACAGGTACCCGGTCGCCTCTCCGTCGGCGGTCAGCTGACGCACGTACTCCTCACACCTCTCCACTGACCAATACGCCCGGTTCTCGTCAACCAACATCTCCACCGCCTCCGGGTGCCGCTTAAGCACGTCGTACCCAACCCGCCCGAGATACGCCGCCGCGTCGGCGCAGTGGTAGAGCCAGCGCTCCTGCTGCCAGCCGTGGAACCCGGGCGTCCGCGTCGTCACCTCGTCGACGACAGCGCCCGGCACATCCCGCGGTACGCCGTAGTCGTCGGTGAAGTGCGCCTCGAAGCGCGCGGCCGCTGAGCCGTCGGCGATGCACCACGGGCACAGCTCGTCGACGACCCGTTCCTTCGCGAAGACCGGGCCGACGTACAAGTAGCCGCGGGCCTGCCCGCAGGCCCGGCATTGACCCTCGCTCGGGGTGATCTCGCCGGTCGCGAGGGGGTCGGGGTGATAGCGGAAGGTGGGTAGGGCCGGCACGGTGTGACGGTGGGGGATGGGGGCGGATTTGGCAAGAGAGGGGAAAGCGTCGGCGGTGTCGGGCACACTGGGGTGGTGCCTGAGTTGCCTGAGGTGGAGTCGCTGGCTGCGTTCCTGCGGGAGCGGGCGGTGGGGCATGCGTTCGTGCGGGCCGACATCACCGCGATCAGCGCGTTGAAGACGTACGACCCGCCGATCTCGGCGATGGTCGGGTTGTTGATCGACGACGTGGCGCGGCACGGGAAGTTTCTGGACATCTCGGCGCAGGGCGTGCACCTGGTGATCCACCTGGCGCGGGCCGGCTGGCTGCGCTGGAAAGAGGAGCAGAACACCGGCCTGGTGCGCCCGGGGAAGGGCCCGATCGCGCTCCGGACGGTGCTCGACGACGGCTCCGGGTTCGACCTGACCGAGGCCGGCACCCAGAAGAAGCTCGCGGTGTACGTCGTCCGCGACGTCAACGAGGTGCCCGGCATCGCCCGCCTCGGCCCCAACCCGTTCACTCTCTCGCTCGACGACTTCGGCGCAATCCTGCAGAAAGCCGGCCGGGTCCAGCTCAAGGGCGTCCTGCGGAACCAGTCGGTGATCGCCGGGATCGGCAACGCCTACTCCGACGAGATCCTGCACGTCGCCAAGATGAGCCCGTTCAAGCCCGCGTCGAACCTCTCGGACGACGAGCTGAAGATCCTGTACGACGCGATGCGCGAAACCCTCCAGGACGCCGTCGACCGGTCCGCCGGCCTCGCGGTCCAGGACCTGAAGGGGGAGAAGAAGTCGGGCCTGCGGGTGCACGGCAGGAAGGGCCAGAAGTGCCCGATCTGCGGTGACATCGTCCGCGAGGTCAGCTTCGCCGACTCCTCCCTGCAGTACTGCGCGACCTGCCAGACCGGCGGCAAGCCGCTGGCCGACCGCAGGATGTCGAAGCTGCTCAAGTAATCGAAGGATGCCGAGGCTGTTCAAGTAGTAGGTTCCCGCCCATGCGGAAGATCTACGTGGCAGCACACGTCTACATGATTCTCGGGCTGATCAGCGGGCTGTACTACCGCGAGCTCACCAAACTCAACGATTTCACCGGCGACTCCCAGCTCGGCGTCGTCCACACCCACATCCTGGCGTTGGGGATGCTCTTCTTCCTGATCGTGCTCGCGCTGGAGAAGCTGTTCACCCTGACCGCGGGCAAGCTGTTCGACGCGTTCTTCTGGGTCTACAACGCCGGCCTCGCGCTCACGGTCGGGATGATGCTGCTCCGCGGCACGATGACCGTGCTGGGCCACCAGGCCGGGCCCGCGCTGGACGGGATCTCCGGTCTGGGGCACATCACGATCACCCTCGGCCTGATCTTCTTCTTCATCAACCTCGGCAAGTGCCTGCCCGCCAAGGACACGATCGAGCCGAAGGCCGAGGAGCAGGTCGAGACGAGCTAGTACTCCGTCGGGGTGAAGGTTTCGGCAGCTCGACAGGAAGTGTCGGTGGTCGGGGGTCGGCGTGAGGCGTGCGTGAGCGGGGCCGTGGCCGGCAGTGGACGTATACGTACTGTCGAGCTGCCGATGTCGGTTCCTCGAAGCCGCCTAGGTCGTCATCTGGTCGAACATGGTCTTCACGTCGGGCGTGTTCGGTGTCGACAGCAACGTCGGCGTACCGCTCGTGGTCCGGCGTGAGGTCACGGCGAACACGTACCCGAGGTTGGCGTCGATGCGGTCCTTCAGCCAGGGGCCGCCGCTCGCCCCGCCGTTCATCGAGCAGGTCAGCGCCGCGTCCGAACCGCTCCACGCGTACGTGGTGCCGTCGCAGTAGTACGGCACCTCACCGTTGTACGGCGGTTCGGCCGGCCAGCCCCAGATCCGGGTGCCCGCTTGGCTGGTCGAGTTGCCCCAGACGAGCCCGTTGCCGCCGACCGCGTCGATCAGGTTCGCGCCGTCGCGCTGCTGGAGCGTGACGAACGCCTGGTCGTGGCTGAAGTCGCTGCTGTTGATCCAGGAGTTGAACGCGCGCGCCTGGCTCCAGTTCCACAGGCCGTAGCCCGACTGGCCGTTGTAGTACGCCGGCGCGAACACGATGTTCGAGTGCCAGGCGCCGCCTTGCCCGCTGTGGACGCAGTGCCCGGCGGTGATGATCAGGTTCTTGTAGCCGTTGTTGATGGTGGACGCCGAGCACACGTAGTCCAGCCCGTTGTCGGTGAAGAACAGCTTCCCGGCCGTACTCGGGACCGCCTCGTTGGCGGCCTTGTTCCTGAGCGGTGCGACCGGCTTCGACGCGATCCCACTGGAAGTCCCTTGTTTCAAAGGCGTTCCGGCGGTTCCGGACGGCAGGTCGGCCGGGATGGCGGTCCGCAGCTTCTCAGCGGTCCAATACCCTGTCGCGTCCAGCGCACCGGCGCGGGCCTTCGCCGGCAGCGCAGGCGCCCGTACGGCGGTGGTCGCAGCGGGACCGGTAGCGGCGGCGGGGGCGGCTGTGGCTGGAGCGGCTGCTGCTGGAGTGACTACGGCTCCGGTGACCAGCAGGATTCCGGCGGCGAGCAGACGGGTGGCGGCGGTGGTTCTGCGCATGCGTGACTCCTCGATCGGGGCGGGAGATCGATCACTGCCAGTAGAGGTGAAGCGCTCTCAGAATGCAAGCGGTCACAGGTGAACGACGTACGGTGATGACGCCGAGCGGCGTCCCGCCTCCAACCGGACCCGCAGTTCGTGATCGCCGTCCGGACCGGCGACCCGCGTGACCCATCCGACGGACCGCCCGGGCTCGAGATCGTCGAACGTCCAGTACTGCTCGGTCGCGGACCATGCGGTCGGCAACGGGAGTTCGACCTCGCCGCGGACCGGCGTACGGCCGAAGTTGGTCACCACCACGGTGATCTCGTCGCGGCCCGGGTGGATCGACGCCAGCACTGTCCCGACGGGTGCGACGAGCACTCGCCGTACTCCGGTCGGGACGGGCAACGGGACGACCCGGTCGGCCGGCATCGGGAACGGTCCGACCGTGGTCCGGGTGAGTTGCTGACCGGTCACGCCGTACCGGCGGCCGGCCAGGCGGATGTGGTGCCGGCTGTCCGGCTCCACCATGCCGACGAATCGGATGGCGACATCAGCGGCGCGGCGGGCAATGAGATGCGCCGTCGTACCTGCCGGGGTGACGTCCCAGACGCCGTCCGCGTTCGCGGTGACCGTGTCCGGCGGGACGATCCGGAGCTTGCCCTGCAGCGCGACGCGGACGACCGGCGGATCGCCGGAGTCGGGCAGTCGGACGACCAGGTCGGCACCGTCTCGACGCCAGGTCAGCGCCCGGCCGGTGTGGTCTTCGACAACATGCAGCGGCATGGTGACCAGGCCGGGCAGGCGTACTTCGTCATCCGCCGGCCGATGGGCGATCCGGAGCAGCAGGAGCTTGTGACTCCGCAGAATCGCCTCTCCCCAGGGTTGCGGCTCGAATTCCCCCGGGATCCCCTGAATCAGTGCCACCGCAGCCTCCTCCGAGCCACCATCCGAAATCCGCCCGCCCCCGTCAATCGGTTATCCCGTCCGCAGGGCAACCGCCTTCCGAAACCGGCCAAGCGATCGTTGGACGGGTCTGCCATGCTTGGCGGCATGTTCCGGAACCAGGAGATTCCTTCCGTAGTGGTGGCCGAGCTCGACGACGACCTGCTGGCGGAGGCGTTCGTGCTCGACGTCCGCGAGCCGGACGAGTGGGACCGCGGGCACATCGACGGCGCCAACCACATCCCGCTCGGTGAGTTGCAGGAGCGCGTCGGCGAGGTGCCGGTGGACCAGAAGGTGCTCTGCGTCTGCGCGGTCGGCGGCCGCTCCGGGATGGCCACCCAGTTCCTGAACCAGCTCGGCCGGGAGGCGATCAACCTCGACGGCGGCATGCACGCCTGGCAGACCTCGGGTCGTCCGGTCAGCACGAACTGACGGAATGAGAAGAAAACCTTCCACACAGTGATCGCAGGGGTTACTTTGTCACCGGTCGGTTGACCGGCGTACACCTTCGCCTCACACGGCGGTAGCGCGCGCGGCGTCGGATAACCGCGTCCGTCCACCGTTGGGGAGGCTTTTGTGTCGCTCATCCGTCCCTTGACCACAGCGCTCGGCGTTGGTGGTCTGTTGGCCGGCGTCCTCGTCAATCCAGCGCTCGCCCGGCCCGGTACGCCGGGCATTCCGGACGCCGCGATCGCCGAGGACGGCGTACTGACGTCGCGCGTCGACGGACCGGTCGCGCCTGGCGTGAACTACACGTCCTTCGAGCGTCTTGACCCGAAGGGCTGGCAGCGCGGCGACATCCTGGACACCGACCTGGACAAGCACGGTGTGACGGTCGACCTGGTCACCAACGGCGGCAAGGTGTCCGGCGGCCAGCCACTCAGCCAGCAGCTCGCCCGCAAGGGTGCGATCGCCGGTGTGAACGGTGACTTCTTCGACATCAACGACACCACCGCCCCGCTCGGCGTCGGCGTCGAGCAGAGCGGCAAGCTGCTGAACGCCCCGGCGGCCGGCCACAACGACACCGCGGTGATCGGCAAGGACGGCCTCGGCAAGATCGCCCAGCTCTTCCTGCAGGGTACGGCGGCCGACGGCGCCACGAAGCTCGCACTGACCAACCTCAACTCGCCGGCCGTCAACAGTGGCGGCATCGGCCTCTACACCCCGGAGTGGGGCGACGCGGCCCGGACCCGGACCGTCGACGGCCTGCCGACCGTGCGCGAGGTGATCCTTCGCGACGGAGTGGTCGTCAGCTCGGCCACCACTCCGGCCACCACCCCGTTGGCCGCCGGCGAGCAGGCGCTGATCGGACGCGAGGCGGGCGCCGACGCGCTGGCCGCGTTCGCGATCGGCGACAAGGTCGACGTCGAGTACGGCCTGCGCCCGGACGCCGCCGACGTCGCGACCGCAGTCAGCGGCAACTACCAGCTCGCGAAGGACGGCAAGGTCCCGGCCACGGTGCCGGACGCCGACCTCGCGCCGCGGACCGCGATCGGGTTCGACGCCGACGGCAGCCGGATGTTCCTGCTCACCGTCGACGGCCGGGCCACCGGATCCCGCGGCCTGTCGCTGAAGGAGATGGGCGAGCTGATGATCAGCCTCGGCGCCGACGACGCCCTGAACCTGGACGGCGGCGGCTCCTCGACGATGCTCGCCCGGACGCCGGGCCAGGCCGCGCCGAAGGTCGTCAACGACCCGTCGGACGGCGGCGAGCGGCTGATCCCGAACGGTCTCGGCCTGCTGCCGGTCAAGGGTTCCGGCAAGCTCACCGGCTACCGCGTCGAGTCCACCGGTACCGCCGAGGCCGACCAGGACGCCGACCTCTCCCGCAGCTCGCGCGTCCTCACCGGACTCACCCGGGTCCTCAAGGCCACCGGGTACGACGAGACCTACGCCCCCGCCTCGGGTACGCCGCTCTGGTACGCCGGAAGTAACGTCCGCGTCGATCAGAACGGTGTGGTCACCGGCCGCAAGGCAGGCGACGCGATCGTCACCGCCACGCGCGGTGCGGCGAACGGAAGGTTCCCGATGACAGTGCTCGGTACGCCGGCCCGCCTCGCCCCGTCGAGCCGCCAGGTGTCGCTCGCGGACACGGCCGCCAAGGGCTTCTTCGAGATCGACGGGTACGCCGCCGACGGCTTCTCGACCTGGATCGAGCCGCGCGACGTGAAACTCAGCTACGACGCGACGAAGGTCAAGATCGTTGCGAAGGGCAATGGGTTCGAAGCCAGTGCCCTGAGCAACGAAGCGGTGGCGACCGTGGTGACCGCGACCGTCGGCGGGCTGAGCACGCAGCTCAGCGTCACGGCCGGTCTGGCGAGCACGGTGGTCGACGAGCTCGACGATGTCACCAAGTGGGCGGCGAACGCCGTACCGGTCGGTGCGGCGACGGCGTCGCGGTCCGCCGCGGAGGGGCATGACGGTGGTCAGGCGATCGCGCTCGACTACTCGCTGACGGGCAGCACTGCCACGCGGGCGGCGTACCTGTCGCAGACCCCGCAGCAGACGATTCCGGGGCAGCCGCAGAAGCTCGGCGCCTGGGTGTACGGCGACGGCAAGGGCGCGTGGCTGCGCGCGAACGCGTACGACGCGGCCGGTGGTACGGCGCAGACGCTGAACCTCGCCGCGACGATCGACTGGACCGGCTGGAAGTACGTCGAGGCGGACATCCCGGCCGGACTCGCGATGCCGCTGCGGTTCTGGCGGATCTACGTCGTGGAAACCTCGCCGACCCGCCAGTACTCCGGACGGATCGTGATCGACGACCTGACCGTGCGCAGCGCGCCGCCGGTGACGATGGACCCGCCGGCGAAGGTGATCGACCCGATGGTGGTCACCGACGGGACCGTCCAGACCAGCGGCCGCTGGCGGTTCGCGGTGATGTCGGACGCGCAGTTCACCTCCGACGACCCGAACTCGGACTACGTGAAGCAGGCGCGCCGGACGATCCGCGAGGCCCTCGCGCAGAACCCCGACTTCCTGGTGATCAACGGCGACTTCGTCGACCGGGCGTTCGGGCCGGACATCGCGCTGGCCAAGCAGATCATCGACGAGGAAGTGGCCGGCAAGGTGCCGGTGCACTACGTGCCGGGCAACCACGAGACGTACGGGCCGGGCGACCTGTCCGAGTGGAAGAAGGTCTTCGGCGCCGCGAGCAGCACGTTCGATCACAAGGGCACCCGGTTCATCCTGCGCGACTCGTCGCTGGGGTCGCTGCGGGCCGGTGGGTTCGACCAGATCCTCGACCTGCGCAAGCAGCTCGACTCGGCCGCCACGGACAAGTCGATCAAGAACGTCGTGGTGATGGCGCATCACCCGATCGACGACCCGTCGCCGACGCAGAACTCGCAGCTCGGTGACCGCAAGGAAGCCGCGATGATCGTGAAGTGGCTCGCGGATTTCCGGGCCTCGACCGGCAAGGGTGCGGCGTACATGGCGGGGCACGCCGGGACGTTCGCGGCGACCCGCACGGACGGCGTACTGCTGCCGCTGACCGGCAACTCGGGGAAGTCGCCGGCTGCCGCTCCGGACGCGGGTGGCTTCACCGGGTGGGCGCTCGTCGGGATCGATCCGAAGGTGCCCGCGGCGGCCGCGGGCGAGCGGAACTGGTCGGCGCCGGAGCGGTCCTGGTTCCAGGTCGAGCTGCGGCCGCACGTCGATTCGCTCGAGCTGTCCGCCCCGGCGACGCTGCGCCGCGGCCAGTCCGGTCCGGCGGCGGCGACCGTCGTCCAGGAGGGCCGCCGGGTTCCGGTGGCGTTCCCGGTGTCGTCCGACTGGTTCGGTTCGCAGCAGCTGTACGTCGGTCCGGCGAAGACCGCTCCCTTCTGGGCGGTCGCGTCGTACGACCCGGCGACCGGTCAGGTCACCGCGCTGCGTCCTGGCACCGCAGAGCTGGGCGTGACCGTGAACGGGGTCTCGAAGAGCACGACGATCACGGTCAATTGGTAGGTTCAGCCGGGTGACAGACGTAGTGGTGCCGCAGCGGCTGCGGAGTGGTGATCGGGTTGCCGTTGTGGCGCCTTCCGGGCGAGTGGACGTGGCGCGGCTCGCGATCGGGCAGCGGCACCTCGAGTCCTGGGGGCTCGAGGTGGTCGTGCTGCCGGCGGTGCTCGCCGGGCACGACCGGTTCCGGTACCTGGCCGCCGACGACAAGGCACGCGCCGACGATCTGCGGAACGCCTGGCTGGACCCGCAGTTCGCCGCGGTGTTCTGCGCGCGCGGCGGGTACGGCGTCCAGCGGATGCTCGAGTACGTCGACCTCGACGAGCTGGTCGCCGTACCGAAGTGGTTTGTCGGGTTCAGCGACATCACGGCGCTGCACGAGCCGCTGAACGCGCGGGGGCTGGTGACGGTCCACGGCCCGATGGCGGCCGCGGTGGAGCAGTTGGAGAACGCCGAGGGGCGTGAGCGGCTGCGGGCGTTGCTGTTCGAGCCGGAGAGTGTCACCGACCTGCTCGCACCGGTGGGTGCGCGCACCGTGGTCGACGGGGTCGCCGAGGGGCCGTTGCGCGGCGGCAACCTGGCGATGCTCGCGTCCAGCGTCGGTACGCCGACCTACGCGCCGCCGGCGGGTGTCGTCGTCCTCGAGGACGTCAACGAGGAGTCGTACCGAGCCGACCGGTTGCTGACGCAGCTGCTGCGGGCGGGGTGGTTCGAGCAGGCCACCGGTGTGGTGATCGGTGACTTCAGTGATGCCGACGACGGCGTCGACGACCTCATCCGCGAGCGGCTGGAGCCACTCGGTGTACCGATGGTGGAGGGTGCGGCGATCGGACATGACGCGTTGAACCTCGCCGTACCGCTCGGACTGCCGGTACGGCTCGACGCGACCGCCGGCACCCTTACCCCAGGTGGTCACGCAGGAAGGTGAAGGCCTGCGGGTAGGCGTCGAGGCGGTTCGTGAGCTTGGCGAGGCCGTGGCCTTCGTCGGGGTACACGAGCAGCTCGCACGGTACGCCGCGCTTCGTCAGCGCGGCCGTGATCTGCTCCGCCTCGGACAGTGGGACGCGCGGGTCGTTGGCGCCGTGGATGACGAACAACGGCGCCCGGATGTCGTCGACCCGGCTGATCGGGCTCGCCGACGCCAGGAACTCGCGGTCGGTCGCCAGGTAGCCGTACTCACGCTCACGCATCGAACGCCGGTACGCCGAGGTGTTCTCCAGGAACGTCACCAGTGAGGCGATCCCGACGATGTCCACCCCGGCCGCCCACAGCTCGGGCTGGAACGCGACACCGGCCAGCACCATGTAACCGCCGTACGAACCGCCCCACAGCGCGGCCCGCTTCGGGTCGGCACCGATCGTCGGCAGCCAGGCGTTGATCGCGGCCAGGTCCTTGACCGAGTCGAGCCGCAACGCGCGGTCGTCGAGGGAGTACCAGCGCTTCCCGTAGCCGGCCGAGCCGCGGACGTTCGGTACGACGACCGTGTGTCCCTCGCCCGCCAGCGCGGAGATGATCGGGCTCCAGATCCGCAGCGCGGCACCCTCCGGACCACCGTGCACGTGGACCACGGTCGACCCCAGGTCCGCACCGGTCGGCCGGAACACGAACACCGGCACCTGCTCGCCGTCGAACGACGGCACCCGCAGACTCTCCGGATGCCGCAGCTCAGCCGGTACGTCGGGCTGGTCGGCCGGCCGGACCGCGGTCAGCTCACCGCCCGGAACGAAACGGAACACCGTCGGCGGCGTCACCGGCGAGTTGTAGGTGATCGCCGCGAACGAGCCGTCGGCCGACCAGATCGGATCCGGCGTGGCCATCGACAGCGCGGCAGTACCACCAGCGGGCAGGTCGAGCGACGCGATCGCCGACCCGTCCTCCAGCCGATGCAGCGCCAGCGTCACCTCCCCGTCCTCCAGTACGCCGACCAACAGGTGCTCGCCGTTCGGTGAGGGCCACCCGGCCACGTCGCGGGCGTCGTCCACCAGCAGGTCGCTCCAGGTGCCGTTCGCCACGTCGTACCGGCGCAGGGCCATCCGGTCGCGATCGGCGTTGGTGGACACCAGGAACGCGGACGAGTCCGGCAGCCAGGCGACCGACCCCTGGTCGTTGTGTGCGTCTTCCGCGGTGAGCTCAGTGACCGCACGGCTCGAGGTCTCGACCAGCAGGAGCTGCATCGAGTTGGCCGGGGTGCTGGCCTTCGTGAGCACGACCCACTTGTCGTCGGGTGACGGGTCGACGGCCATCACCCAGCCGCCCTCGTCGTACAGGACGTTCTCGCGGCCGGTGGCCAGCTCGTGCGCGACCAGGTCGAAGTCGACACCGTTGCGGCGGTTCGTCGTGTAGAGAACCCGTCCGGCGCGCGCAGCGACCAGATGGTGGATGTACTGCGTGTCGTGCACCAGTGGGGACAGTGCGGGCAGGCCGGAGTCGGTCAGGTCCAGCAAGGAGAGCTGGCCGCGTTCGTCGCCGCCGGTGTCGTGCTCGACGACCACCTGGCTGCTGCCCGGGATGAAGCGGGCGCCGCGGCAGGTGTCACCGAGGTCGGTGAGTGCACGCCACGTCCCGTCGGGTGCGACCTCGTTGACCTGGCGGGTGCCGGTGCCGTCGTACAGCACCAGCAGCCGGCCCTCGTCGTCGACGTCGAGGGCCATGGTGGTGGGCAAGGAGAACAGCGTCGTCAGCAGCACGCTTTCATCCTCACACGGCCGGGGGGGGTTTAGGCGGGGGTTGGCCCCCCCCCCCGATGCGGGGGGGGCGCGGGGGCGCGGGGGCGCGGGGCAGAGGGGGGGGGCGCGCCCCCCCGCCCCCCCCCCC